>JBOGIV010000203.1:0-3029 GCA_050747925.1 Vicinamibacterales bacterium
GCTCGAGAGTTCGGCCGAGATGTGGCTTCACGCCCAACATCGGCAGGTAGTCCTCGGAAAGCTGCCAGGCTTCGGCGTACTCGGTGCTCGTCCCTTCGCTGAGGTTGCCCCCGTAGGGGTTGGCGGCCGCCACATGAGTAAACGAATGCGTGCGTTCGCGAAGCTCGAGCCACGTCCCCGGCGAGAAGTCATCACGATCGATGTTTTCAGCGATCTTTGTCTGCCACAGCGTGACGATCGCGTCGGGGTTCTCGAGCGCGAGCGGCTTGAACAGGACACCATCAACCGCGCTGAAGACCGCGGTCGCCGCGCCGATGCCAAGGCCGATCGTGAGCACAATCAGGGTCGCATAACGCGGGTTGCGGCCGAGCCGCCGCATCGCGAATCGCGTGTCGCGCGTCAGGTCTTCGAGGATAGAGATGCCGTGCTCGTCACGGAGCCTCTCGCGCACATTGTCGACGCCGCCGAAGTCGGCGAGCGCCTGACGTCGGGCCTCGCCCAGCGCGACACCGTGCCGCATGCGATCGGCGATGTCGCGATCGAGATGATCCCGGATTTCGTCGTCGAGGTCTCGCTCCACGTTGCTTCGCGTGAAGAGCGACCTGACTCCTGAGCGCAGTTTGTTCAGCATGCGGCTCTCCTCAGGCAGGGGCGATGACGCCGGCGACGCCGACGACAAAACGGTTCCACCAGGCAAGTTCGACGCCCAGTACCTGTTCACCGCGCGCCGTGAGCGTGTAATAACGTGCCCGGCGGTTGTTGTCCGAGGTTCGCCATTCAGCGCGAATCAGCCGCCGGGATTCAAGGCGGTGAAGCGCGGGGTACAGGGAGCCTGTGGTCACCAGGACCACCTCGCCCGAGCGCTCACGAATGCGTCGCGAGATTCCCCATCCGTGCATGGCGCCGGCTTCCAGCGTCGAGAGCACGAGGAGGTCGAGCGTCCCCTGGACGACTTCGCGATTGTCGTTCATCGGCCTTCCTGGAGTGTGTCTACACGAGCTTCTGTAGACAGACAACGGGAGCGGGAAAAACGTTTACCTGGGACCAGTGGTTAGTGATTAGTGATTACTGAAAGCCTTTGGCGCCCATGCGCTTAGACTGAGAACACGATTCCGACCTTGTCTGAGCCCTGCGCTAGCAGCCCGTGGTAGAAAGGGTGGATCTCATCGGATCGTTGGCGTGTGAAGCAGGAGATTGCGGAGAGGGCGGAAGTCGGAGCGGCACGTCAATCATGGCGCGGATGGAGCGAGCCAGGGCACTGAGAGTGACCGACTGGCGCTTCACGAGCGCCATAAACGACTCGAGGCGGTCCTGGAGGCCTCGCGGCGTTCCCACGCCATACGTCTTTCGCATGAAGAGCGCCAGGTTGAACGCCGCGGCCTGAATCAACAGCCGTTTGAGAATATTCTGACGGCCGCGCAGGTGCAGCCGTCGCATCCCCCCGGTCTCATAGAGATGCGCGTTACTGCGCTCGCAGAGTTCCGCCCGCTGCGCCTGCAAGCGCTGATTCCGGACGCCGCGTAATCGCCGACGATTGGCGTACACCGCGCGCTGCGCCTCCGCTTTGCCCCGCCACCGGCGCCGGCCTCGCTTCGGCTCCGCGACATAGCTGCGAATGCCCTGCTGCTGCAGCGCCACCATCACCGCATCGCTGTGATACCCCTTGTCCAGCACCCCCTCGGCCATAGCGGGCAAGCCCACCGCCGTCGCCGTGGCTTGCGCGGCGGCCACGGTCTCGAGCCCCGTGGTGGTATCCCCCGCATCGGCCGGGTGCAGCGTGATGGCCAGGAGCGCCCCCGCTGCCGCATCCACCGCGTGTTCGACCTTGTGGGCCAGATGCGTCCGGCCGTCTTTCATCTTGGTGATGCGCGCCTCCGGATCGTCCGGATGCTCCCACTCCGCATTCGATCCCTTCTTCTGGCGCTTCCGATCAAACCGCGCCAGGTCCGCGCGCGTTGGGTGTGCGATCCCCGCCGCTTCCGCCAGTCGGGTGAGATAGTCGTCGTACGACTCCCCGGTATCGCGCCGCCGGATCGAGCGCAGGGCGGCATTCGCCTCCAGCGTCGTCCCATCGATCAGAATGGTTTTTCCCTTCAGCAGTCCCTCCTCCTGCAAGACCCGCAGCACCCAGCGGAAGACCGCCCGATGCGTCGAGACCTTGAAGAGCCGCCGGGTGCGCGAGATCGTCGAATGGTCGGGCGTCAGCTCATCGATCCCGTACCCCAGGAACCGGCGGATCGAGAGGGAATCTGCCACTCGCCAAGCGATCCCTCGCTCCGAGTCCAGACCCTCGAAGAACCCGATCAAGAGGCAGCGGAAGTAGGTGCCCGGCGGGAGACTGGGCTGGCCGCGCGGTCCCGTGTAGTAGTGGCGGCAGAGCCGTTCCACGCGGGCGTCGAAGCCGCGTGACGCGAGCACTTCGTTCAGTCGGTTGTAGAAGACGTGGCCGGGCGTCTGGACGACCTGGCTACTGGCGATCCAGAATTCCTCTTGGCGCTGTCTCCCACTGCGTTTGCCCATGGACATGCGCTACGTTAACACACTCGTTAGGTATGCACCAGAGGCCGATTATTACCACGGGCTGCTAGGCGCGTTTCGAAGAAATCCTGGCTACCTTTCGCAGAAGTGGTCTCGCCGCTCACGCCCCACCCTGGGACTTCACTGGCGCGCCACCGGTAGCTCTCCGTTGCTCACTGCCTCGAACGACGTGACGTGCAGCCGATGAGTCCCGGCGGCGGGCGCGATCCACTCGAATCCCGCGAAGTAACCCTTGTAGTCGTCGCTGCCCACTCCCGGCAATGACCGTCCACTGACCGTCTCAATCGGGGCCGTCGCTGACCAACGCGACGTGGCGTCATTGCTGGTACTGGAAGCCATTCGATTTGGCGGTGGTCTTCATCTACCTGATCCTGGCGTCGTTGTTCGGGTCGTTCCTGCAGCCGTTGGCGATCATGTTGTCGCTGCCGTTGTCGTTCCTGGGCGTTGCGCTGGCGCTGTTTGTGACCGGCGGCTCGCTCAACGTGATGTCG
>JBOGIV010000204.1:0-6923 GCA_050747925.1 Vicinamibacterales bacterium
AAACGGAACAGGCTCGTGTCGGCGCGCTCCGGTTTCCGCGAGAGGGTGATTGTGATCATCACGGCGAGTGCGGCCGCGATTTCCGGATAGACCGTAAACGTATTGAAGAGAAATGGTGTCGAGCCTACGATGGCGGCCCATGCAAACGTCGCGGCGCCAGGAGCGTTGAGCATCGCGACACTCCAGCGCCAGGCGATCGTCGCCGCCGTCGCGCCTATGACGATGAGGAGCCACACCACCGCGCGATAGCCGCCCATTCCCAGAACCGGCATCATGAGGATGGGCAGGCCAATCGGGTGCACCGAATAGATGTCGTTGTCCGCGCCCCGGGTCAAGTAGTGGGGTTCGATCGGTTGCCGGAAGTAGTCGTAGTAATCGCCGCGCGCGTGATTGTTCTCGATCTTCAAATCGTGGTCGCGCCACAAACTCTGTGCGATCACGAGGTAATGCGGCTCATCTCCACCGGGGAAGAGCGTCGTTTCGGTGAGCCGCGATGCCGCTGCAGAGGACACCAGCGCCGTAGCAATCCAGATGGCGGCGGTAACCCTGCTCAAGCTCCATCGCTGGATCCAGCTCGCTTGGAGAATGCCCGACTGCCAGAGGACCCACATCGCCTGGGCGATAACGACAAGCCAGACCACCGACCGCAACGGTCCGGCCAGAATCTGCACCACCGGCCAGCGATCCGGAACCACCGGCATAAACGGGACGAGAAGAACCGCGAGGCCAAGCAGCGGCAACACCAACTCGCGCAGTCGCGGCCGGCGCACCGCGGTCGAGCCGCGAGGCGCGTTCATGTGATCGACCACGAGTAATCCGACGATGGCCACGCCGATGAAACCAACGAGCGCTTGCCACGGAGGCAGAAAGGCAATCCGCAAGACGGCGCTGGCCGTCACGACCTGGTCCAGCACGCCGCGCGTGACGTAAAGAGCGGCGCCGACAACGAGGCATGCCACTGCTGGCCAGAGAACCGCGAAGCTCGACACGTCGAACGATTCTACTTGGGCCGGGTAGGGCGGTTGGGCCGGGTAAGCCGGGTAAGCCGGGTAAGCCGGGTAGGCCGGGTAAGCCGGGTGGGCCGGGTCGGTTTGGTGGAAGCGATAGGTCGAGTGTGATGAACGCCTCGACACGTCCCGCGATAGGATTCGCCAGGAGGATGTTGCGAATGACGCGTGCGATCGCCGTGCTGATGACGCTCTCGTTGGGCCTTGCGTGTCAGGCGTCGCCGCCGGTGACCGGCGCTCCGCCACCTCGCGCGACGCGCTTCGATGTGCTCATCACCGGCGGACGCATCGTCGACGGCACGGGTGCGCCGTGGTTCCTGGGCGATGTCGGGATCGTTGACGATCGCATCACGGCCATCGGCCGTCTCGCCGATCAGTCGGCGACGGTGCGAATTGACGCGACCAACCTCGTGGTCGCGCCCGGCTTCATCGACATGCTCGGGCAGTCGGAGTTCAATCTGCTGGTCGATCGACGAGCTGCGAGCAAGATCACGCAGGGCATCACGACGGAGATCACCGGCGAGGGCACATCGATCGCGCCGCTGAACGATCGGATGGCGGCCCTCAGAAAGTCGCAGTACGATCATTTCAAGGTCGCGCTGGATTTCCGCACGCTGGGCGAATACTTCGCGCGGCTGCAGCGCGAGCGTCCTGCGATCAACGTCGGAACATTTGTGGGCGCCGGAGGAGTCCGGGGGAACATCATCGGCGACACCCAGCGCCCGGCCACCCCGGCAGAGCTCGAGCAGATGAAGACGCTGGTCGCTCAGGCCATGGAGCAGGGCGCGCTCGGGTTGAGCACATCGCTTCAGTACGTGCCCGACCGGTTTGCATCGACCGACGAGATCGTCGAGCTGGCCAAGGTCGCGGCCAAGTACGGTGGCGTCTACTTGTCTCACCAACGGTCGGAATCGGCACAGATCATGTCGTCGCTCGACGAGGTGTTCAGCATCGCCGAGCGTGCGTCGATTCCCGCGGAAGTCTGGCACCTCAAGACGGCTTACAAAGCTAACTGGGGAAAGATGGGCGACGTGCTGAAACGCTTCGAGGCGGCACGCGCCAGAGGGCTCGACGTGAGCGCGAACATGTATCCGTACGATCGCGCGTCAAACGGACTCGATGCGTGCCTTCCGCTCTGGGCAAGAGAGGGCGGCCTCGAGCCGATGCTCGAGCGGCTGCAGGATCCAGCCGAGCGCGCCCGCATCAAGCGCGACATGGACGATCCGAACGCGAAGGACTGGGAGAATCAGTGGTACGGATCCGGAGGTGGCCAGGGTGTGATGCTGTCCTCGGTGCTGGATCCATCCCTTCGCAAGTGGGAGGGGAAGACGCTGGCCCATATCGGCAAGGAGATGGGAAAGGATCCGCGCGACGCCGTGATGGACCTCGTCATCGCGGATCGCGGGGAGAGCTCGGTCATCATCTCGATCATGCGTGAAGACGATGTGAGGCTGGCGCTGTCGAATCCGCTGGTCTCGATCGGCACCGATTCGGGCGCCAGAGCCGAAGACGGTCCGCTGTCGGAATCGAAGTCGCACCCTCGTGCGTGGGGATCGTTTGCCCGGATTCTGGGTAAGTACGTCCGCGATGAGAAGCTGATGCCACTCGAGGAAGCGATCCGGCGATTCACGTCTCGACCCGCAGCGCGAGTGGGTATTGTCGACCGTGGCATTCTGCGGCCGGGCTTGAAGGCCGACATCACGGTGTTCGATCCCGCGAGTATTCACGATGTGTCGACGTTCATCGACCCCACGCACTACTCCGCGGGCGTTCAGCACGTGCTCGTAAACGGGAAGGCAGTCGTGTCGGCTGGGAAGATTACCGCCGAGCGTCCCGGCGAGGCGCTGAGGGGCCCGGGGTACCGCGGAGTGGGGCAAGTCCAGAGTCGCTGAGCACGGAGCAACCGATGCGTTCCATCACACTGTCGATGGTGTCGAAGGATCCCAAACATGCTCGGGCCCTCGTGGGCCTGACCTCGGCGGCCTTGATGGAACGGGATTGGGAAACCGCCGGCAAGTTGCTGTGGACGGCACGCGATCTTGCCCCAAAGGATCAACGGCCGGCGCTCGCGGCCGCGATCTCCGATCTCCAACAAATCGCGCGCGTCCAATAGTCGCGTGCGTATCGGGATCGACCTCGGTGGCACCAAGATTGAGGCCATGGCCCTTGCCGCCGATGGAAGAACGCTCGATCGCCGGCGGATCGTGACCCCGAAAGACGATTACGACGCCACACTGAAAGCCATCGCCGCTCTCGTGCAGTCGCTCGAGCATCAACTGAGCCAGCGCGGGAGTGTGGGCGTTGGCATTCCCGGCACGATTTCTCCCGCCACCGGTGTGGTCAAGAACGCGAACTCGACCTGGCTCAACGGGCGTCCGCTCGATCGTGATCTGGAACGTGTGCTCGATCGGCGGGTCCGGCTGGCGAACGATGCCAACTGCTTCGCGCTCTCGGAAGCGGTCGATGGCGCGGCCGCCGGCCGGTCCATCGTTTTTGGCGTCATCATCGGCACCGGTACCGGCGGTGGCATTGTCGTCGACGGTCACGTAATGACTGGCGCGAACGCGGTCGCGGGCGAATGGGGTCACAATCCGCTGCCCGCGCCGCGCAACGATGAACGCCCCGGACCTACGTGCTACTGCGGCCGCTCTGGCTGCATCGAGACCTTTCTGTCGGGACCCGGACTGAGTCGGGATTACCACGGGCTCACGAGCCACACGATTGCGGCGATCGAGATCGCCAGCCGAGCGGCAGCCGGCGATTGCGATGCGCTTGCCTGCCTCGGGCGATACGAAGAGCGTCTGGCTCGCGCGTTGGGCAGCGTGATCAACATTCTCGACCCCGATGTCATTGTCCTTGGCGGTGGGCTCTCCAACATCGAACGGCTGTATGAGAACGTGCCGGCGCTGTGGCCGCCCTACGTGTTCAGCGATCGTGTCGATACGCGGCTGGTGCGTGCGGCACACGGCGACTCGAGCGGCGTGCGCGGTGCGGCATGGCTGTGGCCGCTCGATGATCGCGTAACATAGAGACATCCATTTCGTGAGGTGCTATGAAACTTCGACTCGCGTTTTTGATCGTGGCTGGTTTCTGGACGATGACCGTGGCCGGAAGTTCGATTCAGGTTGAACAGGCCACATCAGTGTGGGACGGCGTGTTCACGGCCGAGCAGGCCAAGCGCGGCGAGGCGGCGTATACGGAGGCGTGCTCGAGTTGTCATGGCGCCGACATGGCGGGAGACGGCTTCGCGCCCGCGCTGGCGGGCTCCGACTTCGCAGGGAATTGGAACGACTTGAGTGTTGGCGATCTGTTCGAGCGCATTCGCATCTCGATGCCGCCGACCGGTCCGAGCGCGGTGCCACCTCAGGGGAAGGTCGACATCGTGGCGCACATCCTGGACTTCAACAAGTACCCGACGGGCAGCGCCGAGCTCGAGCCCAAGACCGAGGTCCTGAAGCAGATCAAGATCGAGCTGAAGAAATAGCAAACGTGCAGGGGTGCAACGGTGCAGGGGTGCCGGTGCACCCTTGCACCTCTGCACCCTTGCACCTACTTCCCTACATAACTCAAGTCTTTTCTCCACCACGGATGGCCGAGGTTGGTGTACGGCCCACCATCGACCGATAGCGACATCGCGACGCGATAGTTCAGCGGCGAGAGCAGCCTGATGATGCTGCGAAACCGTACGGACTTGCCGTTGGCGGTGAACGGCGCACTATCGAAGTGCACGTTGTAGATCCCGCCGAGATCGCCGCCGATCGGACCAAACTGCAGGTAGTTGAATCCGCGCGAATCGGTCACGTATCGGGCAACGGTCTTGTTCTCGCGGTGGTAGGCCCAGAGCTCTCGCGCCTTGAATGGGCCTTTGGGGCCCTGCCCCTGGGTGACCGCTTCGTAGAATCTTCCGTCGAGCTTGGTCACGATCGTCGTTCCGGTCACGTCGCCGCCAGGTCCGATCGGGCTGTCGGGCGTCGTCCACTCGAACGTCCATTTGCCGAGAAAGTACTCGTCGAAGTCCAGCGTCGGAACGACGTCGCTGCCCTCAGTGGGACGCCCGAGCGCGGGCATTTGTCCTTTGGGCACTTGCGCCGTATTCGGTGTCTGTGGGGTTGGATTTTGCGCGCTCGCCGCCGACGCCGCGAGAAGCACGAGCGTCGAGCATCGAATGATGCGTGTCATGGTGTATCGTTCTTCTGCCTCCGGCCCTGAGCGACGTCGACTGGCGGAAACCGCGAGGCGGCTGAGTCGAAGAGTCCGCCTTCCAGTGAGGAAAGTATATGCGACGACTACTCATCCCTTCGCTTGCGGCACTCATCGTCGCCGCCGCCTCGATTGATCTTCCCGCGCAGGTTGGGGACAGCGGATACAAGCTTGTGCCGAACTGGCCGAAGCTGCCGGCCGGCATGTTCTTCGGCTTGAAGGATGCGCCACCGCCACCGGCGGAGCGCGAAGCACAGGCGGCGGCTCGTCGCGCGGCTGGCGGCCAGCGCGCCGCCGCACAAAATACCGGCGGCCCGACCAATCAGCCAGGCATATCAGGGCTCGCCATTGACGCGCAGGATCGCATCGTCGTCTTCAATCGCGGCGCCAAGCCGGTGATGGTCTTCGACACTGCAGGCAACCTGGTGATGGCCGGCGCCGATCAAGAGATCAACGGCAAAGCGATCAACCCCTCGTGGCAGCACTCCGGCGCGGTCGATTGGGAAGGCAACGTCTATGTCATCGAGCGCGACGCCCACCGCATCGTCAAGCTCAGCCCCAAGCTCGACAGGTTCCTGCTGCAGCTTGGAACGACCGGCGAGAAGGGGAATGACGCGACCCATTTCGATCTGCCGTCCGGCATTGCGGTGCTGAAGAACGGCAACATCATCGTGACCGACGGCTACGGGAACAGTCGCGTCGCGATGTTCGACAAGAACGGAAAATTCATCAAACAGGTTGGCAAGGGCGCCGGCGGCCCTGGCGACAAGGGCAAGGGGCCGGGCGAGTGGGACCTGCCGCACAAGCTCGCAGTCGATGCGCAGGAAAACCTCTACATCATCGACCGCGAAGGCCATCGGCTGCAGGTGTTCGACAAGAATCTGACGTACATCCGTGAGATCAGCGTCGAGGGTTGGTATCCCTGGGACATCGGCATCGCGCGGAAGGGTACCGAGGGCTTCGCATTCATCGCCGACCACGCCTTCGAGCGCATGCACAAGCTGTCGCTGAAGGATGGCAAGCTCGTCGCCACGTGGGGCAAGCAGGGCCTCGGGCCTGGCGAGTTCGACTGGGTGCACGGCGTCGTCGTCGATTCGCACGGTGCGGTGTACGCCGCTGACACCTACGGGCAGCGGCTGCAGAAGTTTGTGCCGAGTGGAGCGACCTCGAGTCGGTGACCGCGAAACTCACGAAGGCGACAACCACGCAGGGCAAGACGAAGGCCACGAAGCTCGCGAAGACTTCTCGCTCAGGATGAAGCTGTCGGCTGGCACACGCCTTGGCGTCTACGAAGTGCTCGGCTCGCTGGGACAGGCTCGTGCGGATGGACACCAGAGGGCGACTGACCACGCTCCCGGTCGCGCCGGCCGCGTACAGCTCGCCGCGCCTGTCGCCCGACGGGTCCAAGATAGCCGTGTCGATTGGCGGCGATCAGCCACGATCGGACATCTGGATCGTCGACACCGTACGCGGTACGCGACTCCGCCTCACCTCTGAAGGGGGACGCTTTCCCGCGTGGTCCTCCGATGGTCGCACGGTGACCTTCACCACTTACGGTCGGACAGGGGGCGGACTCGCACGAACGCCGGCCGATGGCAGCGGCGCCGCGGTTCGGTTGGCTGAGTCTCCTTCGATTCAGCAGGTGCCCGTACCCTCGTCGGGTGGCAAGACGATGGTGTTTGCGCGGCTGGTCGCGGTTTCTGGACGCTTCCAGTC
>JBOGIV010000205.1:0-22943 GCA_050747925.1 Vicinamibacterales bacterium
GGCCACAACAGATGCTCATCCCTTCGGGGAGATCGCGCCGGTAGCTCCAGAGCTGACGGCCGGTCCGCGCATCGATCGCCCACGCGGTGTTGTTCGGACCGGTGATGTACATCACGCCATTCAGCACGATTGGTGTCGTCTCGAACTTGCCGAGCGTGGCCGTCTGAAACGCCCACTGCACAGAAAGACCATTGACGTTCGCCGGTGTGATCTGCGTCAGAGGGCTGTGACGCTGACCGCCGTAGTCTCCGGAATAGTTCAACCACGCCGATGGATCGGCGAGTCCCTTCAGGAGCTGATCGTTGGTCACGTTCTGCGCGATTGCCGTGACGCCTATCGCCGTCGTGAACCCAATGCTGGCCAGCACCGTCGTGATTCGAAGTCTCGTCATGGCATCCCTTTCTGGCTTCTTGCTTCTGGCTTCTTGCTTCACCCGCCGTCTCAGCTCCGCGCCTACCGACCTCTCAGCGTGCGCAAATAGCGCACGAGGTCTGCAAGCTCAGCATCCGACAACCGGTCGGGGCCGTACGCGGGCATCAGCGACCGTTCGGGCTCGGGCACGACTTCGGCCAGGTCGCGTTTGAAGAACGACAGGATGTCTTCGTTTGCCGTCATCAGTTGGATCGAGAACGTGTCCTCGTTCTTCCGAGCCCCACGAATCTTGCGGCCGTCGCGGGTCACGACGGTGACCGTCTCGAAGCCGACTGGTATCACTTCTTCCGGCTTGCGAATCTCGCGCTCGAGCGCGGCCACCGAGCGCGCGGCGCCGATGCGTGAGAGGTTTGGGCCGATGCGGCCGCCGCGGCCGGCCACCATGTGACACTGACTACAGTTGCCCCGATCCTTGGCCCAGAACAACCGATCCCCGTTGGCGGCATCGCCGCGCTCGGCGGCCGGCCTACCGGGGGCGCTCAGCGTGCGCAAGTACGCGATCACCATCCAGATTTCATCCTCGGACATGTTGGCGTTGCCCGGCATCTCGGTGCCCACCACGCCAGACTGGATGGTCTTGAAGATCTGGACGTCGCTGCCCCCGTGGACCCAGTCGCCGGTTGTGAGGTCGCTGCCGCGATAGCCTTTGGCGTCGATGCCGTGGCAGACGCCGCAGCGTCCGCGGTAGATGTTCTTGCCGCCGTTGATGGCGTTGGCGTCGCCGGCGAGCGGATTCGTGGTCGCCTTCTGGGCCAGCGCGGGAGGCGCGCTTGTGCCGAGCAGGAACACGACCGACAGGAACAGCGTTCGACTCATTCGATCGATTCGAGCCATGGCGTTCCTTGACCTCCTCGCTCGATGCAGATGTCGCAGCTTTCCTATCCGCCGCCGGCTCGCTCGGATCGCGCGCGAGCTATGGCGAGACCTGTGGGCCCGCCCCACCCGGCCCACCCGGCCTAGAACCGGCGTATTGTGCGTCGCCCGGCGTCAAAGCTCAAGAACTCTGGGCTCGTCCGCTTCGCGGCTCGTGGGCGCGGCGCTGCGCCGCGTGGGCAACGGGAGCTACGTTCGCGCCGTCGGGTCGGCGGCTATGCCGCCTCGTGGGACGTGCGACTCCAAAGGCTCGCTTCGCTCGTTGGCGTCGCGCCTTTGGCGCTCCAATCTCTCAATCGATCTCTAGCTCTACCTACTGATTTGTTGATCCAAGCCCGTGGCGACGCGACGGTTCCGAGCTCTTCTATCGCGGCGGGTTCCAGAGTTCCAGGGTTCCAAAGTTCCCAGGCCCGCGAGGCCGCGTTAGCGGCCAAGCCTACGAGTGCGAGGCGCGAGCCCAGGAGCGGCGCAGCCGCCGACCCCACCCAATCACCCTGTGGTCACACACGCCTTTGCCTTGCGGTCGCGGCGGCGCCGATCGCGTCGCGGATGAACCCAGTCCGGCGTCAAGGCCGCCGCTCGTGACCCTCGACGACCTGGGCCCTGGGGTGTGAACATACCTGGTAAATTTGAACTCAAGGTGCAAATATACAAGATATGAAATTCGTGTCGCGTCAGCAGGCCGCGCGCCTCGGCCGCCTGCTGCGGACGTTTCCGGCCGTGCTGGTCGCCGGCCCTCGTCAATGCGGAAAAAGCACGCTGGCGCGCCACCACCGGCCCACCTGGACGCACCTGGACCTGGAGCGGCCGTCGGACCTTGGCGTCCTGGCCGCCGACCTCGAGGGCTTCTTCGACACGCATGCCCGGCACGTCCTCATCGACGAGGCGCAGCGCCTGCCTCAGATTTTCAGCGTCTTGCGTCACGTGATCGATCGGTCTCCGGCCAAGGGCCGCTTCGTGTTGCTGGGATCGGCAAGCCCTTCGCTGGTTCGATCGGTCTCGGAGACACTCGCCGGACGTGTGGCGCTCATGGAATTGACGCCGTTTCTCGCGTCCGAACTAACGGCAGCTCGTCACGCGGCCGATCGCTGGTTCTGGGGCGGGTTCCCCCCGGTTCACGCCGAGCGTCAGGTCGCGGCCCGCGGCGAATGGTTCGACGCGTACGTCTCGACGTTTCTCGAGCGTGACCTCCCCGCTCTGGGTATCGCCCTCTCCACGCGGCGGCTGCGGATGCTGTGGACGATGCTGACGCATATCCATGGGAATCTGCTGAACGTGTCCGACCTCGCGCGATCGTTGGCGGTCTCGTCACACACGGTCGCAAGCGACCTCGACGTCCTCGAAGGCGCGTTCATGATTCGTCGCCTGCAGCCGTACTTCGCCAACGTTCAGAAGCGCTTGACGAAGAGTCCCAAACTGTATGTGAGGGATACGGGTCTGCTCCACTTCCTGGCCGGCTTGCGGCGGCCGTCGGATCTCGGCACCTGGTCGCGACGCGGAGCCTCGTTCGAGGGTTTGGTCATCGAAGAGCTCACTGCGCTCGCCTCGAGCCGTCTCGTGCGCCCGGAGTTCTACTTCTGGCGCACGCAGGCCGGCGCCGAGGTCGACCTGCTCATCGTGAACGGCCGCCACATTCTGCCGATTGAGATCAAGCTGGGCGCCGCCATCGATCAGTACGCGACGGCCGGACTCCGTCAGTGTATGAAGGACCTCAGGCTTGGCCGCGGGTGGATCGTCACCACGGGCCCAGCGCGGCGTCGATTGTCGAAGGAGATCGAGATCGTGCCGTGGAAGCACATCGTCGAAGGACGCGCCGAGCTGTTCTGAGCGAATTCGGATGCGGACCGAAGTTGGCGCCGTTTAGCGCAGCTCGTACAAGTAGAGCAGTGCGGCGTACCCGCTTGGCAGCGGGTTGGGCGGACTCTCGAGATCGCTGTACCGAAGGGCCATCTCCAGGAAGAACCGCGCGTGGAAGAACGCCTCCAGTATCGGACGAGTCACTCGAGTCCAGCGTGCGTTGTCGGCCGGGGTGAATGTATGCCCGCTCCCCGCCTCGACAATCTCGAGGAACTGGCGATTGAGCGGCCGGTCAGGAGCTAGGCTTCTGAGCAACGAGACCAGGCCTGCCGTGTCCTGCTGAAGGCTGTAGACCTTGAAGCTCTGGTGGTAGAAGCGATAGACGGGATCCTCAAACCCCCAGTGGCCCGACACTTTTTCAAAGGCAAGCTTCAGCTCGTCGCGGCGTGCCCGCAGGTTGTCGAGCAGCGCCAGCTCAGCGGCAGCATTCACGTCAGTTGGAGGGGAAGCCAAAGTCCTCGTGCGCGTCAGTGCGCAGGCTCAGCAGCTCCTCGTGACGCTTCTTCAGCGTCTTTGAGCCACGCCAGCCCCTCATTGATCGTGATCTCTGCCATCGACATATCCTCGCGGACGACGACGATGTCATCGTCGTCGACGAGGTGTCAACACGCGCGGCAACACAGGAGTCGCGCTTCCGTCCCTACCTATCCCACCCGACCTACCCGCCCGCCACTCCAAGGAGAGCGCGTAAGCGTGTTAGCGGCCGAGCCTACGAGCGCGAAGCGAAGCCTGCCCGCCGGAGCTCGCCAAGATCGAGCAGAGCGGAGGCGGGAGCCCAGGAGCGCGCGTCAGCGCGCGACCTCTACGGCAACCGTCCGTACTTCTTCATCGCCGCGAGCATGCGATCCACTGGCATCGCGTAGATTCGCAGATCGTTGGCGCCCGTCATGGTCTCGGCCGCCAGGAGCGCGTTGGTGATCGCGGCCTCAGTAGCCTGGGCGGTCGCTTGAAAAAGCGGGGTGATGCGATCGTTCGGGAGCATCTTCAGGTTGGTCACCGGGCCATCGTTGTGCCACGCGCGTGGATTAGCTGTCGAGAACGCGATGAAGATGTCGCCGGAGCTGTTGCCGCCGAATCCGCCTTGCCGGCCGATGCCAACCGACACGCGCGTGGCCAGGCGCTTGAGCTGATGCGGCAGCAACGGAGCGTCCGTCGCGACGACGACGATGATGGAGCCTTGATCCTGATCCTCGGGGGGCGCGCTCGGCATCGCGCCGCAGCGCTGGCGCCCTGAGTTGGGCGGCAGCGGATCGTTGTTGGCGATACAGCCTGTGAGATCCTGAATCTCCTCGCCAACCGGCACGCCGGCGATGCGAAGATCGCGTCGCGCTCCGTAATTGCACTGGACGAGCACGCCGACGGTGTAGCCTCCCTGAGCATCCGACAGCTTTCGCGACGCGGTCCCGATGCCGCCCTTGAAGCCGTGGCACACCATGCCCGTGCCGCCGCCGACCGCGCCTTCTTTGGGGACGCCTCCGGTCGCGGCGTTCAACGCCGCGATCACATGCTCGGGCTTCACGTGGAACCCGCTGATGTCGTTCAGGCCACCGTCGTAGGTCTCGGCGACAACCGGCAGCCACCACGGCTGCAGCGCATTCTTCTGCGCCACTTCCCACTGAATGATGGCGTCGCGGACGACGCCGACGCTGTGGGTGTTGGTGATGGCGATCGGTCCTTCGAGCAGACCGCTCTCCTGCACCCACGTCGTTCCCGTCATCTCGCCGTTGCCGTTGAGCGTGAACCAGGCGGCGAAGACGGGATCCGGGTTCGCCTTGCCGCGGGGATGCACCACCGTAACGCCGGTGCGAACGGGCCCCTTGCCCACTTCGAGCTTGCCGCTGCCGGAAATGAGCGTGGTGTGGCCGACCTCGACACCCGCCACGTCGGTGATGGCATCAAGAGCTCCAGCCGTGCCGCCGATGGGCAGCTTGAGATCGCGCTCGCGCGGCTTCTGCGCAGCAAGTGTGGAGGAGAGAAGGAGCACGCCGAACAAGATCGTGGCGATTGATTTCATATCAGCAGCCCTCAGGCGACCCTGAAGGGTCGCCTCTACATGTCAGCCGAGGAGCGCGTAAGCGCGCGACCCCTACGAGGCACGAAGTGCCGAGTCCCAGGAGCGGGCGAAGCCCGCGACCCTACTTCGGTACTGGCTTCAACGCCGGGAACAACGCCCCACTTCCCAGCATGTCCTTCACCAGCGCCGACACTTTGGCCACGGCGCCGTTCGCCTGATCGATCACGAGCGGCAACGCTACCTTCACCTCGCGGATCTGCATCAGCTGCGTATTAGTCGGAACCGCCGTGGATCCCATGATGGCGCCTTTGAGTTGACCAATTCGCCCGCGAACGTTCTCGTTGCCGCCTCCGAATCCACCGCCACCTCCACCCGGCCCACCTTGATTGAGGCCGAGTCGGCGACGCAGCACTTCGAATTCCTTCATCACGCCGTCGAGCGACTGCTTCACGTTCGCCGCGAGCGTCACGCCGCGCGTCTGCTGTGTCATCGACGTCACCTGCGCATTGGCGTTCTGCACCAGCTCGGCGACATCGTTCGCCTTGGCTTGCATCTCGTGCAGATCCCTGGCGGTGTCGAACCAGGTCTTCCGATCGGCGTCGGTGATCTTGACGTCGGGATCGCCTTTGACCGTCACGTCGATCGTGGTCGCCTCGCGGCCGTTCACGTTCAGCGTCACCCGATAAGTACCTGGTAGCACGAAGGGCCCGTTGTTGCCGCCACCACCAAATCCTCCGCCCCCACCCGGCCCACCAGGCCCACCCGGCCCACCAGGCCCAGCAATTGGCGGAAGCGGTCGCAGCGGCTGGACGCGCAAGTCCCACTTCACAATGTTCAGGCCAGACTTATTTCGATCCCGCAAGTCCTCGCCTGCGATTTCTCGGACGACGGCGCCGGAGCCATCCTTGATCGTCAACTTCACGTCCTTGGCGTCGGCCTTCAGGTAGTAGGCGAGCGTCGCGCCCGGCGCCGGAGTCTGACCCAGGAAGATTCGATCGCCCTCGAACCCTTTCATCTGATCGTTGGCGGCGTTCATGATCAGCGCCGGCTCCGACGCGAAGACGAGCGCGTCGCTCGACGTGGCCTTGGCCCAATCTTGAATCGGAGACAGATCGTCGAGAATCCAGACGCCGCGCGCGTGACTCGCCAGAATCAGATCGTTGTCTCGCGGATGCGTCTTGATTTCGTAGATCGGCATCGTCGGCAGGTTCGCCTTGAGCTTCGTCCACTGCCCACCGCGATTCCACGACAGCCACAGGCCCGTTTCGGTCCCGAGATAGAGGAGATCCGGATTCTTCCGATCTTCGCCGAGCGCCCGCACCACCTCGCCCTTCGGCAGGTTGTTCACGATCGAACGCCAGGTGCTTCCGTAGTCGGTGGTCACGAACACGTAGGTGTTGTAGTCACCGCCGCGGTGCCCGTCGAATGCGACGTACGCAGTAGCGGCGGCCGCGCGAGACGGCAGCACGTCGGCGACGTACGTCCACTTGGGCACTCCAGGAATCTTCGGCGTCACGTTCGTCCACGTCTTGCCCGAGTCCTGTGTGACGCTGACGATGCCGTCGTCACTGCCTGTCCACACCACTCCCTGCCGCGCCGATGATTCCTCGAGCGTGACGATGTTGCCGAACGAGCCGACGCCGTCGTTCTTGGCGATCTGAACGTCCTTGCCCACGACGCCCATAATCGAGAGCGTCTCGCGATCGGTATTGGTCGTCAGGTCGGGGCTGATGGGCTGATACGACCGCCCTCGGTCCGATGACCTGAGCACCAGATTGGCGCCAATGTAGATGGTGGACGAATCAAACGGAGAGAGCTGCATCGCCGTGTCCCAGTTGAAGCGATAAGGCGAGGGCTCGAACGGTTTCAGTTCGGCCGGCTCGGGACGCACGACCGTGCGCTCGTTCGTCGTCCGGTCGACGCGGTTCATACGGCCGTCCTGCGATTCGGCGTAGACGATGGTCGCGTCGTTGGGATCCATGAGCGGTTGGAAGCCGTCACCGCCGCTGATGACATACCAGTCGTCGTTGTTGACGCCGCTGTTGGTGCGCACCGCACTTGGCCCGCACCACGTGTTGTTGTCCTGCAGACCCGCGCAAACGTGATAGGGCGATTGCATGTCGAACTCGACGTGATAGGCCTGCGCTCCCAGGAGATTCGGCAGCCACACCCATGAAGCGGCGCGATCGTGAGAGATGCTCACACCGCCGTCGTTGCCGATGACGAGATGCCTCGGGTCGTTGGGGTTGATCCAGAGCGCGTGGTGATCGACGTGAATGCGCGCGGCGCCGTCGTTGCGGAACGTGCGCCCACCGTCGTCGGACACATGCAGCTGCACGCCCAGCACGTAGATGCGAGAGTCGGTCTGCGGATCCACGCGAATCTGACTGAAGTACATCGGCCGTGGGTTGGTGTCGCTCAGCTTCCGCCAGTTCGCGCCGCCATCGTCTGTGCGATACACGCCACTCCCGCTCGGGTGCTCGATGCGCGCGTAGAGCACATTCGGGTTTCGACGGTAAATGTCCATCCCGATGCGGCCCTTGGCTCCGCTTGGCAGACCCTTCTCCATGCGCGTCCACGTCTGCCCCGCATCGGTTGATTTCCAGATCCCGCTGCCGGGGCCGCCACCGTTCATCCCCCACTGCGCGCGCCGGCGCTGATACGTCGCTGCATAGAGCGTTTTGTTATTGGTGGGATCCATCACCAGCTCGGTCGCGCCGGTGTCATCGTCGACAAAGAGCACGCGCTGCCAGGTCGACCCGCCGTCGGTGGTCTTGAACACGCCGCGCTCACCGCCAGTTGCCCAGAGATCGCCAAGGGAGGCGACATACACGACGTTGAAGTCGACCGGATCGACAATGACGCGGGCGATCTGCTTGCTGGCGCGCAGCCCCATGTTCTTCCACGAGCGGCCGCCATCGGTGGACTTGAACACCCCATCACCCCACGACGAGCTCTGGCGGTTGTTGTTCTCGCCGGTGCCGGCCCAGATCAGATTCGGGTCGGTCGGCGCGATGGCAATGTCGCCGACCGAGCTGGTGGTCTCGTGGTCAAAGACCGACGTAAACGTAGTTCCACCGTTCGTGGTCTTGTAGATGCCCGCCGTCGCCATGGCGACATAGAATGTGGAGGGATCGCTCTCGAGCACGGCCAGGTCGTCGACGCGGCCCGACGGCGTGGCCGGACCGATCGATCGAAACGCCAGGCGATCGAGTGGTCCGCTGCCAGGCGAGTTCTCCGTCATGATCGGCGTCGGCCGAGCGGGTGCTTGCGCGAAGAGAGAACTCGCGCTCACGGCCACCATTGTCAACAGGATCAAAACATGTCGTGCTCGCATGGTTACCTCTTCGTGGTCCAGGCAACCCTAAAGGGTTGCCTCTACATATTTACCCGGCTTACCCGGCCCACCCGGCCTACCCGGCCTATTTCTTCAACTCGTCGTAAATCGATCCGAGCGTGCCTTCGAGATTGAGTCGCGGGTTGAACGCCGTCACTGTCTCGAATCCCTTGAGAGCCGGCACCTTCGTGATCTCGTCTTTCGAGCTGCCGGCGGAGATTCCTTTCCGCACGTGTTCGACACCGGCAGTCAGGTAATCACGGAAGAACGTGACATCCGCCTTGGTCCCCTTCACGGTGTTGTCGACGCCGTGCCCGAAGACGAAGATCGTGTCGGCAGCCGGGTGGTTCTTGACCATGCGTTCGAGGATGGTGATCCAATTCACCGTTGAGGCTCCCGCCGGGCCGTCGATGCGAGGATGAACGCGACGGAAGAGCAGGTCGCCGCCGTGCACGATGTTGGCCTTCTCGAAGAAGATCACCGCATCGCCGCTGGTGTGGCCCGCTCCGAAGTAGTGCGCCCACACTTTTTCGTCGCCGAACGTGTTCGACCAGCTTCCGCCGAAAGTTGTATCGGCGAACGCCTGGGCGGGGACGTTGTTGGCCTGCTCGGACACCTTCTTGTGCCACACGAGGCAGTTCTCCTGGCAAACGATGCGCTTCACCGACTCGCGAAATGCCTTGTTGCCGCCGGTGTGATCGCCGTGGTGATGCGTGTTGATCAGCATCTCGATGCCCTTGGGCGCGCGCTGCTTGAGGCCGGCGACGCAGAGCTCAGCCGTGTTCATGAACTGGCTGTCCACGGCGATGGCGCCGTCGGCGTTCACGAGATAACCAATGGTGCCGCCGTTGCCGATGAACATCCCGACCCCGCGCCGAAGCTCTTCGAACCTCGTGACCGGCGGCGGCTGCACCGCAGCTGCTTGCCCGCCGAAGCCCGCGGCGTAGGCGGGCGCCCACGTTGGACGACCGAAGGCCATTCCGGCGACACCAAGGGATGAGGTAGTGAGGAATTGACGGCGGTCCATCGCAAGCTCCTTTGAGAGTCAACCAACTATTTCTGTGCTCCGTGCAAGTAGTCGATCGCCAGCGAGGTCATGACCCTGACGCCGACCGGGAGTGCGGATTCGTCCGCGAAAAACAGGGGCGAGTGGTTCTGCGCCACCTTCGTGTGGTCCTGGTCGCGAGGCGTGACGCCCAGAAACACGAACAAGCCAGGTACTTTCTGCTGGTAGTACGAGAAGTCCTCAGCGGTGCCGGTGAGTGGACCGACTCGCACGTTTTCCGCGCCGGCGGCTCGGCGCAAGGTCGGCACCATGCGCTCGGTGAGTGCCGGATCGTTGATGGTGACCGGATATCCCAGTCCGAATTCCACGGAAGCCGTCGCACCAGCACTTTCCGCAAGATTGGTCGCGATGTCGCGGACGCGCTTCTGAATGTCTTGGCGAACCGTCTCGTTGAAGGCGCGGATGGTGCCCTCGAGCTCGACCGCATCGGGCACGATGTTCGACCGGTTGCCTCCGGTGAAACGCCCGACCGTCACGACCGCCGGCGCCTCCGTGATGTTCACGGTGCGGCTGATGATCGTCTGTAGCGCCATCACGACCTGTGAGCCGACGACAATTGGATCGACGCCGCCCCACGGTATGGCACCGTGTGTCTGGCGCCCTTGAATCTTGATCAGAAAGGAGTCCGCGCTTGCCATCAGCGGACCGGATCGGTAGTTGATGCTGCCGGCAGGCAATGGAAAAACGTGAAGACCGAAGACGGCATCGACCTTCGGGCTCTCGAGCACCCCTTGTTTCGTCATGAGCTCCGCTCCGCCTTGCTCGCCAGGCGGCGGACCTTCTTCGGCCGGCTGAAAGATGACCTTCACCGTGCCAGGTAGCTGGCTTCTCAGTCGCGATAGCGCAGTCGCCGCACCCAGAAGAATCGCCATATGGTTGTCGTGCCCGCACGCGTGCATGACCCCGACTGACTGGCCGTTCCATTCAGCCTTTTGCGTGGACTTGAACGGGAGATCGACCTGTTCGGTGACGGGCAGCGCGTCCATGTCCGATCGCAGCGCGACGACAGGGCTGTTGCTCGAGGCTTTGACGCCGCGAAGCACGCCGACCACACCCGTATGCGCAACGTTGGTCGTCACTTCGAAGCCGAGCTTCCTGAGCTCGTCAGCAATGATCTTCGAGGTTCTCGTCTCCCGATTGCCAAGCTCGGGATGCTGGTGAAAATCCCGGCGCCACGCGACTACTTGAGGGTTCAGCTCCTGGGCCAGCCGATCGATCTCGGGCGCTAACGGATTCGGCGTCGCGCCCGTCTGAGAGAACGTGAGCGCGGGCAGGAAGACAAGGACCAGCAAGACGAAGGGTTTGCGCATCGATGACTCGCGCCGGAGATTCTACCCGCCTTCGCTCCTCGATAGATCCAGAGCTTCGGCGCGGCAAGCTCCGCCTTCGCTTCTCGCCCGTAGCCTCGGCGGAGGCTGGCCGGCGAACCGGGGACCCAGGACTGACCGCGGACGTGGACCGTGGACCGATGACAGCGAGAATCGACCCCATGACTGACCTGCGCCTGGCTCTAAGACTGTGCCTCCGACACCCTGTCCTCTCGCTCGCGGCCGTGGCGTCGTTGGCGCTCGGCATCGGGGCCAACACCGCGATCTTTACCGTCCTGAACGGGAGCATCCTGCAGCCACTCCCGTACGGCGATTCGGATCGCTTGATGGTCGTGTGGGAAACCTCTCGAGACAACTCGCGACGGGCGGTGGCCCCCGCGAATTTCCTCGATTGGCGCGATCAGCTTTCGGATGTAGCGGCGCCGTTCGAAGGCCTCGCGGCCTTCGACGATTTCGCCGCTACACTGTCGGGTCAGTTCGAAGCGCAACGCGTTCGTGCGGTGTCGGCGTCGGCGAACTTCTTCGAGATTCTGCGCGTGAACGCGCAGCTCGGGCGAGTGCCAACCGCGTCCGAAGACCGCGCGAACGCGACGCCGATCGCGGTGTTGAGCGACGGTCTTTGGCATCGCCTCTTCGGCGGCTCCCCATCGGCGATCGGGCAGCCGCTGGTCATCAACGGCATCACCTTCACGATCGTCGGCGTTCTGCCGCAGCGATTCGGCTTGCAAATGGTCCCGGGCGCCGAGGTGTGGCTCACCGGCGATCGCGGCATTCCCCGCAGCTTTCCATTTACGACCGACGTTACCACCGTCCGCGACTCACACATCATCGCGGTCGTCGGCAGACTCGCTCAGGCCTTTACGCGCGAGCAGGCGCAAGCGCAGCTGACGACGGTGATGGCCGAGCTGTCCCAACGCTATCCCTCCACTAACGCAGGACTCGGCGCCCATGTGATGCCGCTGCACGAGGAAATTGTGGGCCGGATCCGCCCACTCGTCGCGCTGCTGCAAATTGCGGTGGCGGTGCTGCTGCTCATCGCGTGCGCGAACGTTGCGCACCTCCTTCTCGGTCAAGCCGCGGGACGCCAGTCGGAGATGTTCGTGCGAGTCGCTCTCGGCGCTGAACGCTCCCGACTCATTCGCCAGCTCCTCATCGAGACCCTCCTCATCGCCGTGCCCGGCGGTGTCGCGGGTCTGGCTCTGGCGCAGGCCGGCATTCGCGCGCTCATCGCTGTGGCCCCGGCTACTGT
This sequence comes from Vicinamibacterales bacterium, assembly GCA_050747925.1. Classification (GTDB taxonomy): domain Bacteria; phylum Acidobacteriota; class Vicinamibacteria; order Vicinamibacterales; family UBA2999; genus 12-FULL-67-14b. The sequence continues at coordinate 12,157 of JBOGIV010000205.1, forward strand.
CCCGCGGCTGACCGAGATTGCGATCGACGCGCGCGTGCTCACATTTACGTGTGGGATGACGCTGCTGACCGCAGTCGTGTTTGGCTTGGGACCCGCATGGCAGGTCACCCGAGGCGCCGTCGTGCGAGGCCTGCCTCGCCGAAGCTCCTCGATGGTCCTGGCCGGAGCGCAGGCGGGTGCGGCGGTGCGAGGTGCGGGAAGTGCGGGCGTGCGGACGACGGGCACGAGGCGATGGCACCACGCGCTTGTAGTGACGGAGCTGGCTCTGGCGCAAATGCTGCTGGTGGGCGGAGGGTTGATGCTCGCCAGCTTCGTCCGCGCGAATCGCGTGGACCTTGGATTCGAGAGCGAGGGTCGACTGGCTGCGGAAATCAACCTGGTGCCGGAGTACTTGCGGACGATCGGCGACACGGGACGAATCGATCCGACACGGAAGATCCAGTTCATCACGCGCGTCATCAATCGGATGTCATCGGCGCCAGGCGTCCGGGCGGTCGCCGCTTCGTTTACGGCAGTGCTGACCGGCGCGCCTAATCGCGGGATGCGCATCGAGGGGGATCCGGAGCCCGCACCCAACGATCAGCCGAACGCGGACTTTCAGTCCATCACCCGCGATTTCTTTCGAGCCACTGGCATCACGCTGGTTCGCGGACGCGCCTTCACCGAGCAGGATCGCGCCGACTCCGCGCCGGTCGTCATCGTCAACCAAGCGCTCGTCGACACATATTTTGCGGAGCGCGATCCAATCGGGCGCGTCCTGCTGTTCGGCGGTGACAAACGCCACATGATCGTCGGCATCGTCGCCAGCGCTCGCTATCGATCCGTCGAGCAACCGGCTGACCCGACGTTCTACTTTCCACTCGAACAGAACGACGAGCGCTGGCCCTTCCTCGCGTTCACCGTCTGGGCGGACGGTGGTGTGCATGGGGCGACAAATGCCGTCGGCCTGCTGCGCGCGGCGGTACGAGAAGCCGATCCCCAACAGCCGATCACACGCCTTCGGACATTCGATGAAATCCTCGACCAATCGCTGGCGGCGCGCCGCTTCAACACCTGGATCGTGGGATTGTTTGCGGCGACGGCGCTGCTGCTCGCAGCCGTCGGAACCTACGGTGTGATGGCCTACGCGGTGGCGAGCCGGACGCGTGAGCTCGGGCTTCGATCGGCGCTTGGCGCACGTCCCGCGGATCTGATCGCCATGATGTTGAGGCAAGGCGTCGGCCTCATCGCACTGGCCACCGCCCTCGGTCTCGGCTCTGCGCTGGCGCTGACGCGCTTCATGGCGTCGCTGCTCTTCGACGTTGCGCCGCGCGATCCGGCGATCTTCGGACTCGTCGCCGGCGTGCTCACGAGCGTGGCGATCGTCGCGACATTCGTGCCTGCGCGTCGAGCTATGCGTGTGGACCCGATGATTGCGCTTCGCGACTTGTAACGGGCTCTGGCACGTGGCGACGAACCTTTAGGTTTGTCGTCGCTCTTTCGACAGACCTGAAGGTCCGTCGCCACTCATCCGATTTTTTTGCCGAGCCAGGTAAATGGCCCGCCGGTGGAGCGCGCGGTGAGATCAGACCCCGCGTACTTCGTGCTCACCTTCCACACGAAGTCCATCTCGCTCATGATCGCGCCGAGCGCCATCCGCGACTCGATGATGAGGAGCACGGAGCCGTAGAGCATGAACAGGCAGCCGACCAGGCCCATGCCGACGGCCACCCACGTAAAGTTGCGGGCGATCGCGGCGGTGATCGCGATGATCACGGTGGCCGCGACGAAGACGCCGAGCGCTGTGTAATAGGCCGTCATCGCGCGCTGGATGAGTCGTGCGCGCGAGGTCTGCCGATCCAACTGCGAAAAGATCAGCGCTCGCCGCTCCTCGAACATCTCATCGTCTTCGGGGTGCTTGGCAATCTGCTCGAACCTCGCGGAGAGCGCGCGGACGCGGTCGATGACGCGACCCAGGCGGGTGCTGGTCGAGAAGATCAGCGCGCCGCACGCGGAGATCAACACCGCCGGCGTGATCATGGCGGTGAGAACGGCCAACGCGTTCTGCGGCGCTTCCAGTCGAGCCAGCCAATCCATAGGGAAATAGTAGAGTGAAACGCGGAGTGGCTGACGATGAAAGCGATTCTGGCGCGGGAATTCGGTGGACCTGAGGTGTTGCGGCTCGAAGAGCTGCCCGATCCCGATGCTGGTCCTGGGCGCGTGCGCGTGAAGGTCCACGCCATCGGCGTGAACCCGTTCGACACCTACATGCGAACCGGGACGTATGCGATCAAGCCTCCGCTCCCCTACTCACCCGGCGCTGACGCGGCGGGCGTCGTGGATCGGATCGGCGCCGGCGTGACCAACGTGTCGGTTGGCGATCGCGTCTACGTCGCCGGCACGGCGCAGCACAAGGCCTATGGCGCGTACGCGTCACTCGTCGTGTGCGACGCGCATCAGGTGCATCCGCTTCCGGCGGGCGTGAGCTTCGCACAGGGCGCCGGGATCAACGTTCCGTACGTCACCGCGTGGCGGGCGCTCGGCCGTGCCCAGGCGCGCGCGGGCGACACCGTGCTCATCCACGGCGCAAGCGGCGGCGTCGGGATCGCCGTCACACAGTTGGCGCGCGCCGCAGGCCTGACGGTGATCGGGACCGCGGGCTCGGCCGAGGGACTCGAGATCGTGAAGGCGCAGGGCGCCCATCACGCACTGAATCATCGCGACGAGGGCTACCTCGGACAGTTGGCCTCCCTGACGGCAGGGCGAGGCCCGGATCTGATCATCGAGATGCTGGCCAACGTGAATCTCGATCACGATCTCAGCGCGATCGGGCCCGGCGGCCGCATCGTGATCGTCGGCAGCCGCGGGCGCGTGGAGATCGACGGCCGCAAGATCATGACGAAGGATTGCGCCGTGTACGGCGTCGCGTTGTGGGGGATTCCCGCCGATGAGGTGGCGCGCGCACATCAAGCCATCGGCGCGGGCCTTGCCTGCGGCGCGCTCTCGCCCGCGATCGGAATGGAGCTGCCGCTCTCGGAAGCCGCACGAGCGCACGTGATGGTCATGGAATCGGGCGCGAGAGGGAAGATCGTCTTGATTCCGTGATGGAGAAAGAAGACAGAAGACAGGAGAAAGAAAGCGATTAACGAGGCGGTCCGTCGAGCAGGAAGCGCTGCCAGGTGGTCGCGGCCAGGCCCGCTCGCGTGGCGACGGTCAGGTGCGCGTCGCTCGTGACGACAAGCGGCTTGTAGTCAGAGTAGCGCTCGACGAACTCGTGAAGCCCGCGATAGTCCACCGAGCTGTGCACGTTGGGCATCACTTCGATCGCCCACTGACCCCAGGCGCCTTCGAGCACGGCATCGACATCGAACGGTTCCTCCCGCCAATAACTCACGTGCTGCCCCGAGTTGACCGCGTGAGCGAGGCACGCGTTCTCGATCCACACGTCGTGGCGCGCGGGTTCTCGCTCGCGATCGGGTGGGCCACTCGGATGAAGCGCCGACAGGAGCGCGTTATTCAGAACGACCAGCTTGGGCGGAGCGGATCGACGGCGCACACGGCGAGTCGAATGACGAGGCAACGGGGCCACAAGCTCCGCGTCCTCCAATAGTCGCAAGTAGCCCCCGATCGTCGTGAGGGCGCCGGCCTGCAACAGGACCGCTTGCATCCGCTGCAGCGAGATCGTCTCGCACGGATGGAGAGCCGCCGCGGCAAACACTTGACGGAGAAGCGTGGGTTGGCGGACCGACGCGCGGGATCCCAGGTCGCGGCCCAAGGCCGGTTCGAGGATGGACTCGCGCACAAAGGCCGACCAACGAGGACCATCGCGCATGAACTGATACGCGCCTGGGTATCCGCCAAACGCCACGAGCGCTTCCGCAGCGTCGACGGGACTGACGTCGAAGGTCTGCGCGACCGCGGAGGCGGACCAGTGCGAGATGCGGATGTTCTCGAATTCGAGGGCAGCGCGTCCGCGCGGCGCCGATCGTTCAAGACATGACGTACTGGCGATGACTCTGAGAGCAAGGCGCTCGCGGGTGACGTGACTCCACACCGATTCGAGTCGCCTCTGCCAGTCGGGCCATTGATGCACTTCGTCGAGCATCACAGTGACTGACCCGTCACGCCTCGCGCGATGCTCGGCGTCTTCCCAAAGCCGCGTCCACGCGTGGGGCAGGAGCATCGTCGGGTCGTCACCCGACACGTAGATGGCGCGATCGCCCAACTCCGCCGCAAGCTCGAGCAGGAGCGTGGTTTTTCCAACGCGGCGTGGCCCGCTGAGCAGAGCAAGTTTTTGCGAGGACCGAGCATGGGCCTTCCTCAGCTCAGACCGCGCTTCCCGAAACGAGCCCATGGGACAAACCAGCATAAACTTATATTGATTCTGTTGTAATGGAATAAATATTTATATACATAGCAGATCATTGGAATGTTGCGTTCCCGGCGGATGCGATGTGCTTGGGGTGGACGGCTTACTTTTTGGCGAGTTCCTCGTCGATGATCGATTTGAACAGCTCGAAGGGCTGGGCCCCGAGCACGACCCGGCCGTTGATGTAGATGGTCGGCGTCGAGTTCACGCCCATCTTCTCACCCGTCTCCAGATCCGCCTGAACGATGCCCTGATGTTTGCTCGAGTCGAGGCACTGGTTGAACGCGGTCATGTTGAGTGCGAGCGCGGCGGCCGAGGCCTTGAGCCCGGGTGTGTCGAGCGCGCGCGGGTCGGCGAACAGGCGGTCGTGCATCTCCCAGTATTTGCCTTGATCGCCTGCGCAGTGGGCCGCTTCGGCGGCTTTGAAGGCGTGCGGGTGGTTGGGCAGCGGAAAATCCTTGAACGCGAAGCGGACCGTGTTGCCGTAGGTCTGCCGAATTTTCGTGAGGGTCGGACCGACCCTCTCACAGAACGGTCACTGATAGTCGGAGAATTCGACCAGCGTCACCGGCGCGGTCGCCTCGCCACGAATCGGATCGTGTGACGCCAGCTCCACGGTGTGGCGCGGGGGCTCCAACATGACGCGGACGCTCGAGCTGGCCGCGCGGAGTTCGCTGACCAGCTGCGCCCGCGCCTGGAGGCGTCGCTGTCCTTCGAGAAAGTCCGAGATCGGCTTTCGAAGCTCGGCCAGGCTCTTGCCCTGCGCACGATCCTTGTTCTGATTGAAGAACGCCTGCACGTCGGCTTCGGTCACCAGCTGCGAGCGCTTCGCGGATTCCTGCGCCAGGTACGCGTCGACGCTCATGTTGGCCGTCTTTGCGGCTTGCTCGATGAGGATGTCGCCGACGAGCTGATCCAGCATCGTCCGGCGGTTCTGATAGAGCAGCTGCGAGACGCGGGCGCGCTCGGCCGAGTCGAACTGCTCCCACTTCTGGTCGACGTCCTTGAGCGTAATCGTGCGGCCGCCGACGTCGGCGACAACCTGGTCGGGATTCGCCGACGGGTACTGTCCCTCCGCGCTAGGCGTCTCAGCGCACGCGGCGGCTGCGAAGAGCGCCGCCGCAAGCAGCACTGCCGGCGCGACAGAGCGATCGAGCGTCACCCCGAGAGCTTACCATCACGATTCACGAAATCGGGCGGATCTCGCGGGTCGGGCTCCTGCTCGTACCCCGCGCATGCCACAACCGGCAGGGGCGGGTACTTTCGATAAGCGGGATCGGTGAGGCCCCGCCGGCACAGCAGGAATGTAGACCGCCCCGTTTCGACCATCTGTCGGTAGCAGCAGTCGGCACAGAGGCCAGCACGAAGACGCTCCACGACACGCTCCTCTCTGGTGTAGCGTAGCAGGCTGCGGGCGGCCGCCGCCGACCCCTGGTCCCGGCTTTGCTGAGGTTGAACCAATATGACCCGGATGTCCTGTCTTGTGATCAGCGCCGTGCTCGCGGCCGGCGCAGTGGTCTTGGGGAAGTCGGCTGAGCAACAGCCGACCTTCCGAACTGCCGTTCGTACCGTTCCGGTTTACGCGACGGTGGTCGATGGGGGTGGGCGGCTCGTCCCGGATCTGCAGCGCGCTGATTTCTCGATTATCGACAACGCCAAGCCGGCGGAAGTGTCGCTCTTCTCGAACGAGTCGCAGCCTTTCACCGCGGTCGTGATGCTCGACACCAGCGCCAGCATGACGGCCAACCTGAAGCTCCTCAACCAGGCCGCGGAACAATTCCTGCTTCGCCTGTTGCCGGTTGACAAGGCCCAGGTCGGCGCGTTCAACGACAAGATTCAACTGAGCGGAACGTTTACGAACAATCGCGACGAGCTGATCGGAGAGCTCGACGATTTGTTCTTTGGCAATCCGACACGACTGAACGACGGGATTGCCGCCAGCCTGGACGCGCTTCAGGGCATCGAGGGCCGCCGAGTGGTGCTCGTCTTCACCGACGGAGAGGACACGGCCAGCCGTTCGTCGTTCAAATCCGTCATGGAACGGGCGCGCGACGAAGAGGTGATGGTCTATTCGATCGGCCTCGAGTCCGAGTACTTCAACGGCATGCGCATCGTTCGATCGCGGCCGTCACGAGACCTGAGACGGATTTCAGACGAAACCGGCGGCGGTTATTTCGAGCTGACGAAAACCGCGGACCTGGCCCCCACCTTTACCCGCGTCGCACAGGAACTACGCAGTCAGTATCTGATCGGGTTCGCGCCGGCCACTCTCGACGGCAAAGTGCACAAGCTCGATGTGAAGGTGAATCGTCCCGGAATGACCGTTCGCGCGCGCAAGAGCTATCTCGCCGCGCCAGAGAAGACGAGTCACTGAATCGAGGACTACTTACACGCCGAGGCTGACGACGATGATGGTAAGAACCAGTAGTACCGCGGTAACCACTTCGATCGTGCTCGAAAAAGTCCATTCATACAGCCGAAACATGATGTTTTGAGACCTCCAAAGAGTAGGACGGCGTGGCCGCAGCGGGAGTTCCACTTTCGAAGGCAAACGGCACAAGGCAGAAGGCAGAAAGGTGAATTGCCAGGGACGAAACGTTTGCCCGGTGCTATTTCCCTGTCACCAGCCCGTGCACGCGGGTCCAGTCGGCGAGCCTGACAATCTGATCGATGAGCTGGCCGTTGCCGCGCAGGCTCACGACCGCGCTTCGAACATCCGAAGGCTGGGCCGTAGTGGCGATGCTCGTCGCCGTCGTCTCGAATCCGGTATTCGATCGCCTGTGCACTTCGGGCGTCGCGATCGCGCCGAAGAACACGTGCGTCTCGGCTGCGCAGAAGCGCTCGTCGGTCGCCGTGTCTCGACCCTCGCGATAAACGTTGGCGGGCACGCTGATCGCAGCAACCGCCCCGGTCACTGGCGCGCGCAGCGCCGCCGGCTCAATCGACGAGCTGACGGTGAATGAGTACGCGGGCCGGTTGAACTCGACGGCAATCGTCACGTGCCCCTCGGCATCGATGCGCGCGCCCGCCACGCCTTCGTCGCCAAGCGTGATGCCATCGACATCCTGTGACCGTCCGGTTCGGCGTGCGTCGGCGACAGCCTTTTCGTATGACGCCTGCGATCGTCGCTGCGCCGCTTGAATGGCGGCTTCGATCTGCACCATGGCCTTCGCGGCCCGGGATTGGTTCGACACGTTGAGCGGGTTGGCCAGCACTTCGATCGTGAGGTCGCCGTCGATGATTGGACGAACCATCCAGGGTGCGTTCGGACTGTTGTCGGCGGGCAGCTCGCCAGCGTCGTCGGTCGGCGGATAGGGAAGGGCGGGCGTGAGCGCCGCACGTACGGTCGCCAGGACGCGCGAGCTCAGATCGGAGGAGGGGGCTTGTGCGAACGCGTGTGAGCCCGCGAGGACCAGCGAAACAGCAAGCGCGGCCAGGCCCGAGACGACCTGCGCTCGAGGCCTCGTGCCGACGTCGGCGGTCATGCGGTTTCACTCCAGAACCGGGCAAGGAGACTCTGGGCTACGTTCAGTCGATACTCCCCTGTCGATCGGACATCATCGATCGGACGAATCTCTGATGCCAGCGCCGCTTGCGCATCAACCATTGTGCCTCCTTCGCGGAGGACTTGCGCGGTCTTCGACGCGGTAATGACGGTGGGAGCGACCGAGCCGATGCCGATTCGGACCTCGGCCCCTCTCACGCCGGCCATCATGATCTTCGAGATGGCTTGCGCGCGTCGTGTGCCAACCTTCCGCCACCATTGCCTGCCAGCGATCGGTGGAATCTCGACGGCGGTGATCAGCTCGTCGGACCGCCTGGCGCTGGCGCGGTAGTCCGTATAGAACTCGTTGAAGGCGACGCGTCGTTCGTGGTTCGCGCTGCGGAGGACGACTCGTGCGTTTGCGGCCGCCAGCACCGGCAAGGTATCGCCGGCGGGCGAGGCGTTGGCGATGTTGCCGCCGATCGTGCCGCGATTCTGAATCTGCGCCCCTCCGACCTCACGTGAAGCCGCCACCAGCATCGGCACTCGCTTCCTCACGAGTGAGGATTCAATCATCTCCGTGTAAGTCGTCAACGCACCCAGCCGCAGGGTGCCACGATCAATCCTGATGCCTCGCAGCTCGTTCAGTCCCCACAGATCGAGAAAACGCCGATCGGCCATCGTGCCAAAGTGCAGGCCGACATAGACGTCGGTGCATCCGGCAATGGGCGTCAGCGTCTCGCGACTCATCAACTGCAGCGCCGCCTCGAGCGTACGCGGTCGATGGAGCGTGAACGCGCTAAGTGGCGCGTGCACGAGCACGTCTCCGTGGCGTTTGCCGCTTGGCTCGCTTCACCGCTCTGAAAATGCTGAAGTAGCCGGTACAGCGGCACAGATTGCCGGCGAGCGCGCTCTGGATCTCGTCGAGCGACGGGTTTGGTCCAATCGACAGCGCCGCCACGACCATCCCTGGCGTACAGATGCCGCACTGCGCGCCGCCGAGATCGACAAATGCCTCCTGGAGCGCGCGGCCGTGTCGCGTTCGACTCACGCCTTCTATCGTCGTCAGCGCGGTTCCATTCACCTGCGCGGCAGGCACCAGGCACGAATCGACGGCCACGCCGTCCACGAGAACCGTGCACGCGCCACACTCACCTTCGCCACAGCCCTCCTTCGTGCCAGTCACTCCACAGTCCTCGCGCAGCACGTCGAGCAGGCGCTTCATCGGATGCACGTCGAGCCTGCGTCGCTTGCCGTTCAGGGTCACGGAGATCGTCATGCAATTTCTTTCTTCGCCGTCATGATGCGTTCAGGTGTGGCCGGAATTGCGCGGAGATCGTAACCGCAACTTCTGAGCGCGTTCACGACGGCGGCAGCGGGACCGTCGATCGGCATCTCGCCGACACCCTTCGCGCCGAATGGTCCGTGTGCATACGGGCGCTCGAGAATCCCCACATCCATCGTCGGCACGTCGAGCGGCGTGGGGATGATGTAGTTGGTCAGCTGCGCGTTTGCCATTCGGCCCTCGCGCATCACCACGTCTTCGATCAATGCGTATCCGAGCCCCTGAACCGTGCCTCCTTCGATCTGCCCCGCCGCCATCATTGGGTGAATCGCCTTGCCGATCTCGGCCACGGCCGTCACGTGAAGCGGGCGCACCTCGCACGTGTCCCGATCCACTTCGAGCTCGACGATGTTGCAGCCCCAGCCGTAGCTGCCATACGCATCGCCTCGATAGTGCTCGTCGTCCCACGTCAATCCTTCGGGCGGTGCATATTGAGCGGTCACCGAGAAGCCGCCGTGCTTCCGGTAGTACTGCGCCGGCGTCATGGCGCCAAGGCGCTGACGCATCTCGCGGGCGCACCGCTCCAGCAGCTTGCCGACGATCATGCACGTGCGCGACGCGACGGTCGGCCCGCTGTCGGGCACAAAGGCCGTATCGGCCTCGTGCACGTCGATGTCGTCGAACGGCACACCCAGTGCGTCGGCAACGATCTGGGCGTGCATCGTGCGCGTGCCCTGTCCGATCTCCGTGCTGGCCACCCGGATGAGCGCGCCGGTCGACGTCAGATCAAGCGATGCCTTCGAGGCGAGCTTCACTTCGCCGCCGCCCGTAAACCCAGAGCCGTGAAAGAAGAGCGACACGCCGATGCCGCGATTGGTTCCGCGCCACTTGCGGCGCTTCGTGTGGTACGCGGAGCGCTTCACCGCCTCGCGCAGCACCGGCAGCGCGCTTGCGTCGGCGCCGAGTCGCTGTCCAGTGGCTGTGTGATCGCCCGGTCGAAGAGCGTTGATCTCGCGGAAGCGTATCGGGTCCAGCCCGAGCGCCTCGGCGAGCCGATCCACGTGCACCTCGACTCCAAACTGCGTCTGCGGCGCGCCAAATCCTCTGAAGGCCCCGTTGGGTGGCGTGTGCGTCATCATCGCGCGGCCGCGTAGACGAACGTTGTCACAGCGATAGGCACCTGTCGCATGGATGACGCCGCGTGAGAGAACCACGGCGCTCAGGGTGGCGTACGCACCTCCGTCCATCACCACATCGACGTCCATCGCGGTCAGCCGGCCATCGCGTTTCACGCCTGTCCGGTGCCGAATAATCGCCGGATGGCGTTTCGTTGTCGCAAGAAGGTCTTCGACGCGGTCGTAGATCATCTTCACGGGCCTGCCGGTCTTCAGGGCAAGAATCGCAGCATGGCACGCGAGCATCGACGGGTACTCTTCCTTCCCGCCGAACCCTCCGCCGGTCTCGGTTTGCACGACGCGAACGCGATCCGGAGCAAACCCCGTCATCACTACCAGCGCCTTGTGCACGTAGTACGGACACTGGAGCGATCCGTAGACGGTGATGCCCTCGGCACCTTTGGCACCCTTGGCACCTTTGGCACCTTTGGCACCTTCGGCAAGTGGGGGAACGGCAATGACTCCGTTCGTCTCGATGTAGAGCTGCTCTTGGCG
>JBOGIV010000206.1:0-13161 GCA_050747925.1 Vicinamibacterales bacterium
GACCGAGCCCGTACTCCGCGTCGAGGTCGTAGGCGTTCTGCATGTTGCCGTTGGTGGCCGAGTACGAGTTGCCCTCGCCAAACTGGTTATCCTTCAGCCGGCTGTAGGTGTAGTTGATCCGGCCGCCCCAGCCGTTGCTGGTCCGTTTGTCCAGTTTGAGAATCGCCGCGTGGTATTGGTTCTTGCCCTGCGTCGATTGGCGCATGATGATGTTCTGGAACTGCGGGAACGGGCGCAGTGACTGTGCGCGCGTAATCGTCGGGCTGGTCGGCGCGAAGCCAACACCGGTCCCGAAGAACGGGTTGGGTACCTGTGCCGTCAGCGCTGCCCCGAGTGACAGGTACTGCGGGTCGAGCTGGTTGATGTTGATGGTGCCGTCGTTCGATCCGCCGAGCCCCAGGTTGCGGCCTGTGGCGCCGTTGTACTCGATGCCGACCGCAATGCCGCCGCGGAGCTCCCGGTTGAGGTCGATCGAGTATTGCTGCACATACGGGGCGCCCTTTGTCTGATCGATGAACTCGATCTGACTCCCGACACCCTCGAGGGCGCCCAACGAATTGCCTCTCGGCTGCACGACACCGCCCGGGAACGGATTGGTGAGCGAGGTCGATGGCATGAACTGCCCCTGGGAAATGAAGGTGTTCTGGCTGTAGCCGACCTGGCCGTAGTTGGCCGCGCCGATGCCCTGGTAGTTCCACGGGGACTGGTAGACGCCGTAGCCGCCGCGAAGAACGGTCCTGTTATTGACCGAGAACACGAACCCCACCCGCGGCGAGTACTTCAACGCCGGCTGGTCCCCTTGCTGAGTCGGCGCGCCATTGACGCCCGCATACATCAGACCGCCACGAACCGGCTTGCCGTTGACCACGATGCTGCCCAGCGCGCCTCCCGGGTTCAGCGTCCGGTCGAACCCGACCGTGAATCGGTTCTCCTCCTCGCGGAGACCGTCCTCATGCTCAATGCGCAAGCCCGCATTCACGGTGAAGCGCGGCGTCACGCGGAAGTCGTCCTGGAAGTAGGCCCCGTAGTAACGAGCGAAGTAATTGGCTGGCGACGACACCAGGATGCGGCTCTGATTGCCAGGGTCGCCTGACGGATACCCCAACAGCAAGGCGGCGAGCGCGTTTCCAGATGGTGTCGCGCCCCCGACGCCGTTCACGTTCGGATTCTGGGACGTGTATCGGCGGTCGAAATTGAAAACGCCCGCGCCTCCTGAGAACGACTGAGTGTCAAGGCCCATCGTCCGGTGGTCGACGCCCGCCTTCAGCGTGTGGCGGCCGATCAGCTTCGATGCCGTCGCATTGGCGCTCCAGGAGTAGTAGTTGATCCGGGTGGGGTCGATGGCGCCCAGCGCGTAATAGTCGGTGATATTGACCTGCGGGAACTTCTTGGTCTGAATCGCGCTGCTGAACGCCGGGTTGAAGCCCAGCGTCGCCGGGTCGAAATCGATCGACAGCGTGGCGTCGTCGTGGAACTGGGTCCAGCCGTAGCGGAGCGTAAACACGGTGTTGCTGCTTGGGAGCCACGTGTTGTTCAAGGCCAATACGTGGACCCGCCGCTTCAAGATGTAGTCGCCATTGTCGATGAACCGGTTAGGGCCGTCGAGACCAGGATCGAGGTAGTTGGCGCACGGCTCGTTGGTCAGGTTGTAGAGGTAGAAGCCGCTGAGCGAGACCTTGTCGCTGATCCGGTGATCGACCTTGCCGGTGTACATCATGGCGCGGTCGATGATTTCAGCCGTGCTGAAGAAGTTGTTCTGACCGTTGCTGACGTCGTTGGTGGGACCCGGTAGATAACTCAACATCTTCACGCCGACCGGGTTCAAGCGATTGGCCGGAATGACGTTGCCCGGGAAGGGCGTGCGCCCGGCGCCGCTGGCGTCGCCGGTGAGCGGATCGTAAATGACGACCAGATTCCCGGCCGTGTCGCGAGACTGCGAAAAGTCCCCGGCCCTTTCCCGCGCGGTCGGAAGGCGGAGGGATCCGTTGCGGGTCGTGTTCGATCCGTAGCCTTCCATTGAGGCCCAGAAGAACGTGCGATTGGTGGCGATTGGGCCGCCAAACCCGCCGCCGCCCAGGTGGTAGTACGTCTCCGGCAGCGGCGAGCCGTTGCGCTCGGAGAAGAAGTTGTTCTTCATGCCCCAGCGGGGACGCGTCTGGTAGAACCCGCTCCCGTGAAAATCGTTGGTGCCCGAGCGCGTCGCGACATTGAATGTCCCGCCGCCCGTGCGGCCCGCCTCGGCGTCGTACAGGTGCACCTGAACCGCGACGTCGTCCAGGGCCTCGATGCTGGGATTGGCCGACGCACGGTTGCGAATATCGGTGACCGGCACACCATCAACCAGATAGTTGTTGCCACGGCGCGTGCCACCGCCCAGTGAGAGCAGAGACGCATTGGTCTGATCCTGCTGGCGGTTGAACTGCGGGTCGCCGGAGGCCACGACCGTCGGAAGCGTCACGGCGAACAGGAATGCCGATCGGCCGCCGCTTGGTAACGTCGAGAGCTGCTGGGTGCTGATCACGCCGCCGCCGGACGCGTTGGACGTGTCAATCAGCGGCGATTCGCCCGTCACCGTAATCGTCTCCTGGATTTGCCCCACCTCGAGCGTGATGTCAAGCGTCACGAACTGCTGTGCACCGATGCGGACTTGCCTGTTCTCGTAAGTCCTAAAGCCAGTCAACGCCGCTCGTATCGTGTACACGCCGGGGGGCACCGCCGTGAAGTCGTACTGGCCTTGTTCGTTCGACACGCTGTCGCGCGTCGCGCCATTCGCCTCGTTGACAATCGTCACGGTTGCGCCCGGGATCACGCCGCCCGAGTCTTTCACCGCTCCGCGAAGACCGCCGGTAAACGTCTGGGCGAAGACGTCACTGGCAGCCAGTGGGAGCATCAATAGCGCCAGCAGACACCAATTCCTCAAGGGATTCCTCATGCTCGCTTTCCTCCGAATCAACGAGGGACAGCAAAAAAGCTGCAGGATCGCTGGAGTTTACGGCAGCGTTTCAGGCAATTGCAAGGAAGCGTCGGCCTGTGACACTCGGCGCCAGTGATGAATGGAAGCCGTTTTTCGATGTGCTCGTCGCCACGGACCTACATAACGTGGTCATGGTGGGAGTGCATGTGGAAACCGATCGCCCCTGGGCGTGTACGATATTCCCTGAAGGTGGCTGACGGCTCGGTGCCGCAGCGACGTCTCGACCTCGCTGACTACAGGCGACAGTGAAGGTCGACGAAGTGTCGCGGCGCGAGTCCCGATCGCCGCGATCGGTCGGAGTCTCGCAACGTGCGTCGGAGCCGTGCGTTATAATCCCGCGGTGCCGCCGAGTTCGTGTCGCCGTTCTGCCGCTATCGCCGTTTGCATGACACTGCTGGCGGCATTCCAGACGCCTCCGGCGGCTTCGCAGCAGCCAGTCACCACACCCCCGACGCAACCCACGTTTCGCGCCAGCGTGGACCTGGTGAGACTCGACGTGATTCCGCGGGCCGCCAACGGGCAGTTCGTGGCGGATCTCGGCCGAGACGATTTCCAGGTGTTGGAAGACGGCGTACCACAGACAGTCGCCTCGCTCGTCTTGGTGCACGGTGGTCGAGTGTTCAACGTCGCGCAAGCTCCGATCGCGACCGACCCTGCTTCGGAGGGCATCATCCTGCCGCGTTCGAAGCCTCAGGAGACGGCGGGTCGCATCTTCGTCGTCATCGTCGACGACCTTCACTTCACAGCCATCGAAACGCCCCTTGTGCGTGCACTTCTAAAGAAGTTGGTCAGTGGGTTGTTTCATCAAGGTGACATGTTCGCGATGTTCAGCACCGGTCCGTCGTCCATTGAGATCCCCGTCTCGTACGACCGCAAGCCGCTGGAGAGTGCGATCAGTCGAGTGGGGGGGCGGGGGATGTCATATCGGGACATCATGGATGCGCGTGACGGCGCGCAGGGCCCACAAGGACTTCGCCAGAACGCCCACGTCGCGTTCAAGACCGCGTACGAGTTGCTGGGCAATCTTGAACAGGTCCGGGACCGGCGCAAGGCGTTGATCCTCGTAAGTGACGGGTACGACTTCGATCCGTTTCCCCAGGGCCGCCAGGGGACCGACCAGGTATACGGCGGCCGCTTCGGATCACCGTGGGTCGACCCCGAACGGGGTGACCAATTCCTCGCTCTGGAGCAGCAGAACAATCGCTTCGCCGATGCGGACCTCGCCTCGGAGCTGGCGGCGCTGACGGGCGTCGCGAACCGTGTGAATGCGGTGATCTATGCTCTTGACCCCCGCGGTGTCGTGGGCACCACCGACTTGGCCGACAACGTCGACATGACAGAGCTGCGCACTTACATCAGCAAGACCCAGAGCAGCCTCAGGACCCTCGCCGAGGCGACCGGCGGGTTTGCGCTGGTCAACGACAACGACATCGCCAGCGCCATAAAACGGATCGACGCCGAGACCAGCGACTACTACGTGCTTGGATACTACGCCTCGAACACCGACTCCAATCAGCGGAATCGGTCCGTGCAGGTCAAGACGAGCCGCCCAGACGTCCAGGTGTGGTCGCGCGGATGGTACCGGACTCGAGCAGGCCAGAGGTCCGGGTCGCCGAAGAACTGACCGGCGATCGACTTGATCTTCGCCCGCTCGAATTTCGCGGTCTAATGACCTCGGTGACAGACGCGCTCGGCACGGCCTCCGCCTTAATGCTGTGGGTGACCATGGCCGCATCCGGCGCCGCGCAGTCCGCCAGAACGGATTCAGTCGCAGTCTCCGCCGCTTCCCAGGCGCAAACCGATTTCGTTCGCGGCCTCGCGGCGCTTCACAACTTCGAGTACGAAGAAGCCAACGAGGCGTTTGTACGAGCACAGAAGGCCGACCCGGGGCACGCGATGGCCTTCTGGGGCGAGGCCATGACCTACCACCAGACCCTCTGGAGAAACGAGGATCTCGCCGCGGGCCGACGAGTCCTGGGGCGTTTAGGGGCCACTGCTGCGATACGCGCTTCAAAGGCACAAACAACCAAGGAGCGGGCGTACCTCGCCGCAGTCGAAACGCTGTTTGGCCCGGGTGACCCGGTGTCACGAGTGAGCGGGTATGCGGAGGCGATGGGACGACTCTACGCGAGCGATCCGGACGACCCTGACGTTGCCTCGCTCTACGCACTTGCGTTGCTCGGAACGATGTCGCGCAGTCTCATCGGGATGGTCGATGCACACGAGGGGCACGCGGCCGCCCTGGCCGGTAGCAAGACGCAGACGCAAGTGGCGGCGATTCTCGAGCGAGCGCTGGCGTCGAAGCCGAATCACCCTGGCGCGCTGCACTACCTGCTTCACAACTACGACGACCCTGATCACGCACGACTCGCGCTCTCGTCCGCCCGCACCTACGCCCAGGTCGCACCTGAATCGAGCCACGCGCGCCATATGCCGGCGCACATCTTTCTTCAGCTTGGATTATGGGCAGATGCGGAGGCTGCGGATCGCACCGCGTTTGCGGCCTCCGACGCATGGGTGAAGCGCAAGAGTCTTCCCGCCGCCATGCGCAGCTACCACGCCCTGTCGTGGCGCCAGTACGAGCTGCTCCAGCTCGGCCGATTCCGCGAGGCGTGGGACACGATCGGCGAGATTGCGCCTGTGGTCAAATCCACCGGGGACCTCGCGCTTCTGAGCGACCTCTCCACCATGCGGGCCCGCTACGTCGTCGAGACACGTCGCTGGGACGTGTTGGCCAGCGAACGCAACTTCGGCAACGTCAATGAGCTGTGCGCCATTGGCTTCAGCGCGGCGCATGCGCGCAATGGCGCCTTGGCCGAGCTGGCGCGCCAGGCGCTGGCCGCGCGGGCGACGTCGCCTCAGGAGGGAGATCTGCGACCGGCCATCGCGATCATGGAGCGACAGGTCTCGGCCATGATCGAGTGGGCCGCCGGGCATCACGAGAAGACGGTGGAGATCCTCAAAGCGGCGGCGAAGGACGAGCTGAAGCTGCCGCCGCCCCTCGGACTTCCCGCGCCTATCAAGCCATCATCTGAGTTGCTTGGTGAAGTCCTGCTGGAGGTGAAGCGGCCCGCCGAGGCGATTGAACCCTTCACGCAAGCGCTCGCACGTAACCCCAATCGGACGTTGTCAGTGCTTGGACTGGCCCGCGCGTCATCAGCCGCCGGTCAACTCGAGGAGGCTCGTCAGCACTATCGAGGGTTCCTCGCCAACTACGATCGCGCGGATAGCGAACTGCCTGAGCTCGCAGAGGCGCGGGCGGCGCTCCAGGCCGACAGCGTGCCGACCTCATCGAGCCGTATCGACCCAGTGCCCGCTGTCGCAGCGGCCGTCGGGATCGTGCTCGTGGTCGGTCTCACTTTCTTTGCACGGCGACTCACCGCGCGGCAACCTCGGTCCACGACTGCGCCGGGAAGCCAGCCGAAACGACGACGCCGCCGAGGTCGTTCGTGATCGTACGGAGAAAGGGCGGGGTCACTTCGGCCCCGCCCAGTTCGATTCCGTCTGACCTCAGCCTAGAACTTGTACCGGAAGCTCAACTGCCAGATTCGCATGAACCCGGCCTGCTGTGTGATGCGCCCAAACGCCGCAGAGTCGATCGCGTTGTTGTCGATGCCTCGGAATTTGGGGGTGTTGCTCAGGTTGAGAATCTCAAATCGGATCTGACCTGAGTGGCTCCCTCGCAGCATCGTGTCCTTCATGATTACGACGTCGAAGTTCTTGCGGAACTGGTACCGCGCGTCGCCGATCGTTCTCGGCGCGTTGCCGAACTGCGCCACACCCGGGTTGGCGAACGCCGCGCTGTTGAAGTACCGCGCCCCCGTGTGGTCGACCGACGCCACGCGCTCGTCATCGCTTCCCGACGTGTTCGGATCGCCAATCAGATTCGGCCTCTGCCGTCCGCCGAACAGCCCCAGGTTTGCGTCTGAGACACCGGCCGAGAGGACCGCGTTGAGCGGTGAGCCACTGACCAGCTCCACGACTGCCGACGCGCTCCAGCCGTCGAGAAGGAGCTGGGAGGCTCGGCTGCCGCCGCGGTCTGGGAACCTGACGATCGGCGCCAAGATGATCCGGTGCGGTGAGTCGAAGTGGCTGATTCCGTACTCGGCGTCCAGATCGTAGTTGTTCTGAGGAGTCGCCGTGCGGTTCTGATAGGTGCTGCTCTCCCCGAACTGATTGTCCTCGGTCCGGCTGAACGTGTAGCTGTAGCGACCGCCCCACCAGTTGCTGACCCGCTTTTCAAGGACGAACGTCGCGGCGTGGTATTGCCGTCGCGAGCCCTCGGTGCGCTCGAGCATGTTCACGTCTCCAAACTGTGGGAACGGCCTCAGAAGCTGGCCGGCCTGAATGGTGGCACGCGTGCCGAACTCGCCGGTTCCCGGCACGCCGAAGAATGGATTCGGGACTGAAGCGCGCAGTGCCGCCGCGTCCCAACCACCACCAGCCGCCGGAAACACCCTCCGGGCTACCGCCGGATCGATCTGGTTGATGTTGATGGTCGTGCCGGCACCTGTGCCACCGAATCCGATATCGCGCCCTGTGGCGCCGACATATCCGATGGTCAGCGCCACGCCATTGCCCAGCTCACGCTGCACGTCCACCGAATACTGGTGAACGATGGGGTTCCCCTTGCTCTGATCGACGAAGGCGACCGTCCCGCCTGTCCCCGTCAGCAGCCCGAGAGAGCTGCCAACCGGCGCGATGAGACCACCAGGGAACGGATTCTCCAGAGTCGTGATCGGAACTGCGGTCGTCGGATCGGACTGATTCAGGGACGTCGTGCGCGAGAAGCCGATTTGGCCGTGCCCCGTCGTGTCGTAGTTCCAGGGCGCATAGAACACACCGTAACCGCCGCGCAGCACGGTCTTGTTGTTCATCGAATAGGTGAATCCGCCTCGCGGCGCCACCTTGACTGCCGCAGGATTGCCTTGCTCGGTCGGGGCGCCGCCCTCACCGGCGAAGATCAGGCCACCGAGGATCGTGCGCCCTGCCAACAGCCCCGTCTTCGGCACTACGGAATTGAGCGGGCTCACCACGCTCTGGTCGAACGCCACCGTTTGACGGTTATTGATCTCCTGCAAGCCATTCTCGTGCTCGAACCGCAGGCCAAAGTTTGCCGTAAAGCGTGGGCTCAACCGCCAGTCGTCCTGGATGTAGGCGCCGTAGTAGGTCGTGAACCATTCGCCAAAACCACGGTCGAACGGAACTAATCCAGTTGAGGGAACGCCGAGCAGGATGCTCGCCAGATCGTGCCCGCCGACGCCGTTGTTACTCGTGAACAGACGATTGAAGTCGAACGTGCCACCCATCTGAGACGCCGTCGCCAGCGCGACGCCCAGTCGGCGAAGGTCGGCGCCGGCCTTCAAGCTGTGGCTTCCCCAAAGCTTCGACAAGGTGCCGTTGATGGTGAACGGACTCTTCCAGCGGATCGGACCGCCGCCCCACCCGCCGACGTCTTCAACATCTTCAAACGTCAGGCGCGGGAACACATCCTTTTCCGTGAGAGCGTTGGTGTAGCTCGCGTTGAACCCCAGCGAGCCGATCCCCGAGCTGAATGCCTGCTTGTCACACGAGTCCTGCCACGTCGACCAGCCGTAGCGCAGCGTCATGACGGTGGTGTCGTTCAGAATGTGGGTGTCGTTGACGACCAGGACATGCGGCCGCCGACGCAGTGGACCGAAGAAGTTCGACGTGCTCGCGATGTACCACTGATCCGGCTTCATGATCGTACTGCCGGGCTCGTCGGTCTTGTTGTAGATGTAGAGCCCGCTGAGCGACCACGAATCGGTGAACTTGTGCTCGGCCTTCACCGTGAACATGTCAGCCGTGTCCACGATCGGCCCGGTGGCGCGCGCATTGGGCTGGTTGTCCTCGTTGGAGCTGATCGGCCCGCCGATCGACTCGGTCGGCCACGCACCTAAAAGGGCGAAGCCAGCGGGGTTTGCCGCCGGGTGCGATCGCGGAATGATGGCGCCGGTAAACTCACCACCTGTCGCAATCGAACCTGTCCCTGTTGCCGGGCACCGTGTGCTCGCGACTCCAGCGCGACAGAACGGATTGAAAATGCGAACCGCGGCGCCCGCTCGCGTCGAGGTCGAGAAGTCGCCGACGCGCTGCTTCAAGCTCGGCCACACCTGCTGCTCGTTGCGGGTGGTGTTCGAGCGGTAGCCCTCGGTCGCCGTCCAGAAGAACGTGCGGTTCTTGAAGATCGGCCCGCCGATTCCGCCCCCATATAGCCGGTAGTACGTGCTGGCCAGCCCGCTCTGCTCCTTGGTCAAGCCCTGCTTCTTGATGAAAAAATTCTCGTCGACGCCCCAGACGGGACGTGTCTGGTAGAAGCCTGAGCCGCGATACTGGTTGCTCCCCGACCGTCCGGTCACGTTGAACACTCCGCCACCGGTGCGGCCCATTTCAGCGTCGTAGGTATGGACCTGTACTTTCACTTCCTCCAGCGATTCGATCGTCGGGTTCAACACCGCGCGGCCGCGGAGTTCCGTAATGGGCACACCATCAAGCAGGTAGTTGTTGGCGCGAATGCCGCCCCCACCCAGCGAGATACGAGACGCGTTGGTTTGATCTTGCTGCCGGTTGAACTGTGGATCGCCGACCGGCATCACGGTCGGGACGGTCACAGAAATCATGAAGGCATTGCGGCCAGGGGCAGGCAACGCCTCCAGTGCCTGGCGATCGAGAATGCCGCCGGTCGACGCGTTCGATGTTTCGATCAGCGGTGATTCCCCAGTCACGGTGATCGTTTCTTCGAGCACTCCCACAGCAAGCGTGATGTCGAGCGTGATGAACTGCTGCGTGCCGATGCGAACACCTCTGTTCTCGTAGGTTCTGAATCCAGTCAGAGCCGCCTTGATCGTGTAGGTACCAGGGGGGACGGCCGGAAAGTTGTACTCCCCCACATCGTTCGTAGTGACGTCGCGCGCGACGTTCGTGGCTTCGTTGGTAATCGTGACCACGACGCCGGGGATCACACCATTCGGATCTTTGACCGCGCCGCGAAGGCCGCCGGTAAACGTCTGAGCCCAGACGACGCTGGCGGTCGCAGAAAGCATCAAAAGCGCCAGTAGGCACCACCTCGACAGAGAATTCCTCATACTCGCTTTCCTCCAGATCGACGAGCCACAGCGAAGAAGCTCCAGGATCGCCGGAGTTTACGGCAGCGTTTCAGGCAATTGCAAGGGAGAACGGCCCGCAATTGGGACGGCTGACTACAAATAATTGGATACGCCTAAGCAAGGCAGAAGGCAAAAGGCCGAAGGCAGAAGGCAGAAAGAGACCTCATTCGTGATCGGTGACCGCGCCGGTGCTTGCTGAGGAAACCTGTCGCGCATACTTCGCGAGCACTCCACGAACGTAGCGGGGCCGCCGAGCTTTCCACGCGTTGCGTCGCGCACGCAGCTGTTTTTCAGGGATCTCCAGCTGCAACTGGCGGCCTCGCGCATCGATCGTGATGCGATCGCCGTTGCGGACCAGCGCAAGAGGCCCGCCGGTAAACGCCTCCGGCGTGATGTGTCCCACCACAAACCCGTGCGTGCCGCCGCTGAATCGGCCGTCGGTGATCAACGCCACGTCCGAGCCGAGGCCACGACCCATGATCGCGCTGGTCGGCGACAGCATCTCTCGCATGCCTGGTCCGCCACGAGGCCCTTCGTATCGAATGACCACGACGTCCCCCTTGGTGATGCGGCCACTGAGGATCGCGGCGAGCGCCGCCTCTTCGCGATCGAACACGCGCGCGCGACCGCTGAATCGCTCCCCTTCTTTCCCGCTGATCTTGGCGACGGCGCCGTCGGGAGCGAGATTGCCGCGGAGGACCACAAGGTGACTCTCCTTTTTCACCGGCGCATCGAAGCCGCGGATCACATCCTGACCCGCCGGGTAGTCGCGGGCGTCGTTGAGGTTCTCGGCGAGCGTGCGCCCCGTGACCGTCATCTCGTCGCCGTGCAGCAGCCCGCGGTCGAGCAGCCGCTTCATGAGCGGCGTCAGCCCGCCGAGCTTGACCAGCTCGGCCATCATGTAGCGGCCGCTCGGTTTGAGATCCGCGACCACGGGCACTCGGCGGCCGATGCGAGTGAAATCATCCAGGGACAATCGGACGCCGGCGGCGTGGGCGATCGCCAGCAAGTGCAGCACCGCATTGGTCGATCCGCCGAGCGCGATGACCGTCGTGATCGCGTTGTCGAACGCCTTGCGAGTCAGGATGTCGCGGGGGCGGATGCCGCGTTCGAGCAGACCGAGCGCCGCCGCGCCAGCACGCCGGCAATCGTCGCGCTTCGCGTCGGACACCGCGGCCTGCGCCGAGCTGTTTGGCAAGCTCAAGCCCAACGCCTCGATCGCCGAGGCCATGGTGTTGGCCGTATACATGCCCCCGCACGATCCAGCGCCTGGGCACGCGTGCTGCTCGAGGTCGGCCAGCGCCGCGTCGCTCAGCCGTCCCGCCGCGTGTTGGCCGACCGCTTCGAAGACCGAGATGATGTCAACCGGACGGCGCTCGAAAGTGCCCGGCAGAATCGTGCCGCCGTAGACGAATACGGAGGGACGATTGAGCCGCGCCATCGCGATCACACAGGCGGGCATGTTCTTGTCGCACCCGCCGATGGCCACCAGCGCGTCAAACCCTTCCGCGCCCATCACCGTTTCGATCGAATCGGCGATCACTTCCCGCGACACCAGCGAGTACTTCATGCCTTCGGTGCCCATCGAGATCGCATCCGAGACCGTGATCGTGTTGAAGATCACGGCCTTGCCGCCGGCATGCGTCACCCCTTCTGCCGCGCTTCGTGCGAGCCCGTCGATGTGCACGTTGCAGGGCGTCACCTGGCTCCACGTCGAGCAAACGCCGACCTGGGACTTCGCGAAGTCGTCGCGGGTGAAACCGACCGCGTGCAGCATCGCGCGGCCTGGAGCGCGCTCAGGGCCGTCTAGAACTTTCGAGGAGTGAGGACGTTTGGGCATACAGTTCCACGGTTCAGGGTTCCAGGGTTCCAAGGTTCTGGGTTCTCAGGTTCTGGGTGCCGTGGTTCGCGACATGGTAGCCTTGCCGAGAATCAGTGCAAAGTTCATCTCGGCAAGCGGCGAACGCGGAGCATTCGTGTCTCGAACCTTGGGACATTGGAAACGAGAACCCAGGAACCTTGGAACCCAGGAGCCTTGGAACCTGCTTATGATCAGCCTCAAGAAAGTCCTCGTGCCCGTTGACTTCAGCGATACCTCCGACGTCGCGTTGCGCTACGGGAAGGCGCTTGCCGGCGCCTTTGGCGCCACGCTGAACGTCATTCACGTGGTGCAGGAGCCCTACGCCCAGCCGTGGGCGGTCGAAGCGTACGGGTTCTCGATGGCCACGCTCCAGGAAGACTGGATCAAGGAAGCCAACACGAAATTGGAAGGCGTGCTGACGCCACACGATCGCACCACTCTCAAGGCGAATGCGACGACGATCCTGGGCCATCCGGTCACCGAAATCCTGCGTTTCGCCACCGACGAGCGGATCGATCTCATCGTGATGGGCACCCACGGCCGAGGGCCGCTGGGCCATATGGTGATGGGCAGCGTCGCCGAGCGCGTGGTCCGGCACGCGCCGTGCCCGGTGTTGACCGTGCACGAGGCCGAGCGCGAGTTCGTGCTGCCCGACAAGGCTCGGTGAAATAAATAACCTTCGGGAATGCCCAGGATCGATCAGCCGACTACCCCTAACCCGCGGCTCGATGTGTGGTTGGACGTCGCGTGCCTCTTCAAGACGCGATCCGAAGCGCAGCGCGCCTGTCGTCTAGGCAAGGTGAGCGTGAACCGGGTCGCTGCCAAGCCCCACCGCGAAATTCGCATCGGCGACGAGCTCGCGATCCAACGGCCGCTTGGTCGTCGTCAGACCCTGGTCATTCGGGGCGTCGCGCATGCTCACGTGTCCAAAGCCGACGCGCGGCTGCTCTACGAAGACACCACACCGCCACCCAGCGCGGAAGAGATCGCGATGCGCAAGCTCGAACGCCTCTATCGGGCAAGCACAGCTACGTCGGGAAGGCCTGACCGCCGCCAGCGACGGGCTTTGCGGCGGCTGAAGGGCGGAGAGTAGGTCGGGGATCAGGGATCGGGGATCAGGGATCGGGGATCAGGGATCGGGGATCGGGGGTCGGCAGGGATCGGTAGGAATCGGTCTTTGGTCCCTGATCCCTGATCCC
>JBOGIV010000207.1:0-4314 GCA_050747925.1 Vicinamibacterales bacterium
GCTTCGCCAGGTGCGCTTTGAGCTTCGCCAACGTGCCCGTCGCCGTCATGTCCGGCACCAGGCGCATGTCGATCTTCGCGACGGCGCGATGCGCAGAATCGTCTTGCCGCCCGGCCCGGAGTATCCACCGACCCGCCCTTCGATGTTGATCGTAGGCTGGGTCACGAGCCGCACTAACGAGTCGTGCCACGATTCGTCGGCGATCCAGTTGGACGGCAGTGCGATCCACTCGCGCAGTCGCTGCACGGTGGCGTCGTGCTGCCGTGCGATTTCACCGACCACGGCATCGCGGTCCGATTGCGCAAGGAGCGTGTCGGATCCTCCGAGCGCCATCGCCGCCGCCCCGGCGACACTGGTGTGAAGGAACTCCCGGCGCGTCACGTCGCGCGGTGTTAGCGAATCCATGTAAGTCTCCCGATCCCTGATCCCTGATCCCCGATCCCCGATCCCCGCCGATCACTCCTGCACTGGCGGCTTCACGCTGGACGCCGGCTTCGTACCCTTGAGAATCCAGCGCTGCATGCGCCGGCCGTTGCCGGCTTCGCCGGTGTACATCCGGTTCTTCGAGTCGATCGCGATCATGTGCGCGCGGATGAACTCGCCGGCCTGGCGTCCTGGCTTGCCGAATCGATCGAGAATCGCCAGATCTTTCCGCCGCAGGATCCACACACGCTGGTTCGTGCCGTCCATCAGGTATAGCAGGCTCTGATCCGGGTCGCGCGAGAACTGCAGGCTGAAGCCGCTCCCCGACCCGCCGGTTTCGGGACGGACGAACCGCTCCATCAGGTACTCGCCGTTCTGCCGGAAGACCTGGATGCGGTTGCCGCGGCGATCAGAGACGTAGATGAGACCGTCCTTGGCGCCGACGAGACCGTGCAGCGTGGAGTACTGCTGCGGCGGATTCGCTGGATTCACCGGATATTTGTACTTCTCGGTGTCGTCCGGGCGCTTGCCGTACGCGCCCCAGTGGCGTTTGTATTTGCCGGTGGCCGCGTCGTAGACCACGACACGCTTGTTGATGTAGCCGTCGGCGATGAAGAGCTCATTCGTCTTCGGTTCGACGTAGAAGTTGGCCGGTCCGCCCAGGTGATCCGGATCGTTGCTGCCCTTGTTCACGCCGGGCTCGCCGATGGTGAGCGCGTGCTTGCCGTCCTGCGAGAACTTCATCACGTGCATGCCGTTGCTCGTGCCCGTCCACACGAAGCCGTTGTGGTCGATATAGATGCCGTGCTCCTGATCGAACCACGTGTTGCCCTCGCCGGGTCCGCCCCACGACCTGAGCACGTTGCCCTCGGGGTCCAGCTCGAGCACGGGCGGCGCTGGGAAGCAGCAGTCGGCGATCGGCGGCTTCACCGCCGCGCCGATCTCCTGCGGCGTGAGGCTCGACGGCATGTGGATCACCCACAAGTGGTCCCGGTCGTCCACGAACAGGCCGCGGATGTCGCCCAGGATCCAGTCGTTCGGCAGCGTCGGCGGCCAGGTGGGGTCCACCTCGTAGATCGGCAGCCGGTCGGCGGTCGGGGACCCGGCGGCCGCCTTGGCGTTTGCCCCTTGCGCGCCGGCGACCGCGGGCAGGAGCAACCCGACCACAACCATTTTGTAGAGGCGGGTCTTCCACCTCCGCGCGAAGCGCTTCCGCCTTCGCCGAGGCTTCGGCGGACCGCCGTAGCTTTTGCGGAGGCTGGTCGGTGGACCGCCGTAGCCTTGGCGGAGGCTGGTTAGACCCGCCTTAGCCGTCAGGCAGCGTGCTTGGGTCATGACCCCGGAATCAAGGGAGAAAGGCATCGGGCGCGAGTATGCCACGGAGCGTCGACGCGGTCTGCT
Source organism: Vicinamibacterales bacterium (assembly GCA_050747925.1). Taxonomy (GTDB): domain Bacteria; phylum Acidobacteriota; class Vicinamibacteria; order Vicinamibacterales; family UBA2999; genus 12-FULL-67-14b. The sequence continues at coordinate 1,825 of JBOGIV010000207.1, forward strand.
CCCGCACCGGGCGGCTCGCCGAGGAATTCGACCCAGGCCATCTCGACACAAGGGTGATGCCGTGCGGCCTCAGCGAGTGACAGGAACGCCTGAATCGTCTTGTCGAAGCGAGCCCGGCGCCCCAGGTCGGCGAGGTCGTTGCCAACCAACGCCTTGTGCGCCATGGACAGCGAAAACAGGTCGGGGAAAATGCGCGAGCCAAGGTGCTCTATTCGAACCGAGTGCCGCGCCGGGCGTGAGCGATCCAGTCGTCACCAGCAGGTCGGCGACGAGTGCGGAGACTTGGAATCGTCGAGCTCAACGAGCGTGATGAATGGCCATCGATACAACGGAACTGGAGTCCGACGGGAATCGTGGTGCGGTAAGGTGGAGCTACACACCGTTACCTGGCGGCTTCAGAGAGACCATGCCCTGTTCGTGTGGTGATTTTGCGAGCGCGGCTGGACAGCAATTCGACGTGAAGACCGCAGCCAAGCAACTGAAGGACTATCGTCGCGGCAAGATCGCGCCGACGACCCGCTTGCTCCGTGACGGTGTCGTGACGGTCCGGCTGAACGCGGGCACGCTGCTCGATGTCGGCGCCGGGATCGGCGCCTTGACCTTTGAATTGCTCGAACGCGGCGTGGCCACTGCCGTGGCCGTCGACGCTTCCAGCGCGTATTTGCAGGCCGTCAAGGAAGAGGCTACCAGCCGGCGGCAAGCCGAATCCCTGACTTGTCTCCACGGCGATTTCGTCGCGCTTGCGCGCGAGACGCCGGTTGCGGACGTCGTGACGCTCGATCGTGTCGTCTGCTGTTACGCGGATTACACGTCGCTCCTCAATGAAGCCGTTCGCCACGCGCGACGCGGCATAGCGCTGTCCTATCCACGCGACCGGTGGTTTGTGAGGTTGGGGGTTCGTATCGAGAACGCGCTGCGCCAGGTTCGTTCGACGGCGTTCCGTACCTTTGTCCATCCTGTAGAGGACATCCATCGTCTTATTGGTGACGGCGGCTTTGAGCTGACGACCCGGAGTGAGACCGCCGCGTGGGCCGTAGATATCTACGTCCGGCGACCCGAAGGCGCCGGATTGTGACAACCAGAACTCGACAATCACACGGGAGGTCCCATGACGTTCCGCCTGGCGTCGACGCTTGCACTGTTGCTCGCGACATCGCCAGCGCTTGCGCAACCCGATCGTGACGCAGGCCGCGACAAGTACGAGAAGGTCCCAGAGATTCTCACCACGCTCGGCGTGACGACCGCTGCGCGCGTGGCCGACATCGGAGCGGGCGACGGATTCTATTCCGTGCGCATCGCTCGTGCCATGCCGTCCTCAGGCCGTGTCATGGCGGTCGACGTGAGCGAGAAAGCCCTCGAATCACTTCGGCAGCGGCTGCAGCGGGAAGGTGTGAGCAACGTCGACGTCACGCTCGGCGCGTTCGACAGCCCTCGTCTCACGGCCGACACGTATGACGCAGCCCTCATCTACAACTCGTACCACGAAATGAGCGACTACGGCCCCATGCTGAACGGGATTCTCTCGGGTCTCAAGCCCGGCGGACGCCTAGTCATCATCGAGCTCATTCATGACGCCATGCGGCTCGAGAGCCGAAGCGATCAGACCGCGAAGCACGAAATCTCGGACGACTTGACGGTTACTGAACTCGAGGCGGCGGGATTTCAAATCGCCCGCAAGGATCCAACGTTCCGGCCGTTCACGGATCCGAACGGAACCGGCGCGTGGTGGCTGATCGTGGCGACGAAACCGGCTCGATGATCGGTCGAGAACTCTGGGCTGACGCCGAGCTGCAGTATCGCTGAGGGACAACCGGAATGTGCGTTCACCAGCACTTGGGCTCGAGCGCGGTCGCTGCCGCGATGAACGGGACCGGGCTCTGGATGATCGCGATCGACGCAGACGTGCTGGAGTGCCTTCACGCTGTCAGCATCACAGGCGGGGGGCAGTTGGTCCAAGTCGACCATTGAAAGGCGCCAGGCGGCTTCAACGCTTTCAGCGCGTCGCCCGCGATCTGACCAATTTTGACATCGCAGGGCCTGAGGAGGCGGCCGAGGACTCTATGGCGCCGGTCAGCAGCTCCAGCATCGCCCGACACGCGGCGCCGTGATGTTTCTGCGGATGATCGACTAACAACACGTCTCGCGTCGGCACTGGCGTGCTCACCGGAAGCGCAACGAGTCGACCCGACTCCAATTCGTCCGCAACGACGACGCGCGAGACGAGCGAGATGCCAAGGCCGGCGATCACGGCGCGCTTGACCGCGTCTGATCCGTGCAGCGTGACGAGGTGCGCTGGCATCAAGCGCTGCCGCCGAAACCATCGCTCCATCTGGTGACGAGTATTCGAGTCATCCTCGCGCACCACCCACGCTTCGTCTCGCAGATCGGAAGGCTTCACTGGATGCCGCTTTGCCAGCGGGGAGGCGCCAGGCGCGACCAGCACCAGATCGTCGCCGCCAATCCGACGCCCCTGCAGCTCGCCGAGCACTG
>JBOGIV010000208.1:0-5590 GCA_050747925.1 Vicinamibacterales bacterium
ACTCTGAGCCCCTATAAAACTCTGAGCCTCAATGACCTCCGCCGACGCCTTCTGCCGTTCGAACATCGACTGGCTGTTGGACCTGGTCGAAGAACTGTCGACGCACGAGTCGCCAACCGATGACAAGGCCGCGGTCGATCGCTGCGGGCGTCGGCTCGCCGAACGCCTCAACGAGCTCGGCGCGGTCGTCACCTGCAAGGCCGAATCCATCGTCGGCAATCATCTGATCGCGACCTTTGGCACCGGTCTTCGGCAGATTCTGCTGCTCGGGCATATGGACACGGTCTGGCCCGTCGGCCAACTCGAGCACATGCCGATCAAGCGCGAGCACGGGCGACTTCATGGGCCCGGCGTCTTCGACATGAAAGCCGGCATCGGCATCGCGGCGCTGGCGACGCGCGCGGTCTTGGCGCGGCGACGCCTCGACGGCGCGCGCCTCGTGATGCTGTGGACGGCCGACGAAGAGACCGGCAGCGAGACATCACGCACGCTCATCGAAGCTGAAGCGAGAAAGAGCGACGCGGTGCTGGTTTTTGAACCCGCGCTCACTGATGGTGGCCTGAAGACGAGCCGAAAGGGCTGTGGTCAGTACGAGCTGGTGGCGCACGGCATTGCCGCCCACGCGGGACTCGATCCACGCAAGGGCGTGAGCGCCATCCGCGAGATTGCCCGTCAGATTCTCGCCCTCGAGACCCTCCAGGATTTGGATCGAGGGATCTCCGTCAACGTCGGGCTCGTCATGGGCGGCTCGCGGCCCAATGTCGTGGCTGAGGAGGCGCGCGTCACGATCGACGTCCGCGTGCCGACGAAGAAGGATGCCGACCGGTTCAATCGCGCCATCCACGCGCTGGCGCCTCAGCTGAGCGGCGCTCGAATAACGGTAACCGGCGGGTTCGAGCGCCCGCCCATGGAGCGCACCAAAGGCGTCGCGCAGTTGTTTGCCGTGGCACGCTCGGTGGCCGACGAACTTGACATGACGCTCACCGAGGGCAGCACGGGCGGCGGGTCGGATGGCAATTTCACGACCGCCATCGGCATCCCAACGCTCGATGGCCTGGGCGCTATCGGCGACGGCGCGCATGCCCTGCACGAGCACGTGAAGATCGAGGCCCTGGCGCCGAAAGCGGCGCTGGTGGCCGGCATCATCGAGCGGCTTCTGGTCGAGAACCCTGTCGTTCTTTGAGGCCGTACCGGACCTTCAGCACGCCGACCACCTCCGCGACCCTCGACGTGTAGTCCTTGGGTGCGTACTTCGACGCATACAGATGTTCGTAGCGTCCGACCAGCTCGGGAAACTCGTTCGACAGGAAGCGCATGAAGTGATCGCGCGTTCCGCCTTCCAGGTGCATCACCATCGCGCCGACCGATCGCGCGCCCGAGTCGGCAATGGCCTTGATGGTGCGCTCGAGCTTGGCTGGCTGTGAGCTGAGCCCAGGAACGATGGGCGCCATCAACACGCCCACATCGAGCCCGGCATCGACGAGCTCGCGGACCGCGCGCAGCCTCTGCATCGGATGCGCCGTGCCTGGCTCGAGCCGCTCCCAGGCGTCCTCGTCCACGGTTGGCACGCTCATGTGAATGTGACACGTCGTGCGCGCGGCGAGATCGAGCAAGACGTCGCGGTCGCGAACGATCATCGGCCCCTTGGTGACGATGCCCACGGGATTGGCCGCGTCGCGCAGCGCTTCGAGCACGCCGCGCGACAGCTTATAGGTGCCTTCTATCGGTTGGTACGGATCGGTGGCGGTTCCAAAGCCGATCGTCTCGCGCGCCCATTTGGGCTTGTCGAGCTCTTTGCGCAGAACGTCGACGAAGTTCGTCTTGACGAAGATCACCGACGCGAACTGGTCGCCTGAGTTCAGCTCGAGCTGAGTCTGATAGCGCCGGGCGAAGCAGTAGTGACAGCCATGCGTGCATCCCCGGTAGGGATTGAGGGTCCACTTGAAAAACGGCATGCCCTTGACCCGATTCAGAGCCGAGCGGCAGTGAATCTCCTGATACGTCGCGTGATCGCCGCGGCGAATCGCGCTTGGAAGCGCGGCGACACCACCGTCTTTCACCAGCTTGGCGATTTGGCGGGAGGTTGGTGACCGGCCAAGGTCGAAGAGCAGCGGCGCCGAATCCACAGCGACATATTTTCGCTCTTTCTTCGCCCTGTCAAGCCCACCTCTCGAGAGACTGCTCAGGTGGGGAACGGTGTCAGGCACCGTCAGAGCAGATAGGCAAGGGCGAAGCCGACCTGGGCGACAAACATCATTCGATACATGTGCGCCCACGAGACGTGGTTCTCTTCGACCGCAAGCTCTTCGGGCCGGCGCAGCATGAGATAGCAGACGTAGATTCCATACCCGGTCATCGCCAGCCCTAGCACCTGCAGCAGCCAGAACCTTCCGGTGAGCACGCCCGTCCACGCGCCGACGGGGATCATGAGAAAGGGCACGACGAACGACGGCGAGATCATCCACGCCGCGCGCGTGACGCCATATTGAATGGGCAGCGTGCGACATCCGCCGCGTCTATCGCCTTCCATGTCGGCGAAGTCTTTCGTGCTGGTCGCACCCAACAAGAACAGCCCGAAGATGGCGCCGATGTACCACGGCTCGAGTCCGACGATCGTCTTCACCGACGACCAACCGGCCACCTTCAAGAGCACGCCGCGCGGAATGGCGATGGTGAGGTTCGCCCAAATCCCCAGTCGCTTGGTGCGAAACGGCGGGGCAGAGTAGATGAACGTGATGAGCGTTGCCACGACGACGATCCAGAAGCACTCCCGCCTGGCGCCGGGCGCAACCAGCCAGGCAAGAGCGAGCGCGACGGCATATGCGATCCAGGTGAACGTCCACGCGTCGGACAGCGAAAGTCGGCCGCTGGGCAGGGGACGCCTTGGCTTGTTCACTCGATCGATCTCCAGGTCGTAGATCTGATTCAACGCATTCGACGCGGCGTTGAGGACGGCGGCCATGAGCGCGCCGATCGCCGGATACCAGATCAGCTCACCGCTCCACGCTTCCCTCGGCGCGGCGCCGATGGCGGTGAGCCCGCCTGAGAAGAAGCCGAGCGCCGGCGCCACGAGTGTGAAGGGCCTGCTGAACTCCACGTAGACAGCGACGCGATTTGTCATGATCTTGTAGGGGCGGTTCGCGAACCGCCCCTACCCGACATGGCGGTCATGAGGCAACCCAGACTGCAACGCCGGCGGCGATTGCCGTGTTGAGGAAGTTCAAGAGATCGTTGTTGAGCACACCCTCAGGTTCGAAACGGCCCGCGAGCGCACTCTCGGCGAATGCGCCGGCCGTTGCGCCAACGACGATTGGAAGCACGAGCGCGCCCCCACCGGGCAGTGAGGCGCCGGCGTAGAGGGACATCACCACGGCGGCGACGAGGCCGGCGAGTGTTCCGATCATGCTGACGCCTCCTGGCGTTCCGTGTTGGACCTCGAGGAACGACGGGAACGCCCGCGGCCTGCCGCCGAACGCCTTTCCGATCTCACTCGCGACCGTGTCGCTGGCGCCAGCGATCAGGCCCGACGCCAGCACCAGCGCGCCGCGAATGTCCGAGGGCTCAACGATCATCAGCCACCCGCCGATGGCGCCGACCACACAATTCGCGATCGCATTGCCCGGCCCTCGCCGTCCTTCACGTCCTTCACTGATCCCACGGGCGATCTTTCGATTCAGGCCTAGCCGCGAGCTGATCACAGCGCATCCAAAAGACAGGAGCAGCAGCGACCAACCGGAGAGTCCCGCGCCAAGATAGATCACGATTCCGATCACGGCCCCCGAAACGGCGGCGCCCCACGTGATCGATCCCGCCAGCTGCGCGCCCGCGGCCATCACCACATTGATGCCCAGGGCCCAGTGCAGCCGCTCCGCCAGCATCGGACGCGCAAACGCCAACGCATCCGAGCTGACCGTCGATGCCAGCGCCAGAACGAGACCCGCTGCGAACGGCACCGACAGGTTGTCGTCGAGCTTGACGGGGATCGTTTCGACGAGCGCGGCGGCGATCGTCGCAGCGATCGGCGCCCAGAACGTGATGATCGGTGAGGGCACGGGCGCGATGGCGGGCGCGACCCACAGGCTCATTGCCACAGCGCCGACCGAGCCGGCCACGACAAACCCGACAAGGCCGCTCCACGTCTTGTCGCGGTTCCACGGAAGTCGCGGTCCGCGAAGCCAGGTGCCGGCCAAGGTCGCCGTGCCATCTCCAAACGCCATCACGGCCCAGGCCGCGGCGACGATATCGAGGCGCGAACGAAAGACCAGAACCAAGATCAACACCGACAGCGGATAGAAGATCACGCCCGCTCGATGCCCTCCCGCATCTGTTGGTCGCAGGATCCCGGGCGCTACGCGCGGAAGGAGAAACAGATTGAACGCGAGTGCGCTACTCGCCAGCATGGCCGCCTGCGGCCACGTCACGTAGCGGAGCAGGGCCGCAAATCCCACCATCGAGATGTGGACCAGCTGGCGGCGACTCTCGGAATAGGCGCTCACAACGTCGCGAGCAATGCTGCCACACCCTCTTCGAGCGGCCGCACATGAAAGCCCAGATCGCGAATGGCGGCGCGGCTGTCGAGTGACCAGTCCTCTCTGAAAATCGCCACGGTCCCCGCGGTGATGAGCGGTGGCGAGCGAAAGATCGCGGCCCGGGCGTCCTCGGCGGCGCCCAGCAGTCTCGCTAGTGGAAACGGAATGCGGCGGGGAAGCTTCGCGCCTCGTATCGCCCGCACATGCTCGAACACTCGCATCTGCGGCACGTTCACACCGCCAAGCGCGTACGCCGACCCCACTTCTGCGTGCTCTACCGCCGCCACATGTCCCTCCGCGACGTCGGTGATCCACGCGTACGACCACGGTCGATCAGCGCCGACGAGTCCCGGGAGACGACCGCTCAGGTGGTCGTGCACCAGCCGGCCAACGAGGTTGCCTTCTCGCAGCTCTCCGGGTCCATAGACCACGCCTGGATAGAGCCGAATGACCGGATAGCCCTCGCGCAAGGCGTCGACGGCAATACGATCGGCCGCCACTTTGGTTCGCTGATAGTCGTTCGCCGCCATCGGCGCCGTACGTCCGCGCGGAGCACGCGCCAGAAAAGACGACGTGTAGACCATACGTGGCACGCCCGCCCGCCGAACGGCTGCCAGCGCATTGCGAAGCCCGCCAATGTTGATGTCGTCGAAATCGGCGCGGCGTGGCCGCCACAGGCTCACGAGTGCGGCCAGGTGGCAGATGGCGTCACACCCTTCGGCCGCGCGAGCCAGCGCTTCGGGGTCTCGAACGTCGCCATCGATCGCAAGTCCGGGAAGCTGACTTTGCGACGCCGATCGCGCAAACACAATCGGCAGATGCCCTTTGCCGGCCAGCGCGTGAACCACTGCGCGGCCGAGATATCCGGTTCCCCCCGTGACAAGCACACGCATTGGTCTATCGGAATGGCCTAGGGGAGAATCACTGGGAGATCAGGGAGATCGGGGAGATAGAATTGGATCTACAAAGATTGACTCCCTGGTCTCCATGACCTCCCTGTGATTACTCCTGTTACGCAGACAGACTCCTAGCGAGGCTCCGCCTCAGACCCCCAAGCATGT
>JBOGIV010000209.1:0-5174 GCA_050747925.1 Vicinamibacterales bacterium
TGGTTGATCTTCCTCGTGGTTGATCTTCCTCGTGGTTGATCATCCTCGTGGTTATCTTTCTCGTGCTTCCTCGTGGTTGTCTTCCTCGTGGTTCACCTTCCTCGTGATTCACCTTCCTCGTGGTTGATCTTCCTCGTGGTTGATCTTCCTCGTGGTTCGTTTGATTCGCGGTGATACGCTGTTGCCCACATGAATCGCCAGAACGATCGCGCGCCCGACCAGCTGCGCCCAGTTTGCCTGACGCCCAACTATCTCGCCCATGCGGAAGGGTCGGTCCTCATCGAAGTAGGCCGTACTCGCGTGATTTGCGCGGCGAGCGTGGAGGACAAAGTCCCCACGTTCCTCCGCGGTACGGGAAAGGGTTGGGTGACGGCGGAGTACGGCATGCTCCCTCGCGCGACCAACACCCGCTCGGTTCGTGAAGCGGCCAGTGGAAAGGTCGGCGGTCGCACGATGGAGATCCAGCGACTCGTCGGTCGATCGCTGCGATCGGTGACGCGCCTCGACCAATTGGGCGAGCGCACCATCTGGCTCGATTGCGATGTCATCCAAGCGGATGGCGGCACGCGCTGCGCGTCGATCACCGGCGCGTTCGTCGCGTTGATCCTCGCGCTCGACAAGCTCAAGCAGACCGATCAGCTCAAGTCGATTCCGGTGTCCGACTACGTCGCGGCGACCAGCGTGGGTATCGTTGCTGGCATGCCACTGCTCGATCTCGCGTATGAGGAAGACTCCAAGGCCGACGTCGACATGAACATCGTCAAGACCAGCGACGGCAGGTACGTGGAGATCCAGGGGACGGCCGAAGCCGAGCCGTTCGACCGGGAGGCGATGAACGGACTGCTCGAACTCGCGGATCGCGGAATCGACTCGCTGATCGACCGGCAGCGAGAGATCGTTGGCAAGATTCTAGGCGACCCTAAAGGGTCGCCTGTACACAATCGGACACGCCGATAGGTCGGTGAAACTGCTGATCGCCACGACCAACCCCAACAAGCTGCGCGAGGTTCGACCGCTCCTGGCCGGCCTCTCGATCGAGATCGTCACGCTCGCCGACCTTCCGCCGATGCCCGAGCCCGAGGAGAACGGCCGCACGTTCTGGGAGAACGCGCGGATCAAGGCGTTGGCGTATGCGGAGGCCAGCGATCTGACAACGGTCGCTGAGGACTCCGGCCTTGAAATCGACGCACTTGGCCGAGAACCCGGGGTGTACTCGGCGCGGTTCCTCAGGCCTGACGCGACGTACCCCGAGCGATTCGCCGAGATCTATCGAAGGCTTGGGGTCGCGCACGACTCAGATTGGAGAGCGCGGTTCGTCACCGCGCTCGCGATGGCCAAGGGCCGCGAGCTCCTGTTCGAGACCGAGACCACAGTAGAAGGCTGCATCGCGGCCGCACCAGCGGGAGTGCATGGCTTCGGCTACGACCCGATCTTCGACTACGCGCCGCTTGGCAAGACGACAGCGGAGCTGACGGACGTGGAAAAATCCGCGATCTCCCACCGCGCCCGCGCATTCCGAAACCTGAAACGGGGCCTGGCCCTTTTCTAAGGGGCCTGGCCCTGTTCTGACTGTCCCTGCTATTTTTTGGCTTTGGCCAGAACGCGGAGCTCGTGCTCGATCGTCTGGGTCATCCCCTCCGTCAGCGGACGCGCCGTGAACCCGAGCTCCCTCGCGGCCTTGTCGCTCGACCCGAAGTACGTCGCGCCTGCGAGCACGCGGAGCGACTCTGGCTGATACTTCACTGGCAGCGTGATCACATGGCCGAGCACATCCATCATGCGCGCCGCGAGCCGCATCACCGCCGGCCGGGGGTGAAAACGCGGCTTCTTCACCTTTGCGATCTCGGCGGCAATAGCGAATGCCTCCTCGAAGCTGTGCCGCGGACCGGTGATGATGTAGGTCTCGCCGGCCTTCCCCTTCTCCATCGCCAGGATGTGCGCCCGGGCCGTGTCTTCCACGTGAGCCCAGCAGAACGCCGTGATCGCTGGCGTGATCGGAAGGCGCTGCCGAAGCAGATCGATGAGCGCCGCGTGAAACGGCCCGTTGTCGCCGGGCCCATAGACGACTCCCGGCATCACGACGATGACGGGCAGCCCGGCGGCCATCATGGGCAGCACGACTTCGTAGTGTGCGGCCCACTTCGTGCGGTCGTAGACGCTCAGATGCGGGCCGCTGTATCGATAGTACTCGTCGGGCACGAGGCCACGCGTATCCGAAAACACCGCGACGCTGCTCGTGTAGACACCCTTCGGCACGCCGAGCTCGCGCATCGTCTCGAGCACATTGCGCGTGCCACCGACGTTGATCGCCTCGGCCGCGGGCTCGACGACGCCGACCTTGTACCAGGCGGCGACGTGGAAGACGCCATCGACGCCAGTCATCGGCTCACGAAGCGACCGGCGATCGGTGATGTCGCCTGTGTGGATCTCGGCGCCCAGCGTTTGCAGCACGCGCGCTTTCTCAGGTGTCCGGACGAGCGCGACGACCTTGTGGCCGCGACTGATCAGCTGCTTGGCAAGTTCGGAACCGAGAAACCCTGTGGCTCCGGTCACGAAATACCGCGACATTGGGATTTCAGCTTATGCTGAAATCGGCGTTCAGCCCTCGGCTATCAGCTGCCAGCGGGTAACTTTTGTGCACTGATCGCTGGTCAAGGCCTCGTGACGGATCCTCGATTAGATCTGCGTCGTCTTCGCATCCCGGTGAACGTCGAATGAGCGTGTGATCAAGTGCAGAGACGTCGAAGGGCATAGCTCTCGATCCGATGCACGGCATGAAGACGCGCACACGCGGCGCCCACGTCCTGGCGGGAGAGCGAGTCAGTCGTGAGCCAGCGCGAAGAGCCATTCGAGCCGGCGACGACTTGGGCAACGTCGAATCCGGCCGCGGTGACCACTCGCCGCACAGCATCGTCTTGCGGGAGGTGACCCGGAAATGTCACGCGCAGGAACCATGGCGTGAGGGGCGCCGCGACGGCCATGGGCGCCGCATCCATGTTGTTGTCGAGAAAGCTGGTCACGTCGGGTCCGCCGCCTGGGCCACTCAGGAAGAGGTTCGACACGTGCTTTCCATCGAGCCGGATGCCGTTGTGCGCTCCATCGACTGCGGCAAGCGGTTCAGACCTCGACAGAAACGCAGGACCAACGAAGGCCTCAACTCCAGACGCTCGTCGCGCGGCCCAGACGATCGGCTTGATCGCGCCCCCAATCTCACGCGCCGCGGCGAGATCCTCAGTGGTCAGCCGGCGGATTCCCTCAACTTCCAAGTGATCGCGTGAGATGGCGCTCCAGCCAAAGAGCGACGCGAGCCGCGTGAGTTTGTCGGCCGCATCGAGACCGTCGAGATCGCGCGACGGATCCGCGCCGACCTCGCCGGCGCGCTGTGCTTCCTCGAGCGCGGTCGCAAATGTTGAGTCGCAGTCGGCCAGCCGCGTCAGCACAAAGTTGGATGTGGCATTGACGATCGCGGTCACGCGAGCGACGCCGAGGCGACCCTCGCTCGCCACCCACTCGACGATCTGTCCAACGTGGCCGAGGCCGAGCCGGTCGGTTCGTATCGTTCCGAGGTTCGGAGACCTTACCTTCGATGAGAGCGAGGCGGAGAGTGACAGCGGCGCCTGAGCTGGAGCGGACACGGCCTTATCTCCCCGGGAATTAGCACCACGGCACCTGCAGCCAGGTTGCTGTGGCGTCATCGGGCCCGGTCCCTCGGCCACTCTGGATAACCGCCTTGTCCGCCTCCGCGGCCACGGGCTGCAACGGCGGGACAAACCTAATCAATGTATGGTGATTTAATGATTCGTGTCAACCGATCGCGTCGCCTCGTTGGCTGCGCGCAGCTTGTCGCATGCCGGTTGCCGGATAATGGCGCGATGCGAAGGACACTCTTCGTCGCGGGCCTCTTCCTGATTCCCGCGACGCTCGGCGCGGATACCTATCCCCGCCAGCCAGGTGTCGACGCGATCCACTACGCTCGCGATCCCGACTCATATTGGCCTTTGGCTCAGAGGGCGCGTCGGATCCCGCGCGTAAGGAACAGCTGAGCCAGGAAGAGATCAAGCGGCGGGCCGAAGACTTTTCAAGCAGATCGCCCACCAGGGATCGCGATAGCGACGGACGATCGCGCCGTGGATCTGGTTTCGTTCGAGCGAATCGACGAGCTTCACGACGCGGCAGTCCGCTCGATGACTATTCGCTGCGGAGCGCCGCGGCCGGATCCGCTTTCAACACGCGCCTTGCCGCCAGGACGGCGGCGACAATTCCCACCGCTCCGAGGACCAGCGGCGCCATCGCCAATGTCGGCGCATCGACGGGCTTGACGCCGTGTAGCAGCGAGGCGAGAGCCGGCGCGGCCCCCACCGCGCCGATCATGCCCAACACCGCGCCCGCGAGGAGGAGCACCGCGCACGGCTTGATCACGGTCCAGAGGGCGTCGAAGCGCGACGCGCCCAAGGCCAGGCGGAGCGCAAGTTCCCGCCAACGCGCGGACACCTCGCCCGCCGTGAGACCGTAGACGCCAATCACCGAAAGCGCCAGGGCCAGCGCGGCAAACATCGCGGCTAACTGCATGCTGAAGCGAACGACGGCTCGGCCGTCCTCCAGGCTTTCCGCTACGCGCTCCATGCGGTCGACCGCGATCATCGGCGCAGTGGTGCGAAGACGATTGGTCAACGCCGGCATGATGGAGCGTGGGTCGCCTTTGGCGCGGACGATCAAATATCCCGACGGCGTCGACAGCTGATCCAATGACACGTAGAGAGCCGGACGGTCGAGCGCGCCGGCTGGAGTGACGTCCCCCACGACTCCGACAATCGTCACCACCTCGCCGGCGAGCGATGTCGACAGACGCAGATTCACGGGCGAGCGGCCTTCGAGCAGGTCCCGAACAAACGTCGTGTTGACGATCGCCACGCGCGGAGAGTCGCGCGTGTCCGTTGTGGCGAATCGACGGCCTGCCATCAGCGGGATCCCGGCCGTGTCGAAGTACTCCTGACTCACCGGTCGCAAGGTAGCTGGGGACTCGAGCTCAGACTCACCAATGACGGCGACCGATGTGCGCAAGCCGACGATCTGAGTGGGCAGTCGCATCGCCCAGGCTGCCGCATCGACGCCGGGAATCGTCGCGCTCTCGCTGATGAGCTGATGAAACAACTGACGTGCGTCTCCGTTGAAGA
>JBOGIV010000210.1:0-13354 GCA_050747925.1 Vicinamibacterales bacterium
GAAGGACGGAGCTACTCGTATCGGCTCACCGAGAAAGGCGTCAAAGTGGCGGCGATGTTCGTCCTTTTCCACAAGCGCGTCTGCGGCCCGTTGGCCAATACGCTCTTTCATCACCGGCCCACGAAGCCGGCCACACCGCCCGCCAAGATTGAAGCCGCGTACCACAAAGCTGACGTGGCTATTCAGACCCTCATCGATCTGCTCGCCGCGTGAGAAGATCTAAGAGAGAAATTCTCAAAACCCCCGGGCTAGGGGCTAGGGTCCGGAGTCCCCGAGTACCGATTACCGACTACCGAGTGCTGCCAGCCAACGCTTCACGACGCGGTGACGTCGAAGATCCGCGAGGGACCTATGACCTGGCTTCGAGATGATCTTCGCGTCGCCCTTCGCCGCTGCCGTCACCAGCCGGGCTTCACGCTCGTCGTCATCCTGACGCTCGCGCTGGGCCTGGGCGCCAATACCGCCGTGTTCAGCCTCGTCGATGCGTTGATGCTTCGTTCGCTCCCAGTGGAGCGGCCCGAAGAGCTCTACCGGCTTGGCGACACGAACAACTGCTGCGTGAACTCGGGTCTGCAGCAAAGCTGGTCGCTCTTCTCTCCCGGGCTCTTCACTCATTTGCGGGACAGCGCACCGGAGTTTTCGGAGCTCGCGGGATTCCAAGCCAATCTGCTGACCATCACGGTTCGCCGAAGCGGGTCGAAGCTGCCCGAATCGTTTCCAGGGCAGTTCGTCACCGGCAACTACTTCCGCATGTTCGGCGTGCGCCCCGCCGCAGGCCGTCTGTTCACCCCCGACGATGACCGGCCAGGGGCTGAGCCGGTCGTGGTGCTGAGCTACCGCGCCTGGGACACGTTCGGCCTCGATCCTTCGCTGATTGGCAGCGCGGTCGTGATCGAAGGCCAGACGATGACCGTCGTGGGCGTCGCGGCGCGTGAGTTCTTTGGCGACACGGCCCGGCCGGATCCCGCGGCGGCGTGGATTCCGCTGAGCCAGGAGCCAGCGCTGCGCGGCGAAGCGTCGCTCATGGGTCACGACGAGCAGCATTGGCTGTACGCCATCGGCCGGCTGCGTGAGGGCACATCAGTGCCGTCGATCAGCGCACGGTTGACGACCTCGCTTCAACACTGGCTCGGCGCACAGTCGTTCTTGTCCAACGAAGACCGGCAGCGGCTTCCTCGGGAGCGACTTGTCGTGACGCGAGGGGGCAGCGGCGTGCCGCTGCTCCAACGACGATTCTCACAACCGCTGTCGCTGATGTTTCTGACCTCTGCCGTGCTGCTGCTCATTGCCTGCGCCAACCTGGCCAACCTTCTGTTGGCGAGAGCGGATCGGGGTCAAGCGGCCATTCGTGCGGCGCTCGGCGCTTCGTCGACACGACTGATGCGGCAGTCGATGGTCGAGGGCATCGTGCTCGCAACCGCGGGCGCGGCGGCCGGTGTCCTCGTGGCGATGGTGGGCACTCGCGCTCTCATCGCCGTCGCGTTTCCTGGGGGCGCGTACGTGCCGGTCGACACGTCGCTCTCCATGATCGTTCTCCTCTTCTCAATCGGGCTGGCCCTCGTCACCGGTGTGCTCTTCACGGTCGCGCCCGCGTGGGCGATGTCGAGCGCCGCACCGCTCGATGCCCTCTCGAGCGTCGGACGCAGCGTGCATCAACGATCGTTTGTGCCACGACGATCGCTCGTGATCACGCAAGTGGCCCTCTCGTTTGCGATGTTGACGAGCGCCGGCCTCCTCGTCGGCAGCTTGAGAAACCTGGAGAATCAGCCGCTCGGGTTCGATCCGGCGGATCGCGTCGTGATCCGGATGTACCCGCCAGCAAGCGAGCGTCAGCCAGAACAGTTGGCGAGACTGTACGAAGCGCTGCGGGAGCGCCTCGGCCGAGTACCCGGTGTCGTCGCGGTCAGCTACTCGTTGTCGAGCCCGATGGACGGCAACAACTGGTCCTCTGGGCTCAGCATTGCTGGACGAACGCCGGATCCGGCGCGGCCCGACGGATCGTCCTGGAATCGCATCGGCCCCGAGTACTTCTCGACCGTTGGGACGCGCGTGATTCGCGGTCGCGCGATCGACGAGCGCGACGTCCCAGGCGCCCGTCGAGTCGCGGTCGTCAACGAGGCCTTCGTGCGGCGCTTCTATGAGTCGTCCGATCCGATCGGCCGTACGCTCGGCATCGGCGGCACCGAGCGCATCGGCACGGAGCACAGCGGCGATTTCGAGATCGTCGGGGTGGTCGAAGACGTGAAGTACGCGTTCGTCACCGAGCAGGTTCGCCCGATGCTGTTCATTCCCGGATTTCAGTCCGGTACCTATGTCGATCCCGGTGCGAGGAACGTGCAGCTGCGCTCGATGTTGTTGCGCTCGATCGTCGTACGGACTCGTCCCGACGCTGGAACGCTGGAAGGTGCGCTTCGCGCAGCAATTGCCGAGGTGAATGCCGACGTGAACGTCACTCGCATCCTGCCGATGAGCGCTCAGGTGAGCGGGAACTTCAGCGTTCAGAGACTGGTCTCGCGACTCACGTCGCTCTATGGTGGTCTGGCGCTGATTCTGACGGCGCTCGGTCTCTACGGCGTCACGTCGTACGGCGTCGCGCGTCGAACACGAGAGATCGGCGTGCGGATGGCGCTTGGCGCCGGCCGCTCCGGCATCATGCGAACGGTGATCGGTGGGCCCTTGCTCGAGACGATCGCCGGTCTCGCGATTGGTCTGCCATTGGCGATGCTGGTCGGCCGGGCGATCGGTTCACAACTCTACGGTCTGGGCGGACAGCATCCACTCGTGTGGAGCCTCACGATTGGGATTCTCGTTGCCACGTCGATCGTGGCCGCGGCGATTCCGGCTCGTC
The DNA here is from genome assembly GCA_050747925.1 of Vicinamibacterales bacterium. Lineage (GTDB taxonomy): Bacteria > Acidobacteriota > Vicinamibacteria > Vicinamibacterales > UBA2999 > 12-FULL-67-14b. The sequence goes on from JBOGIV010000210.1 coordinate 2,849, forward strand.
GAGCGGCCTCGATCGATCCCACCAGAGCGCTGCGGGGGGAATAGGGTTCCAGGGTTTCCGCCGGAGCCTCGGCGAAGGCGGAAGCTCGCCAGCGATTCTCATCGAGCGAAGGCGGGCAAAAGTTCCTGAGTTTTTGGTTCCGGGTGTCCGGAACTCGAAGTGTCCTCGGTTTCGAACGTCGAACGTTGGAACGTTGGAACCGTGGAACATTGGAACCTGTAGATAGGCGGTAGCTGAGGCTGTTCCGGGCGGCAGCGTACTTGCATGACCTATGAGTGCGAAGCGAAAGCTCTGGGACCAGGCGGTTCTATACTGAGGCTGGTCCCGCCGGAGGAACGCCAATGCCAGCCAAGACTCTTCGCAAGTACGTCGCGAGCAGTGTCGCCATCCTGTTCCTGGTCGGATCGTCATCGTCTGTCTGGACGCAGACGCGCATCGTCGCTCCCAAGAACAAGTACACGCCGGAACAGGACGTCAAGATCGGCCGAGAAGCTGCGGCGGAAGTTCGGAAGGAATACCCGTTCATCGACGACCGGCAGATTGCGGGCTACCTGGACGAGCTCGGGCGACGGTTGGTCTCGGCCGCTCCGGATGAACTCGACCACCGAGCGTTCGAGTATTCGTTCACACCGGTCAACCTGAAAGAGATCAACGCCTTTGCGCTGCCCGGGGGCCCGATGTTCGTCAATCGCGGCATGATGGAGGCCGCCAGGTCCGAAGGCGAAGTGGTCGGCGTCATGGCGCACGAGTTGAGCCACGTGCTGCTCCGCCACGGCACCGCCAACGCCACCAAGGCGCAGGGATTCCAGCTCGGCGCGCTCGCGGGCGCCATCGCCGGTGCGGTCATCGGCGGTGGTGTGGGCCAAGTGATTTCTCAAGGATCGCAATTTGGCCTCGGCACGTGGTTACTGAAGTACAGCCGCGAGTATGAGAAGCAGGCCGATCTCCTCGGCGCGCAGATCATGGCGCGCGCCGGGTATGACCCACGCGATCTCGCGCGAATGTTCGAGACCATTGAGAAAGAGGGTCGAGGTCGCACGCCGCCACAGTGGTTGAGCAGTCACCCGAATCCGGGCAACCGAACGAAGTACATCAACGACGAGGCCGCCCAACTGCAGATCGGGCCTCGCCACGACGATCGCGGCTTCTTGGCGACCAAGTCGCGCCTCGCCGGACTGCCGCCCGCGAAATCAATGGCGGATCTTGGAGGACGAAACTCTGGCGGCTCAGGGGAGGACACGACGTCGGTGGGGACGATCGGCCGTGATGTGCCGCGGCCGTCATCGCGGTACAAGACCGTGCGCGGTGGAAATCTCTTCCAGGCCAGTGTCCCTGCGGACTGGACGGCGGTGTCGTCGAACAACTCGGTGAAGTACGTGCCGATGAACGGCTACGGGCAGTACCAAGGGCAGACCGTGCTCACGCACGGGGTGGAGCTCGGCGTGGCCCGCGGGTCGTCGCGCGATCTGCGAACCGCGACCGACTCGCTGATTCAGTCGTTCTTGCGGGGCAATCCAGACATGCGCGTTGCTGGTCAGCAGTCGAACGTTCGCATCTCGAATCGCAACGGCATCGGCACGCCGCTGGTGGGACGATCCGTGGTTGGCGGCAGCGAACAGGTCGACGTCTACACGACGCTACTTGGAGATGGGAATCTCTTCTATTACGTGACGGTGGCGCCCGATGAGGACGAGCGCTTTTTCAGAGATGCGTTCGACCGGATTGGACTGAGCATTCGGCTGAGCGATCGTTAGGCCTGGTAGGCCAGGTCGGCCGGGTAGGCCAGGTAAAAGATCTCCCTCCTACTCTGCCCACCCGGCCCGGCCTACCCGGCCCACCCGGCCAACCCGCCCTATTACCTCACTCAACGTAATCATTACGTATAATCAGGTAATCGCCATGACGCCTGGGAACCCGTTCGTGTACGGTGAAATCGTCACCGCCGGCGCCTTTGCCGATCGCGAGAGCGAGCGCGACCGACTGCGTGGCGACCTGGCCGCCGGTCAGAAAGTCTTCCTCATCTCGCCTCGCCGCTACGGAAAATCCTCGCTGATCCGCGATGTGATGCGCACGCTGGCCAGAGACGGCGTGCTCACCGTCGAGGTCACCGTCGCCGCCTCGAGCTCGTACGTCGGCTTTCTCGAGGCGTACGCGAGGGCGCTGGTCGCCGCGGATACGCCGACCGGACGGCTGCAGCGATGGGTCGGCGAGCTCTTGAAAACGCTGCGGCCCGAAGTGCGTTTCGAGCCGAGTGGCGACCTTCCAGGAACGCGCGGCGGATTCACCCTCTCATTCCCAGCCGTCCGCACAGCGCGCGATACGGCCAGGCTGGCAGCCGAGGTCTTCGCCCTTCCCGGCCGACTCGCCGCCGCCCGGAAGCAGCGGATGGCCGTGTCGCTCGACGAGTTCCAGGCGATTGCCGTGTTCGATGGCGGAAGCGTCGAAGCTGCACTGCGCGCCGCGGTTCAGGATCAGCGGATGGTGGGCTACGTTTTCGCGGGCTCCGAGCCCTCGCTGATGGAGCGCATGCTGGGCCCGCGCCGTCCGTTCTACAAGGCCGGTCCGGTCATTCGGCTCGAAAAGATCGACGCCGCGCAATTCGCCGACTTCATTGAAAAACGGTTCGCGGTCGGAGGTCTCAAGCCCGAGCCCGGCCTTGGCAACGCGATTGTCGAGTTAGCCGGCAACGTCCCGTTCGATGTGCAACGTCTCGCCCACGAAACCTGGGACGACGTGAAGGTTTCAGGGCGGCGGACGGTCGGCCTGGAGACACTGCATGCCACGCTCACCCGCCTGCTGGGCGAGCAACAGACGGTCTTCGAGGAATCGTGGCAGCGTCTGACGCTTCCCCAGCGCGCCGTTTTGCGCGCGCTGGTGCTCGAGGATGGGCGTGAGCTATTGTCCGCCGACGTTCGCACGCGGCACCGACTGCCCACTGCGTCGAGCGTGCAGTCCGCCCTGGCAGCCCTCGTCCGTCAGGACATCGTCAGGCGCGAGGGAAGCCCGCCGTCGCCGAAACGCGCCGGCGCGCCAAGCCGGTATGTGGTGAGCGATTCCCTCTATCGGGAATGGGTCGCCCGACGCACCTATTGAATTCTTCTCATCTGACCGATAACTCATTTCGCGTGTAGTCGGCAGACGCCGACTGCCGTCGTTGACGGTTTCGGTGTTATAGTTCCGCCAACCCCCAGGCATGACCACCGCTCGTTCCAGGTGCATCGGCACTCGCTGGCACGATCGAGCCGCATTCGCATGGCTCGACAATGGAGCGATCCCCACGTGAGTCTGCCACTGCCGTCCGCTACTCCTTCTTGATGAGCGCGACAGACGACGTGTTGTTCAACGGCGAGGTCTGGCGGCCCGCCCTCGAGAAATACGCGGCTGTCACGAACCTCACGGTGGTCGTCTACGGAGTCGATCACAAAATTGCGTGTGGCCCGATCCATCCCACGCCACTCTTCGACCTCTTTACTGAGTACGCGTACGACTCGGGCATCTTTACCGAGTGCGCCAGTCGATCGCTGTCAGGCGCGTTGCCGGCGGCGTCGCTCAGCGTCGTCCCGGCATATGGACTGACGGTCATCGGCACGCCCCTCGTGCTCGAGGGCGAAACCGTCGGCGCACTCGTGGCCGGCTTCGCGCTCTCCAACTTTCCGCAGCGGCCGCACATCGAGCGGCTGGCCGGCGATTCGAGGATCCCGTTCGACAAGCTCTGGGAGGCGGTGCGTTCGTCTCAGCCGGCGCCCGAGCCGCGACTGCTGCTCTACGGCGAGCTGCTCGAGCTACTGGGCAACTCGCTCGTGCGCGGCACACACCTGACACATCAATACCGCGAGGTGCTGTCTCGCGCGCAACAGTTGACGCTGGATGCCGAGCGCGCGAACCGGCTCACCGACGAATCGCTCCTGCAGATGTCGCACATGGCGTCGCACGACCCGCTGACGGGTCTGCCCAACCGCATGTTGCTCGAAGAGCGCATCGTCCGCGCGATCACCGTCGCGCGGCGCTACCAGCGTCAGCTGGCGGTGCTGTTCCTCGACGTGGATCGCTTCAAGCACATCAACGACTCGCTCGGGCACGGCGTTGGCGACCGTCTGCTGCAGTCGGTCGCGGAGCGATTGACGGCGTCGATACGCGGCTCCGACACGGTGAGCCGGCAAGGCGGTGACGAGTTCGTGGTGCTGTTGTCGGAAGTCGCCAATGCGCCGGCGGCCGCGGCGAGCGCCCAAAAGATTATCTCGAAGCTCACCTCTCCACACGTGACCTCCGGGCACGAGCTGCATGTCAGCGTCAGCATCGGCATCAGCGTGTTTCCGGGCGATGGTGACGACGCCACCACGTTGATCAAATGCGCTGACACCGCGATGTACCAGGCCAAGGCACTGGGACGCGATCAATATCAGTTCTTCACGGCCAACATGAACGCGCGGGCCGTCGAGCGGCTGGCCCTCGAGTCGAGTCTTCGAACCGCACTCAAGCGGCAGGAGTTCTTGCTCCACTATCAGCCGAAGATGAACCTCAACACCGGCTCGATGATCGGAGCCGAGGCGTTGATCCGCTGGCAGCATCCCGATCGCGGACTGGTGCGACCGACACAGTTCGTTCCGATCGCCGAAGATTCCGGCCTCATCGTCCCCGTCGGTCAATGGGTGCTGTTTGAAGCGTGCCGCCAGGCCCGTGCGTGGCAGGACGCAGGGCTCAGGCCGGTCCCCGTCTCGGTGAACATCTCGGCCGTCGAATTCCGCAGCAAGGGCTTCCTCGACGGCGTGCGCGAGATCCTGCGAGAAACGCGCCTGGAGCCGCACTACCTGGAGCTGGAGCTCACCGAGCGCGTGTTGATGGAGCCCGGCGATACGACCGTCGCCGTGCTGCGAGCGTTGAAAGATCTCGGCGTGCAGTTGTCGGTGGATGACTTCGGCACTGGATACTCGAGCCTGAGCTACCTCCGCAAGTTCCCCATCGACTCGTTGAAGCTGGATCAGTCGTTCGTGCACGAGATCTCCAACGACTCCGAGGGCGCGCCCATCGTCACTGCGGTGATCAGCATGGGGAAGAGCCTCAACTATCGCGTCGTCGCAGAAGGCGTGGAGACGGTCGAGCAGCTGGTCTTTCTGCAGGCGCAGCTCTGTGCCGAAGGCCAGGGGTATCTGTTCAGCCCGCCGCTGGCCGCGCTGGAGCTCGCCGGCTTCCTGAAGGCGAGTTAGGCGACTGGTTGCTTTCGATCAAGGAAGCTTTTAGCCTGTCGCGATGCCGCTCACCGCTGGCACCCGACTCGGGTCTTACGAAGTCGTCGCTCCGCTCGGCGCCGGAGGTATGGGCGAGGTGTATCGCGCCCGCGACACCAAACTCAATCGCGACGTCGCCCTCAAGATTCTGCCTGAGGCCTTCGCGAGCGATCTGGAGCGACTCGCCCGGTTCGAGCGCGAAGCGCAGTTGCTCGCAACGCTGAATCATCAGAACATCGGCGCGATCTACGGCCTCGACGAATCGGGCGGGTGCCGGTTCCTCGTGCTCGAGCTGGTCGATGGCGAGTCGCTCGCGCAGCGTCTCAAGCGAGGCCCATTGCCCGTCGCCGAAGCACTGGTGGTCGCTCGACAGATCGTCGATGCGCTCGAGGTCGCACACGACAGGGGGATCGTCCATCGCGATCTGAAGCCCGCCAACATCATGCTGACTGCCGAGGGTCAGGTGAAGGTTCTGGACTTTGGCCTCGCGAAAGCCTTTGCAGCAGAAGGTGGGCGGACCAGCGGCGTCGAGATCACGAATTCGCCGACGATCACGAGCCCGATGACGCAGGCAGGGATGATCCTCGGCACTGCTGCCTACATGAGCCCTGAGCAAGCGAAGGGGCGGCCTACCGACAAGCGCAGCGATGTGTGGGCGTTCGGCTGTGTCTTCTTCGAGATGCTGACGGGCAAGCGCGCGTTCGAAGGCGAGGATGTCACCGACACACTCGCCGCGATCGTGCGCGGCGAACCCGATTGGACGGTGCTGCCTTCCGACCTGCCGGCGCATGTCGCATCGACGATCAGGCGCTGTCTCATCAAGGATCGCAAGACACGAATACCTGACTTGTCTGTCGTCCGCTTCTTGACGGACGAAGGATCGATCACCGCAGTCGGACGTCTGGATAAGTCGGAGCCGTCAACTCGCCCGAGCATGACCGTTGTGGCGCTTGCGCTTGTCGGAGTGGCAGCAGTGGCGGCGCTGGTGACGTGGGTCGTGACTCGCCCTGGTCCGCCGACCCCTGGTCAACCTGCACGTTTCGCTATTTCAGCAAGCGGCTCAGAGCCAATTGCGGTGGGCAGTCCCTTTCGCGACGTCGTGGTATCACCAGACGGATCCCGCATCGTCTATACGACGGGGGCGAGCTCGGTCACGGGCTCGTTGTGGGTACGCGCAGCGGATCAGCTCGAGGCGGTCGAGTTCCGTGGAATCACGGCGCCACGTTCGCCATTTGTATCGCCCGACAGCAAGTGGATCGGGTTCTACACCGTGACCGGTAATGTCTCCGAAATCAAGAAGGTATCGATGTCTGGTGGGCCACCGATTACCCTCTGCAAAATTACGGGCGCGATGTTGGGCGCCAGCTGGGGGGCCGACGACACGATCGTGTTCGGGACCTCTGATACAAGGACCGGCCTGTATCGCATGCCCGCGGGTGGCGGCGAGCCACAGGTGCTGACGACGCCCGATCGCGAGAAAGTGAACGAAGACCACGTCTTCCCTTCGTTCCTGCTCGGCGGTCAGGCTCTGCTGTTGACGATTAGCGTGCCCGGTAGCGGCCCCGATAATTCGCAGGTCGCCGTGCTCGATCTCAAAACCGGCCAATCCAAGACGCTCATTCGCGGAGGAGGACAGGCGGAATACGTCCAGTCCGGTCACATCGTCTACGCCGCCGCGGGTTCCCTGCGTGCCGTGCGCTTCGATCCGAGCCGACTCGAGGTTCTCAGCGATCCGATACCAGTCGTCGAGAATGTACTGACCAAGTCTTCCGGGGCAGCTGAGTTCAGCATTTCTCGTGAGGGGTTGCTGCTGTACGTCGCTGGTGGACAAGTCGGCACCTCGTTCGCACGGAGATTGGCCTGGGTGGACCGCCTGGGGAAGGAAGAGATCCTCAAGGCACCGCTGCGCGCTTACCAACGGGCACGGCTGTCTCCTGATGGCACGCGTATCGCGCTCGACGTGAGGGATCAGGAGTCGGATATCTGGACCTGGGACATCGCGCACGAGACGCTGACGCGTGTGACGTTCGACCCGGGGCTGGACGGGTTTCCGACGTGGACCAGCGACAGCGCCCGCATCATCTTTACCTCTTCTCGCAACGGCCGCTCCCAAGTCTTTTCGCAGTCGGCAGACGGCACGGGGTCGGCGGCCTTGTTGGGGGCCAGCCCTGAAGGAGGGGCCGTCAATCCGGTGTCGATTTCACCCGACAACGCCACGCTGATCCTGCGGCACCAAACTCGAACTGCTGATATCTATACGCTGCGCTTGGATGGGTCCCCGTCTGGCCCGACCACCGCGGCCACAGGCGCGCGGACGCCGACACCACTCCTGCAAACGCCCTCGTTCACCGAAGACAACGGCGTTGTCTCTCCCGACAGCCGTTGGCTGGCGTACGATTCCGATGAGTCCGGCCAATTCGAGGTCCATGTCCGGCCGTTCCCAAACGTGAATGGCGGACACTGGCAAGTCTCCAACGCAGGTGGGCGGTCACCGCTTTGGGCACCGAATGGACGCGAGCTGTTCTATTTCGACAGCAAGGACCTGCTCACGGCCATCCCAGTGCAGGCCTCGACGACTGGCACCTTCAATTTCGGAACTCCAAAGAGGTTGCTGAACACGGCGTATTACAGCGTGCAGACCCGTACGTTCGACGTCTCACGCGACGGTCAGAAGTTCCTGATGATCAAGGACGAACAGCCGGACCGTCAGCCGGAGACGCCAACGGCGGCGGCGCCTGCGAACAACATGGTCCTCGTACTCAACTGGGTCGAGGAGCTGAAGGCGCGGCTGCCTCCGAAGTGAGTGGAATCTTTGGCGTCTTCTCGCGCGGGCCAGGACGCCGCTTGTAGCGCGGCGGCTCACCCAGATAATCTCGCTCACGCCGGCGAATCGCTTTGTAGCGCGCAAAGACCTCGCGCGAGCTCTCCAGGCCGACCGCCGATCGCCACGTGCTGCCACGAAACGTGTGCGCGAGCATCTGCGGCGCGTGACGCATAACGAACCCCGGATAGAAACGCAGCGCGGTCGGCAGGAAACGCAGCTTCATCCATCGCTCAGCCCGCCAACGCATGAACTCGATGTCGTTGGCGCTCATATGCTCGCTTCTCACCACCGCCGTGGTCCCGTCGTACTCCTCCATATGCTCGTTGACGATGAGATTCCGCTCGCGGAAGTCTTTCGTCATCGGCGTGCCGGGATACGGCGTCGGGTGTTGAATGTAGGGCCAGTCGACGTAGCGGCGGGCGAAGTTCAGATTGGTCTCGATCGACTCCTTCGTGTCGCTCGGATTGCCGACGATGATTCCCCCCACCACGTACATGCCATGCCGATGCAGCAGCTCTATGGCGCGCATCGTCGCGTTCCCCGTACGCCTGCCGCCTTCGCGCGTGGCGTTTTTCGCTGACGCACGCAAGAAGGCCAGGTCCTCGTCGAGGATGTTCTCGATGCCGAGGAATACGTAGCGGAAGCCCGCCTTCCGCATCAGCGGCGACAGTGTTTCGCCGTGGCTGGCGATGGACGAAGTCATCGCCTGCACCAGGTACTGAACGTCGTTGAAACCCGCCTCGACGATCGCCTTGCAGAGCGCCTCGAAGCGCGCGACGTTCAACGTGATGTTGTCGTCGACGATGAAGATCACGCGAGCCCCGCGGCTTCGCGCGTCGGCGATGTCGGCGAGCACGCGCGTGAAATCGAAGGTATGAAAGTTGCGCCCGCGCATCTCGATGATCGAGCAAAAGCTGCAGTCGTAGGTGCAGCCGCGCGAGGTCTCGACGATGTCGATGCCGAGGCCCATGAAGGTGTAGCCGGTGAGCACGCGCGCCGCACGATTGGGCAGCGCGATGCTCTCACCGTCGAGATGGCTGACGTGACGTGGCGGGCCGTGGCGAAACGGTTGGCTTGCCCTGAGCGAAGTTGCCTCGCGCGAAGCGCGAGGTAACTGAGTTGAGGGGCGAACTGAAAGGCCGGGAATCTCGGATTCGACGCCGCCGCGTTCGACCGCGCGCAGCAGATCGCGAAACGTGAGGTCACCTTCTCCGCGAACCAGGAAATCGACGCCGGAGTCCGGCGCCTCGTACGCCTCTGGAGCCAGGCTTGGATCGTATCCGCCTGCCACGACCTGAACATCCGGCTTCATCTCGCGAATCAGGCGAACGATCTCGAGCGCCGTGTGACGCTGAAACGTCATCACCGAGAGGCCGACGAGCTCGGGGTCGAGCTCGCGCACCAGTCGCTCGACGGTCTGGCGGACCGATCCTTGCGCGACGATCAGATCGGCAATCGCCACCTGGTGATGCCGATCGACGTTGCCGGCCAGAGACGCCAGCGCGCCGTTCGGCATGCGCATGGTGAGAGACGGAGTGTGCTCGAACGAGTCGGGCATCGAGAGCAGCAGTACGCGCATCTCAGCCCTCGCTTTCTTTCTTCTTTCTTCGTTCTTCTTTCTTCCTACTGACCGCCCGCGAGCATCCGCTTGATCTGCGTAACCGTGTTGTTGACGCCGATCATGTGAATGTCCTTGCCGATTTCCTTGGTCGATGGATGCGGATCGCCGGTCAGGCTGTTGTTCACTCGCGGAGGCGCGTTGGGATCCTGACCGCCGCGTCCGCCACCACCGCCCTGTCCACCACGACCGCCGGCCGCCTCGGGAGGTGTCTGGCCAGCGGCAATCGCCGCCTCGCGTGTCAATCGTGCGTCGCGAGCGGCCTTCCACTGCTCTGGGGTCTGACCCGTCGGATCGAATGGGACCGTCTTGTAGTTCGCCCGCACATACACGCCTGGCGCGGGCTCGTAAAGGAGCATCTTCGAGGTCTCCATCATCGCGCCGTGGCCGCCGATCGGGAGCTTGTGCTCGTAGAGATACATCTGCACATCGTCCTGATACTTCGTGTAGAAGTCGGGGACGTAGAACACGCGAACGCCTTTCGGCGACCACTTCTTGTCCATTTCCTCGGCCGCTTCTCTCATCATCCGCTGGCCGCCGCCGTGGTCGCCCATCACGAAGATGTTCTTGAAGCCGTTCCACGCCATGCTTACGATCTCAGCGAGCTTGAGGCCTTTGAAGATCTCGGCGGAGACCGTGATGCCCCCGGGCGTCCTGGTGCCTTCGCTCACGCCCGTGGCGCCCACGTCGATCGGCATCACCGGCGCGACGAGCGTGTTGCCCAGCGCCTTGGCCACGTCGATCGCGGTCATGCGTGACATGATCGTGTGCCCAGCCAGGATGTTGTGCGGGCCGCGAGCCTCGGTGCCACCGTTGACGATGAGCACGTTGGTCATGCC
>JBOGIV010000211.1:0-11627 GCA_050747925.1 Vicinamibacterales bacterium
ATCGCGCGGCTGAAGGCGAGCGGCCACTCGATTGTCTACATCTCTCATTTCATCGAAGAGGTCCGCGAGGTGTGCGATCGAATCGTGGTCCTTCGCGACGGCCGGGTCGCCGGTGGCGGGCCATCGTCGATGGCGCCTGCAGAGATCGTCCGGTTGATGGTCGGTCGCGACGTGAATGAGCTGTTTCCTCGTACGCCGAGGCAGACGGGCGAGCCCGTGCTGCAGGTTGATGCCCTGCAGCCAGGCGCCGCGACGTTCACGTTGCATCGTGGTGAGATTCTCGGCATCGCAGGCCTGGTCGGCGCCGGCCGCACGGAGCTGCTTCGAGCGATCTTCTCGCTCGATCCCGTCCGCTCCGGTCGTGTTCGCGTGGCCGGCTATTCGGGCGGCATCTCTCCACGCGGCAGATGGACGCAAGGCGTGGGGATGGTCAGCGAGGACCGGAAAGGCGAGGGCATCGCGCTCGGCCTCGATGTCGCCGAAAACCTGACGCTGACCAGACTGACGGGGATGGGTCCTGCATCGCTCGTGATGCCCGCGCGACAGCGGTCGGTTGCCGCAGGTTGGGTCGAGCGTCTCGGCATCAGATGCGCGGCCCCAACACAAGCGGTGGCCGAGTTGTCGGGTGGCAATCAGCAGAAGGTTGCGGTCGCGCGATTGCTGCATCACGACGTTGATGTGCTGCTTCTTGACGAGCCCACTCGAGGAATCGACGTCGGCAGCAAGGCGCAGCTCTACGCCATCATCGATGCGCTCGTGTCGAGCGAGCAGCCCACGGGTCGCGCGCCCCGGGCCATTCTTCTCGTGAGCAGCTATCTACCGGAGCTCCTCGGGCTCAGCGATCGCATCGCGGTGATGCGACGTGGCCGGCTGGGTCAACCGCGACCGGTCAACGAATGGAATGAGCACCGGCTGATGCTTGCGGCCACCGGCGCCGAGAACGCCGCGTGATGCCGCGCCTGCTCACCGGCGCGGGCGGACCTGTTCTGGGGCTGCTGTTTGTGGCCGCCACGTTCGGCGCGCTCATCGGTGGGCGCTTCTTCCTTCCCGGAAACCTCGAGCTGATCGCCCGTCAGACCGCGATCGTGTCCGCCGCCGCGCTCGGCATGACCGTCGTGATCGTGTCGGCAGGCATCGATCTCTCGGTCGGATCGGTCGTCGCCTTGACGACTGTCGTGATCGCGCGACTGCTCGGCTTGGGATGGTCGCCGCTTGAAGCCGCGCTTGCCGGAGTGGTGGCCGGCGCGGCGTGCGGCGTCGTCAATGGCCTCTTGGTCACCGGACTGCGTGTGGTCCCGTTCATCGTGACTCTTGGAACGATGATTCTCGTACGAGGCGCGGCGAAGGGGGTCGCCGACGAGCGTCGGATCGAAGCGCCGCAGACCTGGCTCAACGATATGTTGCGGGCGACCGCCTCGGACGATCGGTCGCTGCTTCCCGGTGGCGTCTGGCTCGTGCTGCTTCTCGCGGTGATCGTCGCCGGCATCCTTCGATACACACGATTCGGTCGCCATGTGTTTGCGATCGGTTCGAACGAGCGCACGGCCAGGCTGTGCGGCGTCGCCGTGTCCCGCACCAAGATCGTCATCTATACGCTTGGTGCGGCGTTGGCTGGAGTCGCAGGCGTGTTGCAGTTCTCACGGCTCTCGGTCGGCGACCCAACCGTGGCCGACGGCCTCGAGCTGGATGTGATCGCGGCGGTCATCATTGGCGGCGGCAGCCTCTCGGGCGGACGCGGCACCATCATCGGGACGCTGTTGGGCGCCACGACGATGGCGGTGATCCAGATCGGGTGCGCCCAAAAGGGTTATCCCAACTGGGTGCAGCAGATTGTGACGGGCGCCATCATCGTGCTTGCGGTCGCGCTGGATCGCTGGAGACATCGTTAGGGCAGGTGGGGCGGGTAGGGCGGGTGGCGCAGGTAGGGCGGGTAGATGTAGAGGCGACCCTTCCGCCTTCGCGCGAAGCTCAGACTTTTGTAGAGGCGACCCTTCAGGGTCGCCTAAGGCAGACGCATTGAAAATCACCGATCTCGAAATCCTCGATCTGCGTTTTCCCACCTCACGCGCCGCGATCGGCACCGACGCGATGCATCCGGATCCCGATTACTCAGCTGCGTACGTCATTCTCAAAACCGACGGCCACCTCGAGGGCCACGGCCTCACCTTCACGATCGGCCGTGGCAACGAGATTTGCGTCGCGGCGATTGAAGCGTTCCGCCACCACGTCGTCGGCTGGACGCTCGAGGATCTGACCGCGGATCTCGGCGCGTTCTGGAGGCGGCTGGCTGGCGATTCTCAACTGCGATGGCTCGGACCCGAAAAGGGCGTCATCCACTTGTCGATGGCGGCGATTGTCAATGCCGTGTGGGATCTCTACGCAAAGGCCGAGGACAAGCCCTTGTGGAAGCTTCTCGTGGACATGACGCCCGAGGAGGTTGTCCGGTGCATCGACTTCAGGTACATGACCGATGCCTTGACGCCGGCAGAGGCGATCGATCTGATGGCTCGGTCGCGCACGTCGAAGGCCGATCGTGAGCGCACGCTCCTGCGGTCGGGGTACCCTGCGTACACGACCTCCGCCGGCTGGATCGGCTACTCCGACGATCGCATTCGCCGCGCGTGCCGCGAGGCGATCGATGCGGGCTGGACGCACTTCAAGGTGAAGGTGGGGGCCAGCCCCAAGGACGATCACAAGCGCGTGGCTCTCGTCCGCGACGCCATCGGACCCGACCGTACCCTCATGATCGATGCGAACCAGCGATGGGACGTTCAGGAGGCGATCGTGCGCGTGCGGGAGTTGGCAGAGTTCAATCTGCTCTGGATCGAAGAGCCCACGAGTCCAGATGATGTCTTGGGTCACGCGACCATTGCTCGCGCTGTCGCTCCCGTCGGTGTCGCCACCGGTGAGCACTGCGCCAATCGCGTCCTCTTCAAGCAGCTTCTGCAGGCCCGGGCGATCAGCTTCTGCCAGATCGACAGTTGCCGGCTTGGCGGCGTCAACGAGAACCTCGCGGTGATCTTGATGGCCGCCAAATTCGGTGTGCCGGTCTGCCCGCACGCCGGCGGGGTCGGACTCTGTGAGCTGGTGCAGCATTTGTCGATGTTCGATTACCTCGCCGTGTCTGCGACGCTGGAGAATCGCGTGACCGAGTTTGTCGATCACCTCCACGAGCATTTCGTCGATCCGGTCGTGATCAGAAGCGCTCGCTACATGCCTCCACTCACGCCGGGCTATTCCGCCGAGATCAAGCCAGAGTCGCGCCTGCGATACCGATATCCGACCGGTGACGCATGGATGGAGTAGGGCGCGACTTTCGTCGTGCCTCGGAGGAGTAGGGCATTACGTTCGTGGTGCATCGGAGCGAACGCGACTCTCGAGCGCCTCCGCAACGGAGCATCCCGATGACAACACGTTGCGGTTCACGCAAGGGTGGCACGCCCAGTGACACTCGATCCGCTCCAATTACTTGAAGGGGGCTGTCCCCGATTCTTCGGTGGGATGGGAAGGCGGTTCCTCAACAAAAGCGGGTATGCTGACGTCGGTTGCGGTCAGGCGAAACTCGGTGAGTTCAGCTGCGTCGAGAAGACACACGACGACGAGGAGAATCACGTGAAGAGATGCCTGCTTTTCATCGGCGTTCTGGCGGTGTCAGCCGTTGGCCTGTCTGGCCAGGGCAAACCTATCATCCTCGTCCAGGCCTTCACGACGGCACCCAGTGTTGTCCTGCCTTACGACATGAAACTGATGCAGACACAGCTGGTCGCCGAGTTCAAGGTCATGCTCGGGAAAGAGTTCGACATTGTGGCGGAGGCCCCCGCAAATCCGCAGGGCGCGATGTACACGCTCGAAGCGGAGATTACGGGCTGGCGCGCGGGCAACGCTGCCAAACGTCTTCTCATTGGTATGGGCTCAGGTCGCGAATCGAGCGATATTCAGTACCGAGTGACCGACGGCTCGGGCAAGAAGGTCGTTGAACGGAAGGATACGGTGCGCACGAATTTCTACTCCCAGGCGGCGGGGTCCACCGGAACGCTCGCACATCCCGTTGCCCAAAAAATCGCCGAGCGGATCAAGGATGCCAAGCTGAAATAGGCAGCCGAAAAGGACCGCCGCCTACCGCGCCGACGACCGCGCGGATCATGCCGTCGCTCTTGCTGAAGATGTAGAGCTCCCCGGCCGCATCCACAGCAAACTGCGCGTCGGCGCGACCCTCGCCGGACACTCTCGCCCTTCCAGGCAGGTTCGCATCCTTCCCGCCGCGAAGGTGATATCCAGCCTCCACGATCGGGAACAGCGTCGGGTAGACCTTCTTGCCAGCATCCGGCATGTCGTTGGGATCGTTCCAGAGCACATGGATCTCGTGCATCGACGCCATAGTGGTGGCATCTCCATCATCGGCCGCCAACATGTCGGCATAGTCGGCATACCAGAGACGTCCCGTCGACAAGTCGGTGAAGACGTATTTGCCACGGAGCGCGGGGACGGCCTTGCCTCGATAGAGGTACCCGCTGCCAATGGCGTCGCCACCGCCTTGAACATGACCGTACTGAATAACAGGGTAGGTCGGCTGAATCGTGGCGTCGCTGGCGAGGTCACCGATCTGAACGGGAATGCGATCGATCTCCGGGCGCGTCGCCGTGAAGTTGTCGAACTGCAGCAACTCGTTGCCTTCGCGCAGCGAATAGCCATAGTTGGCGCCGCGGTGGACGATGTTGATGGTTTCCCACGTCCGAAGCCCGATCGAGTTGGCGACGAGGCGCGTGCGCCGCGGCTCGGCGGCATCGATCGCCCAATGCAGGCGATGCGGATTGCGAAACCCGTAGGCCCAAATCTCCTTGCGCGCGCCTGACGTCGTGACAAACGGGTTGTCGTTGGGAATGCGATACCGGCCGTTGTCGCTGACCGAGCTCGTCGTCGGCTGCTCCGCCAGGTCGGGAACGATCCGCAGAATCTTGCCGACCAGCGTGTCCAGCCGCTGTGGGTTACTGCGTGTGTCCGGACGTGACGATTCTCCAGCGCCGCCGTCGCCGCAGCCGAGGTAGAGCACTCGCCAGTCGCCGCTCCCGCGCTGGGCGGCCGGATTGAACGTCAGATCGGCGATGAGGTGGATCCGCGTGTTGAACTGCACACGCAACAGTTCACGGGCCGAGCCTTCGAAGGTCGCGTTGGCGATGTTCGAGTCGGTCCATTCGATCAGGATCGCTTCGCGCGCGGTCGGTCCCGGTGGAACGATCGGCGCCGTCGTCGCATAACCACTGACGGTCAGTCCCTTGAAATAACCACTGACGGTCAGTCCCTTGAAGTGCGCATTGTCAGGGAGATTGGAGTCAGGCAGCGACTGGTCTTCGATATGAACTGTGTAGAACTTCCCGTTGCGCTGATAGTCGGGATCGAACTGAAAATTCTCCAAGCCGTTGGCGAATCCGGTCTCGTACGACAGTCGGTGAAAGATACCCGGACGGCCGTCGCGACCGTTGAAGTCGAGGTAGGTGGTGAGCGTCTTCGCCTTCTTGTCGAGGATGTAGAGCGGGCCATTCAGGTCGTTGACGAAGAGCCGATTGGTCGCGCCCGGCTCCTCGCGCAACGAGTTGACGCGGGCGAGCATGCCATCGGTTTGACCGGTGCCGTCGAGCTTTCCAGTAATGGGCAGCGCCAGGTAATCGGCGATCTCGATCGTGAGCGCTGGCGTTTCAGTGCCGCTCGGCAGATCGCGCGCAACTGGCGCGGCGATGGCCGCGACTGCTGGCAGGCCGATCGCCAACCCGAGAACGAAGCCGCGCTTCACGTCGTCTTTGGTATCTCAAACCCCTTGCGATACTCGCGGGTCAGCAAGGCATCGGCCTTTCGATCGTTGACGAAGGTCTCCGACTTGGCGTCGAAACGGCACTCATGGCCGACGCGGTAGGCGATGTTGGCCAGATGCGGGAGGGCCGACGACAGATGGCCGTCGAGAATTCCGCTGTTCAAGAGTTTCGGATCGTCCGCACGAATGGCGTCGACGAAATTCTGATAGTGCGATGACTCCGTGCTCGTCAGGACGAGCGGATCACCACCACCGCCCTCTCTTTCGGGCACATCCATCCCTGGGCCCTTCTCGTTCTTCGGACCGAAGTACGACTGCCATTGCCGGCCGTTGCCGTCGATCCACACCCAGCCCTTCGCGCCGTAGAACAGGTTGCCGATTCGCTGAGTGCCCTCGTCATTGGTGAACCCGCCGCGTGTCGCAAACTCGAACACGGTGCCGTCGCCATACTCGAAAAGCGTCGTGTGCACATCCGGCGTCTCTTGCGACGCTTCGGCGCCGAAGTAGCCACCCGAGGATTGGATTCGGACCGGGTGTTCCTGCTTGTTCAATCCCCATCGCGCCACGTCGAACTGATGCGGGCCCTGGTTGCCGGTGTCGCCGTCGCCGTAATCCCAGTGCCAGTGCCAGTTGTAGTGGAAGCGATTGCGATTGAACGGTCGCTTCGGCGCGGGGCCGAGCCACAAGTTGTAGTCGACCTTGGACAAGTACTGCTCGTCGTAGGTCGGCTCAAACGTGGTTGCTCCAACGGTGAGCGCGTATTTCTCGCCGGGCGCCATCGGCCCATCGGGATACTTGCCGATCGACGGACGCGGCTTGAAGCACAGACCGCGGGCCATGTAGATCTTCCCGATGCCTCCGTCGTGCAGGAACTTGATGGCCTCGCGCACCGGTTGCCGGCTGCGATTCATCGTCCCGACCTGAACGAGCTTCTTGTACCGGGCCGCCGCCGCGATCATCAGGCGGCCTTCCAGAAAGGTGTGCGAGGCGGGCTTCTCGACGAACACATGCTTGCCGGCCTGCAGCCCCCAAACCGTCGCGAGCGCATGCCAGTGATTGGGCGTCGCGATCACGATCGCGTCGACATCTTTGTCGTCAAGGGCGCGCCGAAAATCCTGAACGAATCCCGGCTTGAACGTGGCGACGTCTTTTAGTCGATCGTCATTCACGCGCGACGGCGCGAGGTTGGCGTCGATGTCGCAGAGCGTCTTGATCTCGACGTTCGGAAGGCGCGCAAAGCCGCGCTTGAGCGAATTGCCCTGGCCCCGGATGCCGACGCTGGCGAGCACCACGCGATCGTTGGCCCCACGGACTTTGCTGCCGGCGGAAGCCGCCGCACGCAGGCCCGAGCCGAAGAGATCGCCCGCGACCGCTACGCCCGCTGTTGCCGCACCGAGTCGAGAGCCAAATTCACGCCGCGAGACGCCCGTCTGGTCGTTTCGATCGTTGGCCACGTTGGACCTCCTGAGAATTGCCCACGAGTGTAGCCCCTCTCAGGCCTCGATGGCGTGAGTGGTAACGTCTCTTTTTGTGCCGAATCGAGCCCGGTGGCGGTAGGATTCGCCCCATGGGCCACCCTCTTTCTCGCCGCACCTTCCTTGGCACGGCCGCCGCGGCCGCCGCAACTGCCATGACGCCATCGCCGAGCCTCGAGGCCAGCGCCGGGGCCGGCCCCTCGACTCGCTCGCATTCGGCTACGGCGCCGAGTCCGAGCTCGCTCGAGACAGGCCTTTCAACCGCCGCCGCCGCCCAGCTGAACCTGGGCGTCGCCTCGTATTCGATGCGGGAGTTCACGCTCGACCAGGCGCTCGAGATGGCGAAAACGCTCGGCGTGACCTCGATGACGTTCAAGGACGTTCACCTGCCTCGGACCGACCCGCCAGAGACTACGCGTGCGCTGAGCGCCAAGATCAAGGCGGCTGGCATCAGGATCGTGGGCGGGGGAACGATCTCCATGCCCAACGATCCGGTTCAGATCAAGAAAGACTTCGAGTACGCGAAGAACGCTGGATTTCCGCTCATCTATATCGACCCCGATCCGGCCGCACTCGACACGATCGAGGCAATGGCCAAGACCTATGACATCAGAGCGGCCATCCACAACCACGGGCCCGAGAACAAGAACTGGCCGCGTCCACAGGACGGCTACGCGGCTGTCAAATTACGTGATCGCCGGCTCGGCCTCTGCATCGACGTGGGTCATACGATTCGCACCGGGACCGATCCCGCGCAAGCGTGCCGCGAATGCAAGGACCGCCTCTACGACATGCACGTGAAGGATCTCAAGGTGAAAACCGACAAGGACAGTCAGACCGAGGTCGGTCGGGGAGT
Organism: Vicinamibacterales bacterium; assembly: GCA_050747925.1. Lineage (GTDB taxonomy): Bacteria > Acidobacteriota > Vicinamibacteria > Vicinamibacterales > UBA2999 > 12-FULL-67-14b. Next base: position 8,138 of record JBOGIV010000211.1, read on the forward strand.
GATCGATTTCCCCGGTCTCTTCAAGACGCTCATCGACATCGGCTATCGCGGTCAGGTGGGACTGGAATACGAGATCAATGCCAAGAATCCTCTGCCGGGGATGATCGAATCCATGGCGTACATGAGAGGAGTGCTGGCGGCGCTGACGACGTAATTGCTTTTTGTCTTCCATGGAGGAGTCGCATGACCTCGTCGATGTTTCGTCGTTTGTTTGCGGCTCGAGTGACGCTGGCCCTCGCTCTGCTGGGCGTCACGTCGCTCGGTTCTACTGCCTGGGCGCAGGCGGTCACCGGGACGCTGCTCGGTAGCGTGACGGATTCCGCCGGGCTGGCGATTCCCGGCGCCACCGTCACGATCACTGAGGTCAACACCAACATCACGTTACGCGTCGTCAGCAGCGACAGCGGGAACTTCGTGTTCTCGAGCCTCAAGGACGGCGTCTATCGGGTCGAAGCCGAGTTGACGGGCTTCAAGAAATCGATCCGCGACGGGATCATCGTGCAGGTGAACACGACGATTCGCGTGGATCTGAAACTCGAAGTGGGCACCGTGGCCGAGACCATCACGGTCGTTGGCGAATCGCCGCTGCTGCAAACCGACCGCGCCGACACGGGGCGGATCATCGAGAGCACGTTGATCCAGGAAGTGCCGTTGGCCTACCGCAACTTCCAAGCGGCACTGGTCGTCGTACCCGGCGCCACGCGGCCCCATCGCGTGCATTCAGAGTTCTTCAACTCGCAAGACAGCCTGTCGACAGAAGTGAACGGCCAGTCGCGACTGGCCAACAACGTGCTGCTAGAGGGCATCGACAACAATCACAAGACCGGCCTCCTGACCGTGCTCATCCCGTCGGCCGAGGCGATCGAGACGGTGAGCGTGACGACCAGCAACTATGACGCGGAGTTCGGACGCGCGGGTGGCGCCGTCACCGCCGTGACCCTGCGGTCGGGCACCAACGACTTCAAGGGCAGCGGGTTTATTGGCGGCAATACCGATACGACGATGGAGAAGGGCTTTTTCGCGGCGACGAAACCGCCGACGAAGGTGGTGGGCTATGGGGCGACGTTTGGTGGCCCCATCGCTCGCAACAGAACGTTTTTCTTCGGGGACTACCAGCGTTCCATCGACCACGCCGGACGCGTGCAGCGCTCGGTCATTCCGCCCATGGAATTCCGTCGCGGCGATTTCAGCCGTGCGTCCACGACCATCTACAACCCGTTCACAGGAAACGCGGATGGCACCGGTCGCCAGCCGTTCACCGGCAATGTCATTCCCCCGTCGATGATCAGCCCCATTGCGCGGAAGATTCTCGACCTCATTCCCGAGCCCAACATTTCGGCCGCCTTAGGGCAGATCAATTTCGAGCAGCCGTATCAACGGAAGAAAACGACCGACGCGTTCGATGTGAAGATCAATCACCAGTTGTCGGACCGCGATGCGGTTTCGGCGCGGGTCAGTTTTCAGCGTCCTGAGATCAGCGACCCGGGCATCTACGGTGTGTACGGCGGTGGCGGGAAGGATTTCGCAGGAATCGGCACGAACCTCACGATCAGCACCGGCGCCACCTGGACGCGCACGTGGAGCAATACGTTCCTCCAGGAAATCCGCGGCGGCGTGTCGTACTACCACAATGAAGCGGTGACCGACGCCGTCGGCTTGAAGACCTCCGATGAGGTCGGCATCAGGGGCGTCAACATCAACGCCTTTTCCGCCGGCCTCACGAGGATTCAGATCAACCAAGGATTCAACAACCCGGTCGTTGGATTTTCGGCGAGCCTGCCATGGGATCGTTCGGAACGCACGGCCGAAGTGTCGACGGTGTTGACGAAGATTGCCGGCAACCACACGGTGAAATTCGGTGGCAACATGCGGCACAACCGCGACTTCCTGTTGCAGGTCCAGGATCGGCAAGGGCCTCGCGGCGGGTTCGAATTCAGCGCTCCGCAGACAGCCATTCCCATCGATAACGCGGCGACCGGTGGAATAGCCAACGCCTTTGCGAGTTTTCTGCTCGACGTACCCAGCCGTGTTGGTCGCGATCTGACCGTCGTCGATCCAGGAACGCGGCACTGGGCGGTGTTCAGCTTCCTCCACGACAAATGGCAGGTCACGCCAAAGCTGACGATTGATCTTGGCCTCCGGCACGAGTACTACACGCCGCTCATCGGTCTGGAAGGCAAAGGCGGACTCGCCAACTACGATCCCGCCACCGACTCGATCCTGGTTGCCGGGTATGGCGACATTCCGGCAAATCTCGGGGTCAAGAAGTACTTCAAGAACTTCGCGCCGCGGACCGGCCTCTCGTATCGTCTGACCGAGCTCTCGGTGGTGCGCGCCGGCTATGGCATCAGCACGATTCCGTTCCCCGACAACAGCTACGCGTTCAACTTCCCGGTGAAGCAGAACAACGACTTCAACGCGCCCAATACGTTCGCGCCGGCGCCCGTCCGAATGGTCGACGGATTTCCCGCGCCGATCCTGGCGAACATTCCCACCAACGGGATCATTCCCGCGGATACCACACTGCTCAGAAGCCAGCGCTACTTTGCGATTCCGACGGACTTGCACGAGGGGCGCCTTCAGTCGTGGAACGTCGCCTACCAACGTCAACTGCCCTACGGGTTGACCGCGGAAGGGGCGTACGTCGGCAATCGTGGCAACGTCGTGAACACGATCAACTTGAATGCGGGTATGGTGCTCGGCGCCGACAATGCCGGGCGGCCGCAGTTTGGTCCGTTTGGTCGCACCGCTGAAACAACCGGCTGGATGCGATCGAACACGACGTATCATTCGCTGCAGACGAAATTTGACAAGCGCTTCTCTCGTGGGTTCCTCCTCACCACGTCGTACACGCTGGGCCGATCCATCAACTACTGGCAGGGCGACAGCAACGGCGGCATCGTGACGCCGGCAGATATCGAGCGCAGCCGCGGCCGCACGGAATACGACCGCTTGCACAGCTACGTTCAGAGCTTCGTGTATCAGTTGCCGGTCGGCCCCGAGGGCCGCTGGCTGCGGACGGGCCCTCTGAGTTGGGTGCTGGGCGGCTGGCAGGTATCAGGCATCTTCGTCGCGCAGTCGGGCTTGCCAATCAACTTTACGGCCAACGCCGCGACCCTGCGCGCGCCAGGCAACACACAGCGGCCCGATGCGAGCGGGACGCCAAACGTCGTGGGTGGCATCGGACCTGGCAATCAATGGTTCGAAACGTCCGCGTTCTCATTCGCCGCGCCCAACACGTTTGGGAACGTCCAGCGCAACGCGCTGCTCGATGGGCCCGCGTACGTGAATCTCGATCTCAGTGTCGCGAAATGGTTCAGATTTTCGGGCGAGAGCAAGGCCGAGTTCCGCATCGACGCGTTCAACGTGACGAATCGGCCACAGTTCGACCGGCCCAATGGTGACTTTGGCAACGTGCGCTTCGGCCAGATCACGACGACGCAGGCTAATACCGAACGTGCCGTGCGATTCGCGTTGCGGGTGATCTTCT
>JBOGIV010000212.1:0-19256 GCA_050747925.1 Vicinamibacterales bacterium
GTACTGGCCTGCGGGGGAACAGCTGTCGCACAGTAATGTGCCTGACACAGTTCGCCTCCTGGCGCCGTTCGATCCCGTGGTGTGGGATCGCCACCGCTTCGAGCGGTTCTGGGGCTGGGCGTATCGATTCGAGGCCTACACCCCCGAGCCAAAGCGTAAGCTCGGTTACTACGCGCTTCCCCTTCTCTGGCGCGACCGCGTCATCGGCTGGGGCAACATCGGGTTTGAGAGCGGCGTGTTGGACGCACGCATGGGGTACGTCGCGTCGACGCCGCCACGGGATCGCGGATTCCGTCATGCGCTCGACGCCGAGCTCGAGAGGATGCGGGGGTTTCTAGCAAAATCCTAGGCTTTCTCTAGGAATCGGTCGATCTACGGTGAGATTCGTTGTGTCCTGCGTCTACTAGATGGTAGGCTGCTTGCCGCCCCGGCCCCCCTTGGGCAGTTCAGTTGCCTACTGATACGGGCAAAGATAAAACTTTCTAGAACCGGGCGACCAACCCCCCGGAGGTCGAGCCATGAAGAACGGTGCATCCACTCACGTTTCTCGAGCCAACCTAATTTGGAATCAGCGCTCAATGCTGTTCCGTACGATCTTCGCCCTGCTGTTTGTGGTGTTCTTGGCACAGACGGGTGGTCACGCCGGCGACGGAGGTCCCCTGGATTTCTCGAGGGGTTTCCTCGTTACCGGCAACTACGTCGTCGGCGGCGTCGACTTGACCGAGGAACTCAACCCTCCGGACGTCGATGGCCTTTCGACCGGCATCATTCACATGAGCGGGGTTCCGGCAAACGCCGACATTCTCGCGGCGTACTTGTTCTGGGAGACGATCACGCTCTCGAGTGCTCCCGCCCAAGCCCAGGTGAAGTTCAGAGGAACGACCATCGATCTCGACGACGCCAGCGTGGTGGCCCTCAGAGACTCGCCGCTTCCGTTGATGGGCACGACCTCGACGTGCTGGAGCTCCGGAGTGCCATTGACCAGCCACATGTTTCGCGCTGACGTGCTCGCGTTGCTCCCGCCGCAGGTGGACAAAGACGACAAGCAGACTGGCAAGCGCCTGGTCAACGACGATGATTTGATCGACAACGGGCATCTGCTGAGCACCGTGACGCTGCCAACGCGGAATGGCAATCAGATTCCCGAGAGCGCTGGCGCGAGTCTCGTGGTCGTGTATCGGGATCCGTCAGAGCCCTTGAGAAAGGTCGTCATTTACGACGGCATTTACACCCAGGTGTCGATCGATGTGGCGATGCAGCAGGACATCCAGGGGTTCTACAAGTCGGTTCTGGTGCCCGTGAGCTCAGGCTTCCAGACCGCGCAGATCACGCACATCGTTGCCAGCGGACAGCCGAACAACAACGACAAGATCTGGTTCAACGATGCGGAGATCGCAACGAACCCGTTTGGCGGGGGCACCGCATCGCAGCGCGCCTGGCAGAATCCAACCATCGACGTGAGCACGCTGATGATTCCGGGAAGCAATTCCGGCATCTACGGCGAAACGGTGACGACGAGGGTCGATCATCAGCCGACCACCGGCGGACAAGATTGCCTCACGTGGGGCGCCGTAGTCTTCAGTACTGCGGTAGCTGACGAGGATCACGACGGCTTGCCAGACAAATTGGAGGATGAGCCGGCCACTGGAGGGCTGAAGGATCCGGACGGTTTGGACCTTCCGAATTTCAAAGCGATGACGGCGGGCGCCGCCGGCTCAGATCAGCCAGACATCTTTATCGAAGTCAATGCAATGTGGGCAGCGGCGGGAACGACCTACGGGTCTGTGCAAGACACCGAAGGGCACAACCATATGCCGACGCCTGAGGTCGTGAAGATGATAGGGGACGCTTACGCCGCCCGAGGGATCCGGGCGCACTTCGACATCGGCGACATTTCCGCCTATCACGCACCCAATCCTCCCACGCCGCTGGACCCCTACGACCCCAAGAAGTTTGGCGTCGTGCAGCACACCGACTGGGAGGACGACTATACGTCGCTGGACGCCGATACGTATTTGATCTCGGCAGGCGTGCGAGGCGGCGAATTAATCGAGGAAAAGGCATGTGTTTCGACACCTGAAGCGCCGTGCCATTTCCCAGGGTATGCCGGCGTGGTCGGGTGGAAGTTCGGGCTGCAGGCCCATCGTGACAGCCCCGTCGACGATCTCGGCGAAGAGATCGAGCCAGCCGAGCTGGATGATTGGGTCACGGGTACAACTTCGGGCCTCACCACTCATCGTCGGCGTTTCGATCGCGCCCGCCGCGGCCTGTTCCACTACGTTCTGTATGCGCACGCTCGCGGCAAGCCTAAGTCTCCATTTCCGTGTCTGCTCGCGGGTGAACCCGTGCCATATGAAAGCGGTACGACGTGCCCGGCCGGCGCGGTTGCCAATCCGGACTTCAGCGTGCCGTCGAGCACGTCAGGAATCGGAGACCAACCTGGTGGCAACGCCTTGATCACGCTGGGACTCTGGGACGAATTCGTCGGGAGGCCGTTCGTCCGAGCCGCGACAACGTTCCACGAGCTCGGGCACAACGCGGAGCTGTGGCACGGTGGACTCGGGGCGATCTGGGGCAACAAGGCGCTCGATACCGCGACCTATGTCGAACCGAACTGCAAACCGTTCTACCTCAGCTCGATGAGCTACCTGTACCAAGTCCATGGGTTGTTCGACAACGACGGCAACATCAATCTGGATTACTCGAGCCACGCCTACAACGGGATCACCGAGTCCGGATCGTTGGCGGATGGTGCGCTCGGTCCGCAGCCAAGCTATCAACCCGCCTGGTATGCGCCTGCCGGCAGCGCTCTCGCGCTGAGCCTTGGAGTGTCTGAAGCCACGCGGTTCTGCAGCGGAGCGAAGTTCCCAGGAGCTTCGCCTCACATGGCTCGCGTGCACACCACGATGACCACCGACTCGGTTGATTGGAACGGCGACACGTCCGCCAACTTCGGCCTGGCTTCCCAGGATGTGAATTTCGACAACGCCGTGACCGGGACCGAGGTACCCGTAGCGAGGCTGCTCAACGGATTCAACGATTGGGGTGGCCTCAGGCTGGACCAGATTGGCGCGGGTCACAGCGTCAGGATGACCTTCGATGGGTCGGGGGACACCGGGCTGATCGAAGGGGATACGGGTCTCATTGAAGGTGATACCGGACTCATCGAAGGCGACACCGGACTCATCGAAGGCGATACCGGGCTCATCGAAGGCGACACCGGGCTGATTGAGGGAGACACCGGGTTGATCGAAGGGGATACCGGGCTCCTGGAGGGCCTGGGAATCGAACAATCCCTGACACTAGACAGCGCGAAGGGCCTGGGACGGCCAAAGCCGTACAAGCTCACCGCCTGCGTCACGGGGCGGGACGCAGGGTGTGACGCCGGACTGCCAGCGAGCCCGCCGAACCATCGGATCAAGCTGAATTTCAAGGCATCCACGTTCGGCACAGCGGTCTATATGATCGAACGCAAGCGAGGCAACGCGTCGTCGACCAATCCCTATCTGCCGGTCGGAGAATCGTTGGCAAATTTCTTCGTCGATGGAGAGCTTCCGAATGGCATCGAGTTCACCTATCGCGCGAGGGCACGGTTTGACGACGAAACGCCATCGGCCTTCAGCGATTGGTCCAACACGGCGACAACGACGGCGGTCAACGACCCGCCGGTCGCGGTCGCGAACGCCTACGCCGCGAGACGGAACACGACGCTCAATGTGGCCGCTCCTGGTGTGGTCGGCAATGACACCGATCCGGACAGCCCGGTGTCGTCCTTGCAGGCAGTACTCGTTGGCTGCAACAGCGGCGGCACGCTGACATTCGGTCTGAATGGGGCCTTCAGCTACAGGCCGAAGAATGGATTCACTGGAACGGAGACCTGTCAATACCAGGCGAACAATGGCGTGTGGACCGTTGATCTGCCGCACGTGCCGATGAGCATCAACTCGGCCTCGGCGCCCATCACGTTTACCGTCACCAAGTAGCCGAATCGGAAGAGTTCGAGAACGGAAGGGCGGGGCGAGAGCGAAACTCTCGCCCCGCATTCGTTTGACGTGGGGAATGACTGGTTACGGGCCGGCGCGGCGGCGCACTTCAGCGCGCAACGGATCGTCAGGTGACGCGCCGCGGATCTCGAGATATTTGCGGTACGAATCGGCAAAACTCGCGGTCTTCAATTCTTCGCGCACGCGACCCTGGTAATAGTAGACGGAGGGGAATTGCCCGAACGTGGGGCCCTCGTCCATCAACGAGAGGACTTCACCACGACGAGCGAGGCAACGATCGAATTCAGAATCGGCTTGCAGAAAGGCGCCCGCTTCGAGGTACGCCAGCCCAAGATCGAAGTGTCCAAACCACGTATCGATAATGCCGTTTGCGTCTGTCAGGATCGTGATCGCGTCTCGCGGCTTCCCGCTTCTGAGCGCAATCAGGCCTTCGAGGACTTTGCCGTGGGCCTGAGGCTCGGCCGGCAACTCCGCGGATAGCGCCGCCGCCAGCGGGCGCGCTTTGTCGATCGCGCCGGCCTCGACGAGAATCCGACCCGCCAGGAATCGAACCGCCATCGACTTGCTAGTGCGCAGAGCGCTCTCGGCAGCGGCAACAGCTGCGGCCTTCCGTCCCGCCAGAAGGTGGGCGTAAGCGATCGACGTGGACTTGATCGCGGCTCTGTCGGGGGTCTTTGACGCCAGATCTGCGGCCGTGCCTTGATTGAGAATTTGAACCGCCTCGGAGAAATGGCCCTGGTAAATTGCCAGATCGCCGAGGCCTGAAGCCGAGTAGGACGCCCCGAGCGCGCCCATGCCGCCAAGCTTGCGGTAACTCTCGGCCGCCTCCTGCAACATCCCTCGTCCGACCTGACTGTACGCCAGCGAGAGGATGGCCCGAATGTCTGGCTGCGGCATCTCCTCGACCACCTTCGCGGCCGCCTCGAAATTTCCAGAAAGGTTTTCAAAGAGCGCCAAATTGCTTCGCAACGTCACATGATTGGGCAGGATTTGAACCGCTTGCCGTACTTCATCGGTTGCATCCCGCATATTTTTCATTCTGACCAAGCACGCAGCGCGCTGGTTGTGTCCGGCCGCGTCGGCGGGGTATTGCTTGATCATCTCGCCGTATTCCTTGGCGCATTGCTGAACGTCGCCGATGATCCGGAAATACAGTCCTCGAGTGCTGAACTTTTCGCGCTCAGTCATCCCGTCCAGGTAGCGGAGCGCCTCATTGATGTACTTGTCGGCATCATCGAGCCGGCTCAGATTGACAGACATCACCGCCAGACCTTGATAGCCAAGGCCAAACTTGGGATCCAGTTCGACCGCTTTCAGGTAGCTTTGGCGCGCTTGTTCGTAGCTGGCCCTGGACGAGGCTTCGACGGCGGCCGCGTAGTGACTGACCACTTCAAGGGAACTGGTTGAGAGCGTCCGCGTCGCGAACAGTTGAGCCGACTCCGAGTTCTCATCGCCGAGCGCCTCGCGAATCGTGCCCATCAGTCGCGCCCCTGCCTCGAGCACCTGGTCCTTGCTCGCCGCGGTTCGACTGGCGCTCGCGATCACCTCGCCTGTCATCGTCTGCGCAGCCTTCACGGAAATCTCATAGCCGTCGCCTCTCGGCTCGATCGAACCCGAGAGCACGACACGCAGACCCTGCTTCACGGCGAGCTCTCGCGCGGCGGCCTCGTCGAGCTTTTCGGGTGGTTGCACGCCCAGGCCGGGACGGATTCTGCTCCGATCGTAGGCGCTGATGAAGCTCGCATCCTCCAGCGCGCGCCTCAGCGTCTGCCCGAGCGCCAGCTCGAACGCTGGGTCATTGGTGCTGTTCTGAAAATCCGCGATCACCACCGAGATCGGTTCATGCTCTACCGGCGGCGCCGTCAGCCATTTCGCCGCGTAGAACGTGCCGCCGAGAAGCGCGAGCACCAGCAAGGCCGCGGCCGCCATGGTCCGCCGGCTGACGCGACGCATGATGGGCAGCAGCTTTCCGTTGTCATCCAGCCTGTCCAGTGCCGACAGGAGGTCGGCCGTCGCTTGGAAGCGCTTGCTGGCCTCTGGCTCGAGACAGCGCACCGTGATCGCGTTGACGGGGCCAGGTATTGTGTTATCGACTGCGCAAGGAGCAGGCGGCGCCTTCTCCATCCGGCCATACAACTCCGCGAGGGCGCTCTCGGCCCGCTGCTTGCGGCCCCGGCCGATGAGCATGTCGTAGAGGATCAAGCCGAACGCATAAACGTCGGACCGTTGATCGGCGGGCTGCCCCCTCGCTTGCTCGGGCGCCATGTATTCGACGGTGCCGATGATGGCGCCCGCCGCCGTGTGACCAGCCAACACCCCTGCGCGACCCAAGTCACGCGCATCCAGGTTGGCAACGGGCGTGGCGCCAGGAGCGTCTCGACCAGCCGAGCGCGCGATCCCGAAATCCATGATCGTCGGCTCATCTTTGTCGCCAACCATGATGTTGGCGGGCTTGAGGTCGCGATGGACGACGCCAGCCTGGTGCGCGGAGACGAGACCACTCACAATGCCGCGCGCGATGCGCAGGGCCCGCGGGACCGCCAGCTTCCCCTCGCGTTTCAGGACCGTGGCCAGATCTGAGCCGACCACGTACGTCATCGTGATGTACTTGATGCCGTCGATCTCTCCCAGGTCGTGAATCCGAACCACGTTCTTGTGAGTGACCTGGCGGGCGAGGAGCAGTTCGCGCTTGAAGCGACGTTCGATCTCTTGCGCAGCGCTGGAATCCTCCGCGATTTCGGGCCGAATGACCTTGACAGCGACGGCCTCAGCCAGCTCCGCGTCCCAGGCTTGGTACACGGCCCCCATACCGCCAACACCGAGGACTCTGATGATGTGGTACCTCGGCCCAAAATCCTGACCCACCTCGAGGGGCCCCGCCTTCGCCGCAGCGCCGCCGGGCCGCCGTCCGGTTGACGTTCGCTTTCCGTGGTCCGTGGCACGGCGACCAGTAGGCGCCACCAGGGTGGCCGCGTACTCGGGTGGCGGCAGGCTGGTCACATCCGTGTCGGAGAGCGCAAACGGTCCGGTCGGCGTTGGAGTGTTGAGCGCGGTCGGCGTCGGAATGTCGAGTCCACTCGCGGTCGGGGTGGGGGTCGGACTGTTCAGCCCAGAGATCGGAGTCTGGAGCTCCGAGAAAAGGTCGCCAGAGGATTCTGCTACGCGCGTTCTTGCCAGGAGCGTCGCCTCAGGTGTCTCCTCATCCTGCGAGGTCGCGGGCGGTGGCGTGAGTACGCCTGTAACGTCGCGCGCGCGCTCCGTTAGACGCCGCCCGCACGAACGACAGTTCGTTTCCGTCGATTCCGTCGGTGTCCCGCAGTGAGGGCAGAGCATGGGGAGACGATAGACGGTCCTTTCCGCCGTCATTTCCTCGGCGGGGCCACAGCCGCGCGGACGACAGGGGGACGAGGCGCAGGGCCAAGCCCTCGCGTGGAATTGTGCAGCGTAGCACGAACGCTGCGGCTAGGCGAGCTTCAGACCACTCCGCCCAATCCAGGCGCCCTGGAGCGCCTGCGACGCCTCGACCTGCAGGGTACCGAGCGGCTGGTACGCTTCGAGGATCTGCTCGGCCGAGACCGCTGGTAACGGAGGGGAGAAGTAGAACCCTTGGGCATGCCGGCAGCCAAGGCGATCCAACATACTCGCTTGCAGATCGCTTTCAACGCCCTCGGCGACCACGCCGGTGTCGAGTGTTCGGGCGAGCGCCAGGATACTTTCGACGATGGCGGGGCGGTCGTTGAGCAGCAGGCTGCGCACGAATGACCGGTCGATCTTGAGCGCGTCAACGGGCAGCTCGTGCAGGTGGCTCAACGACGAGTACCCGGTGCCGAAATCGTCGAGATAGATCTTCACGCCGAAGTCCCTCAGGCCGCGGAGGACCTCCTTGACATGGCCGTGATTCTCCATCAACGCGGTTTCGGTGATTTCAAGCCGCAGGTCGTTCGGGATCATCTCGGCCGATCGAACGGCTTGCTCGACCAGGGTGACGAAGTTCTGCTGCAACAACTGCCTGGCGGACACGTTGACGGTGATGCAGTCGAGCCTGCGGGTCGGAAACTGTCGTTGCCACTTCGCGAACGTGCGGCACGCTTCCTGGAGCACCCAGGTACCGAGCGGCTCGATGAGCCCCAACTCCTCAGCGATCGGAATGAACTTGGCCGGCGACACCCACTCGCCGTTTCGCTTCCATCGGATGAGCGCCTCGAACCCCATGCACATTCGCGACGCCAGCGACACGATCGGCTGATAGTAGAGCTCGAACGCGTTGCTGTTGATGGCGTGACGCAGATCGCTTTCGAGCCCGAGCCGGTCGATCGCACGAACATGCATGTCGCCGTCGAAGAGCTCGTGCCGCGCTCGGCCCCGTGCTTTGGCCTGATACATCGCGGTGTCGGCATCGCGCATGATCTCTTCCGGGTTCGAGTACTCGATACCGCTGAAGGCGATGCCAATGCTGGCCGAGGTGAAGACTTCGCGTCCGCCGATCGAGAACGACGCGCTCAGTGAGGACTGGATTCGGAAGGCGATCGCATTGGCCTGCATGCCGTCGCCCAGCCGATTCAGCAGAATGGCAAACTCGTCTCCGCCCAGCCGCGCCAGAACGTCGCCTGGGCGCAGGCACGACTCGAGCCGTCGCGACGCCGCGATCAGAAGCTCGTCGCCGACGAGGTGGCCGAGGCTGTCGTTGACGAGCTTGAAGCGGTCGAGGTCGAGATAGAGCACGGCAAACTGCCCGCCGCGCCGGAGCTTCAAGTCGCTGAGCCGATCGCCAAGCTCCTCGACGAAGGCCGTTCGATTGCAGAGGCCGGTCAACGGATCGCGAAGGCCTGCGCTGCGGAAGCGTTCCTGCGCCAGCGCGCGTTCGGTGATGTCGGTCAACGACCCGGCGATACGGGTGGCGCGCCGATCGGATCCTCGCACAGCCACACCGCGGCAGAGAATCCAACGGTACGTGCCGTCCTCGTGGCGAACGCGATGTTCGAGCTGAACGTTGGGCGTCTGGCCGGAGAGATGCGCATCGAGCGCCAGGTTGAGAGCGACGCTGTCGTCGGCATGGACGCGGCCGAGCCACTCCTCAGGGCTGCCGCTGCCGTCGCGCGCCGGCAGGCCCATCATCTCGCTCCAGCGCGCGGAATAATAGAGCTCCTGGGTGCGAAGATCCCACTCCCACAATCCATCGTTGGCGCCTTCGGCCGCGAGCGCCAGCCGTTCCTGGCTTCGTCTCAGCGACTGTCTCGCGCGGGTTTGCTCGGTGACGTCATGCCAGAAGAGCGTGACGTCATCGACGCCCGGCAGGATCTTCACTTGCAGAGTCTTCACGCCGGTCGCCGACACCAGCGCGACATCCCAGAGCGTCTGCGGGTTCCGCGTCTTCAAAGCACTGTTCACGGCAGCCGGCAGCGCGGTCTGGCTCAAGGCTGGCACGGCGCCACAAAGCGACCGACCGTACACATGCTTGCGCGGACAGCCCAGCATCCGCGCGAGGGCTTCGTTCCAGAGCGTCACGCGGCCTTCGTTGTCCACGACCGCCGAGGCCAAATCCATCGATTCGATGGCGTCGCGACGGCGATGCTCCTCCCCCAGCCGCCGCATGTGAGCGCAGTACGCCTGATACGCGAACAACAGCGGCACCAAGGCGACCGGCAGGATGTGCCACGCGCGGTAAGTGATCAGTTCGACGATCCCGACGGCAATTCCTGCCCCGATGAAGTAGTTCGCACTGTCCCTGACCGCGGCTTTGGGCCACCACCGATTGACCTGGCCTCCGGCGGAGAATGGGACGATGACATCGGCCGACGCGCTCTTGACGACGCAATAGGCGATGACCGCTGCCGCGATCGGTACTCCGTCGCGCGGCCACGTGAACTGCCCAGATGGTCCGTCGAGAGTCCTGAAGACGAAGCCTGCTGCCTGCGTCGCCAGAACGGCGGTAGACGAGTTCAACAGCAGTCGGAGGGATGGCCGTCGGCTCGCGAGACTCTGCGTGACGGCCTCGACCGTTGCCATGTATGTCATCGCGCCAGGGCCGAAGAGCAGGAGCGCGGCGAAGTCGGTGACGAAGGAGAGCGGTGAAGTGCGATGCTCAGAGGCGTGCGAATCGAGGGCTGCGCTCAACGTGACGAACGCCATCAGACCGACAAAGCCAACGGCCCAGTACGCGTCCGACATGGCGCTGAACGCCACGAGCATTCCCAGGCCAATGGTGAGCGCCGCGAAAGCTAAGGCGCCGTAGTGACGAAGGAGCTGCACACGCCGACTCACTTGAGCTGAGGCAGCAAGGCCAGGACCACGAACGGGTCGTCAGCACAACTGGCCGACAGAGAAGGTGTTAGGACACGCTGGCGATCTCGAGTGCTCTGGATTTCGACGACACGCGTGCACCGTTTTGGAGCACGCACCTTCAGAACGGGTCGTCGCTCAGCGAACGGAACTGTCAGTCGGCCGACACATTTTGCGCGTGCTCGCACTCGCCTTCGCTCTGGATGACTCAGCCGGCTTTGCGCTTGACAACTTCGTTCGGACATTGTATTAAACCAATAGGTTAATTAACTGATAGGTTCAATATGCCTGCCGATCAACTGAGCACGACCTTTGCCGCGTTGGCCGACCCGACGCGACGGGCGATTCTGGCGCGCCTGGTCTCTGGCGAATGCTCGGTCACCGAGCTCGCCGAACCGTTCGATATGAGCATGCCTGCGGTCTCGAAGCACCTTCGCGTGCTCGAGCACGCGGGCCTGATCGCACGGGGACGCGAAGCCCAGTGGCGGCCGTGCCGGATCGAAGCCGGTCCCCTCAAGGAAGTGGCCGAATGGACCGGGCGCTATCGCGGCATCTGGGAAGGGCGGCTCGATCGGCTTGGTGACTATGTGAAGGAACTGAACGCGAAGGAGAAGAGACATGGCCGTAAGCAGCGTCGCAAATAGCAATACCTTCAAGACGTCAACCCCTTCGGATCGCGAGATCGCCCTGACGCGCTTGTTCGATGCGCCTCGACACCTCGTCTTCGAGGCGATGACCAAGCCCGAACATGTCAGACGATGGTGGGGAGTCCTGGACGACACACACTCGGTGACCAAGTGTGAAATCGACCTCCGCGTCGGCGGCGCCTGGCATTTCGTCGGCCGCCATCCCAAGGGCGAGGTCGATTTCTATGGCGTCTATCGCGAAATCGTTCCCCCGGAACGACTCGTCTTCACCGAGATCTACGCGCCGTACCCAGACGTCGAATCGGTGGTCACGACGGTTTTCACAGAGGAACGCGGCAAGACCCGCCTCACCGTGACGGCGAGCTATCCATCGAAGGACGTGCGAGACATGGTTCTCAGCACAGGAATGGAGAAGGGCGCCGCCATGAGCTACGACCGTCTCGAAGAGGTCGCCAACGAGCTCGCCAGATCGCGGTAGCGTCGCGAACGCAGCAGCGCCGCTTGCGTTTGCTGCAGACAGAACGGACCTAGCGATGCCCGAGGCCATATTCCAAGGCCTCGGGCGCCGGTGTGTCAGTCGTCGAGTTCGACTTCGGTCGCCAAGAGCCGGCCGAGATTCTTCACGGTTCGCTCCTTGGTGTCAGTGAGTTGGGGAGGGACTGTCGCTACGTCATGCAGGAGTCATACTTTCCGCGCTCGTCGCACTCCTCAATCTCCTTGACGTCTGGCCGGACCCGCGGAAGAGTTCCAGGTGGACGACTCGATGCGCGAGACCAGCGTGTTGATCATTTCCGGCTCGATGGGCGCCGGCAAGACGACGCTCCTGGGTGAGGCTGTCGATCTGCTGAAGGCCGCGAACATCCATCACGCCGCCATCGATCTCGATGCGCTGGATCTCGGCCATCTGCCAATCAGCGCCAACGTGCTGCTGAGGCGCAATCTTGCAGCTGTCTGGGGGAACTACGCTGCCGCCGGCATCTCCCGGCTGCTGATCAGCGGGGCGCTCGAGACCTCTGCTCAGCGTGATGAGATTCGCAGTGCCATACCGGATGCGCGAATCGTGATTTGCCGGCTGCGCGCAAGCTTGGAGACGATGCAGCATCGGGTCCGGCTTCGTGAACCGGGACCTCTGCAGGAGCAATTCGTGGCGCGCGTCGCGGTCCTGGAGAGTGCGCTCGACGCTTCGGCACTCGAAGACTTCGCGGTCGACAACGACGGCCGTCCCGTCGCCGATGTGGCTCGCGAGGTGCTCGCGAGGGCCGGCTGGCTGAGGGAAGACACACCTGCCGTCAAGCGCTAGAGGTCTCCGCGCTCAACAGTCGCCGTCGCGCGTGTAAGATCTGACGATCCTTCGCGCGTTCGCCACATGTCCTGGTCTCTCATCGAGCGGCTTACCGCCCATCGCACTCTGAGCACCGTGCCGCGACACCAGCTCGAATGGCTGGCTGCGGTCGGACGTGAGCGCACGATCGAAGCCGGCGAGATACTCACGCCCAGCACTGGGCCAGTAAAGGGGCTGTACATCGTTCTCGACGGCCACCTGTCGATTCGAGTCGACCGCGGCGCCGGCCCCCGCATTGTCATGGAGTGGCATGGCGGAGATGTCACTGGAATGCTGCCGTATTCCCGCATCAAGGCGCCTCCCGGCAACGTCGTGGCTGAGGAGCGAACCGGCGTCCTCATGATCGAGAGCGCGGACCTGCCACGCATGATTCGCGAGTGCCATGAACTGACCGCCGTCTTCGTGCATGTCATGGTGGATCGTGCGCGCGTGTTCAAATCGAGCGAGCTGCTCGACGAGAAGATGGTCTCGCTCGGCCGGCTCGCTGCGGGTCTCGCGCACGAGCTCAACAACCCGGCGTCGGCGGTGGCCCGGAGCGCGAAGACGCTCGCCGCAGAGATCGCCACGCTGGAGGAAACCACCAGGCGATTCTCCGCTCTGAACCTGTCGGAAGCACAGAGCCGCACCATTGCCAACTTACGCAAAGAACGCACGGTTCGCGTCGCCCTTTCGCCGGTCGAGCTCGCCGATCGACAGGAGGCCATCGACGCCTGGCTCACCGCTCATCGTGTCGAGGGTGTGCATGTGGAGCCGCTGGCCGCGCTGGGCTTTCAACCATCTGACCTCGAGATGCTCAGCACGGTAGTGGGGTTGGACCACGTCGGAACCGTCCTCGAACACGTGGCGACCGGGCACAACGTCCGGGAACTGGCGGCGGAGATCGACACCGCCGCCACGCGCATTCACTCGCTCGTTGCCGCCGTGAAGGGATTCACGTATGTGAACCAGCAGGCAACGTTGCAGCCAGTGGCGATCGAGCGAGGACTGTTGGACACCGTGACCGTTCTCCGGTCGAAAGCCAGGTCGAACTCCGTCGAGGTGGATGTGCACGTCGCGCCAAACCTGCCCGAGGTGGAAGGTTACGGTGGTGAGCTCAACCAGGTCTGGGCGAACCTGCTCGACAATGCGATCGATGCGACCCCCGGCGGGCACGTGAGAATCGAAGCGGATGCCGCCGACAACACAGTGGTCGTCCGCGTGATCGACGATGGACCGGGCATCCCACCTGAGATTGCCAACCGCATCTTCGATCCGTTTTTCACGACCAAGGACATCGGCAAGGGCACCGGTCTCGGCCTGGACATCGCCCGGCGCATCGTCCAACGCCATCAGGGTGCGATCGATGTGAGTACGAGCTCCGGCGGGACCGAATTCCGCGTCACGCTGCCCGCGTCGGCCCATTAGGTTCTTCATTTGGCCAAGCCCGTCATCCTGGTCGTTGACGATGATCATGAAGTGCTCAGCGCGATTGACCGTGACCTGAGGCACCACTACCGGCACACGTACCGGATTGTTGCCGCGCCATCGTCGCAGCAGGCTCGCGACGCCGCGCAGGAACTGAAACGTCGTGGCACGCAGGTCGCCCTCTTTCTCGTCGATCAGCGGATGCCGGACACAACGGGCACCGAACTGCTGCGCGAAATGCGCAAGCTGTACCCCGACGCCAAGCGCACCTTGCTGACCGCCTACGCCGATTCCGAAGCGGCGATTGCGGCCATCAACGAAGTGGGCCTCGACCACTACCTGATGAAGCCGTGGGACCCGCCGGAACAGCGCTTGTATCCGGTGCTGGACGATCTGCTCGCCGATTGGTCCGCGCGGGCGCGCGTCTCGTTCGAGGGCGTGCGCGTGCTTGGGTCACGCTGGTCGCCGAAGAGCTACGCAACACGCGACTTCCTGTCTCGCAACCAGATCCCTTACCAGTGGATCGATGTCGAGCAGGATGCCGCGATGCGCGAGCTCGTCCTGTCGGCAACCGGCGCCGATCTGTCGCGTCTGCCAGTGGTGCTGCTGACAGACGGCACGATGCTCACGATGCCGCCCAACCCCGAATTGGCCGCGAAGGTCGGGCTTCAGACGGCGCCGGCCCGCCCGTTTTACGACCTGGCGGTTATCGGCGCGGGACCGGCCGGGTTGGCGTGCTCACTCTACGGCGCGTCGGAGGGACTGAAGGTCGTTCTCATCGAGCAGAACGCGCCGGGCGGCCAGGCGGGCACCAGCTCGATGATCGAGAACTATCTCGGGTTTCCCAACGGCGTCAGCGGCGCCGATCTCGCGCGGCGCGCCGCCACGCAGGCGAAGCGTTTTGGCTGCGAGCTTCTGGTCGGCCACTCCGTTGTCGGCCTGCGGCGCGTGGATCCGTACAAAGTCCTGCAGTTGTCGAACGGCGAAGAAGTCGCGTGCCACGCGCTGATGCTCTCATCGGGGATGTCGGTGCGCGAGCTGGATGTGCCGGGCGTCGCGCCGCTCATCGGCATGGGCATCTATTACGGGGCGTCGCTGTCGGAGGCCGCACTCTACCGAGGGCAGCGAGTGTTCGTGCTGGGCGGTGCGAACTCGGCCGGCCAGGGCGCGCTGTTCTTCGCGCGCTACGCTGAACACGTGACGATGATCGTGCGCAAACCGACTCTCTTGCCCGCGATGTCCAACTATCTGGCTGACCGGATCAAGACCATCGAGAACATCTCGGTTCTCGGCGACACGGAGATCGTCGCCGCGCACGGCAGCGGCCATCTCGAACGGCTGGACGTCCGGAACGTGGAAACCGGCGAGACGCAACGCCTCGAAGCCAGCGCGTTGTTCATCTTCATCGGTGTCGCGCCGCGGACCGAAGCCTTCGCATCGCTCGTCGCGACCGACGAGAAGGGGTTCATTCTGACGGGCGCCGATGGGAAAGCCGCGGGTCGACCCTGGGGGCTGGATCGCGATCCGATGATGTTCGAGACGACCGTGCCGGGGGTCTTCGCGGCCGGCGACGTGCGCGCGACTGCCAATCGCAGGATCGCCGCGGCGGTGGGCGAGGGCTCGGCGGCGATCTTTTCCATCCATCAGTACCTGCGCGACGTCTGATTTCACTCGATCGACTCTTACTCTTGTTGTGCAGGACCTGTCGCGGCGCCCTTCGGCGTCGCTGCGAGGGAGAGCCGGAATGCGGCCATCTCTTCGCCATTGCGAACGAGCAGGACGTCGCCGACCAGCACCGGGTGGTTCCAGGTCTTGGCAGTGAGCGCCGGGAACCGCGCGAGCTCTGTAAACTTCTCGGTGGTTGCGCTGACCAGCGCCAGCTCTCCTTCCTCTGACAGCACCAGCAACACGTCCTGATCGGGCAACAGGACGAGCTGGCCGTTGCCGTAGCGTCCGCCCTTCCATTTGCGCTTGCCATCCGCAAGGTCGATGCACGCGAGGATGCTGCCGTCGAAGCCGAAGGCATGGCCCTTGTGAACAACGAAGTCGTTGAAGTAGGGCTTCAGGCCGTTGGACGTCCACCGCTCTTCGGCAGTCCACCCGCCAGGCCCATGCGTGATCGCAAGGCGGCGCGTGCCGAGTCCTCCCGTCATGGCTATGGCGTTGATCAGAACGTCGCCCTCGGCGGTCAGGGCCGGCTGCACGATGGCACCGCCATCCCACGTGTGCTCCCAGAGCAGCATGCCGTCGGCCGGCGCGACGCTCATCACGCCGGGTCCGCCCAACAGCAGGACCTGTTGAACGCCGTCGATCGTCACAAGATGCGGCGAGCTGTAGCTTCCGCCGCGGGACGGATTCACCCAGCGCAGCTGGCCGGTGACGAGATCGTAGGCGGCAAGCGTCCCGGAAGCCGCGACGATAACGATGTCGTTCACCACCAACGGCGAGGCCGAGAAACCCCAGGGTGGGGTCGCGGTCTTCGTCTTCGCCTCGGCCGCCACGTTATGCGACCACAACAAGGCGCCGGTCCTGGCATCGAGCGCGTTCAGGATTCCGGTCGCGCCGGATGTATAGACGCGACCGTTGCTGAGGGCCGGCGTCGCGCGTGGTCCGGCGCCGCCGTTCGACTCATAGAACCGGACCTTGTCACGATGTTTCCATACCGGCTTGCCGGTAGACTTCCGATAACAGGCGACGATCTCCTCCTCACCGCGTTGCTCCTGGGTGTAGATGAGGTCGCCGTGCACTGCGAACGACGACCAGCCGGGTCCAATCGGGTGGCGCCACAGCTCCACCGGCGGTGATGCCGACCAGTTGGTCTCAATCCGCACGCCGCGAACGATGTCGTCGCGGTTAGGCCCGCGAAAGCCCGGCCATTCGACTCGCTCGAATCCCCGCTCGCTCATGGCAGGCCACTCTGCGGGCGTCTCCGCCACCAGAGGAACGGCGGGTTCGCTCTTCGCCGTTACTGGAGTCGCCGGAAGCGTCGCGGGTTTATCGGCGGGTTTGACTGCGACCGGACCCCGAGCGGAGTCGAAGGGTTCCTTCGGAGTCTCTACGGCCGGCGGAGCCGGCGGCAGAGTCTCGGGCTCGTCGACGGCCTGGGCGAGCAGTCGTTGTTCCGGAGTCGGTGTCCACCGCCAATGGAGCTCCGAACCCGCGCCGCCCTTGACACCAGCTGTTCGCATCAGCGCAAACGGCGCGGCCGCGAGCAGGATGGCCGCCACCAACAACGCGCGCCGAGCGCCATTCTGGAGATGACGCGTGGCCACCGCCCATAGGACGAGTGCGGGGGCGAGGTACAGGGGCGGCATCATGTAGATCAGCATTCCCTGCCCGGCGCCGACCATCGACTCGTGAGCGATCTGCCTCGTCGTAACCACGGCGAGGATCATCAGGATAACGGCCCCCAAACGCTCGGCCCACACTGCGCGACTGAAGAATACCCACCACACAACGATCGCCACCGCGCTGGCGAGTGCCCCAAGCATCCCGACGGGCAGTTGCGCATCGGGAAAGACAATGGGGCCGCCCACCCAGATCAGCACTTGCAAGATCACGATCGCGATTCCGGGCCACAGTCGAAGCGACGTTTGTGAGCTCACGTTGTTTGCTCCTGCGGGTTGATTCTCACTGAGATGAAAGAAGACATCGCCCGTCTGATGCGAACGCGCCAATCACGCCACCGCATGATGTGAATCGGAAGGACCGTCATGCCGCCCGGGTCCGCGCCGGTGCGGCCACGCCTTTGGTGAGCAGCCATACGGCGAACGTCAGCTCGAACACCAACGTCGGTAACGACACCATCCAAGTGACATTGCTGGCCCAATTGCCCGCACCGGCGAGCAGTCCGCCCCGCTGCAAAAGCAGACTTACGACGAGAACGATGGATCCGACGAGGCCGAGCCAGGCGAGACCGGCGGGGATCATCCGGCCACGGAGGAGGAGCCAACAGAAGATCGTGTTGCCCACAGCGAAGTAGATATAGCCTTCGCCGGGGACCGCTTCGAGGACGCGACAAGCCAGGGCCAGCATGGCGAGATCGGGATCCTGTTCGCGCGTGATCGCATAGAGCGTCACGCCCAGCGCCAGCGCGGAGAACGAAGTGAAGATGGCGGCCAGGTTCGTTACGTTCTCTCGGCCGGCCACGAGCATCATGGAGATGCCGGCTGCGACGTAGACGAAGTACGTCACCCCAGCGATTCGAGCGTTCGTCGTGCGCGTCACGCCTACTCCGATCTCAGCGCTTGCAGGACGTCCACTCGCGACGCGCGGGCCGCGGGCATGAGCGACGCGATCAGCGCGGCGCCGAGGAGAACGGCGGTCGCACCCAGGATGGGCACAGCGCCCGGCAGACGCACGTTGCCGAGATAGCTCGAGGCCACACCCGCGAAGGCGTAACCACCGGCGGCGCCCGCGATGAGGCCAATCGCCACGATCGTTGCTCCCTCGGACAGGACATGCATGAGCAAATTGCGAGGCGTCGAGCCAATGGCGAGTCGGACACCAAATTCGCGCGTGCGCGCGCTCACACCAAACGCCAACACACCTGCGACGCCGACAACCGCGATCAGCAGCGCGACGCCAGCGAATCCCGAGAACACGAACGCATTGAGGCGCTCGGGAGAGAGCACTTCCGCGCGAATGTCCTCGAGGGTTGCCGCGCGTTCGACAGGCTGGGTCGCCGACATCTCGCGAACGATTCGAGCCACCGGCTGCACGAGGGCATATGGATCGCTCGCCGCGCGGATGAACAAACGCCCACCGACACCAAACTGCTGAAACGGGTGATAGATCGTGAGCGCCGGCTCGCGCTGAATGTTCACGTCGTCCGCGTCAGCGACGACACCGACGATTCGGCGAGGCGCCGGTTTGCCGAAGTTCGGATCGGTCCACCAGACGTTCCGATTGAGCGCATCGGCGTTAGAGAACAATCGCTGCGCGAGGGCGTGGCTCACGATGACCACTGGCTCGCTGCCGCGACCATCGTCCGCGGTAAAGTCACGCCCCGCCAGAATCGGGACGCCAAGGACACCGAAGAAGCCGGGTGTCACGACTCTCAACCGCGCGCGCGGGTCTTCTTCCCCATCTGCTGGCGTGTAACCCTCCGCGGCAAACTGGATTCCCCCGCTCAAGAAACTGCCCGCGTCGCGCCAGGGCACGAAGCTTCCGATCGCGACGCTCTCCACTCCCGGCAATTC
This sequence comes from Vicinamibacterales bacterium, assembly GCA_050747925.1. Lineage (GTDB taxonomy): Bacteria > Acidobacteriota > Vicinamibacteria > Vicinamibacterales > UBA2999 > 12-FULL-67-14b. Next base: position 18,878 of record JBOGIV010000212.1, read on the forward strand.
GGTGATCCGACGCGACATCTCCTGATAGAAGGTGATTTCCTCTGGTTGGGCGAAGCCGAGAGACTGCGACGGGATATCGATCGCCAGCACCTGCTGCATGTCGTAGCCGGTGTTCGCTGTCTGTAAAGCGATCAGCGCGGCGACGAGCGTGCTCGCGCCGGCCAGCAGGACGAACGAGAAGGCAATCTGCGTTGTTGCGAACGCGCGCAGCCGGCGGCTGGTGCCAGGCGTGATTCGCACGCTACCGTTCGCGAGCCCGAATCCAGTTGGCCCGCCTTCGCCAGGTTGGGTCGCTCTCCGACCCCGGCGGGTCCACCGTAGCCACGAAGGGGCGAAGGTGGATGCACTCGAGGATGGAAGCCGCGGGACGTACGCGAGC
>JBOGIV010000213.1:0-21702 GCA_050747925.1 Vicinamibacterales bacterium
TTTTACGGCGGCACCTACTTTCCGCCGACGTCACAGTGGGGAAGGCCGGCCTTCCGCGACGTGCTCGGCGAAATCGCGCGGGCGTGGGGCCATGAGCGCATGAACGTCCAGCGTTCGGCGGTGGCCATCGTCGATCGACTTGCCGTCCTCACTCGCGGCCGTTCGGATCGACGCAAGGCTGACGGGTCCACGTTGACCGCGATCGTGCGGCAGTTCCAGGACTCGTTCGATAGCCGGCGTGGCGGCTTTGGCGACGCTCCAAAGTTCCCCCGACCGAGCGAGTTGCTCTTTCTGCTTCGCGAGCACGTGCGAACGGGCGACGACATGGCGCTCCGCATGGTCACCGACACGCTCAGGGCGATGGCGCTTGGCGGGATGCGCGATCACATCGGCGGCGGGTTTCACCGCTATTCAGTCGACGGCGCCTGGCGGGTCCCGCACTTCGAGAAGATGCTCTACGACCAGGCACAGCTCGTGCTGGCGTATCTCGAGGCGGCGCAAGCCACGGGCGATCCGTTTTTCGCGCTGGTCGCTGAAGACACGCTGCAGTATGTCCGCCGAGAGATGTCAGACCCGGGCGGTGGGTTCTATTCCGCTGAAGACGCCGACAGCGTGCCACCTGAAGCGGCATCGGCGCCGCACGCGCACAAGTCCGAAGGGGCGTTCTACATCTGGAGCGTGGACGAGGTGCGAGCGGCCCTCGGCGCCGACAGCGCCATCTTCGAGGGCCGCTATGGTTTGTTGCCAAACGGCAACGCGCCATTCGATCCCCAGAACGAGTTTGGTCAGAAGAATCTGCTGCACACGGCGCAATCAATCGCCGACTTGTCCCGAATGAGCGGCCTCGAGCCGCTCACGGTGGCCCAGACCCTCATGCGGGCGCGCGACACGCTCTTCGACATTCGCCAGAAACGGCCGCGGCCCCACTTGGACGACAAAGTGCTCACGGCGTGGAACGGGCTGGTGATCGCGGCCTTCGCGCGAGCCGCTCGTGTGCTGTCCGGTGGAACGATGCTGAGCAGCGATGTCAGTGAAGCCGACCCCGGGGCTCAGCACTTGCAGACCGCCACGAGAGCCGCGGAGTTTCTCCGCAACACGATGTGGGACGCAGACCGGCGCGTTCTGCTCCGGCGATACCGCGCCGGCCACACGGCCATTGAGGGATACGCCGAGGACTACGCATGCTTGATCTTCGGCCTGCTCGAGCTCTTTCAGGCGAGCGGAGAGGTCGAATGGCTGGCGTGGGCGCGCCAACTGCAAGACCAGCAGGATGAGCTGTTCTGGGATGACGTCGATGGCGGCTGGTTCAGCACCACTGGCAACGACCCCTCGGTGCTGCTCCGGGCCAAAGAGGACCATGACGGCGCCGAGCCGTCGCCCACCTCGGTCGCGGCGCTGAATCTTCTGACGCTGGCGCACCTCACCGGGGAGTCGCGATACTCGAGTCGCGCCACCGCCGCGATCGAGTCGTTTGCCGGGCGTCTGATCGAGCAGGGCCGGGCGGTCCCAATGATGGCCGCCGCCTTGTCAGCGTCGTTGGCCGGCGGAGAGGAGATCCTCATTCTCGGCACACGCGGGGCATCAGACACCGATGCTCTGTGGCGGGCGGTCCACCGACGTTATCGTCCGTTTGGTGTGTCTGTCGTCATCGACCCGCGCGACCAGGAGCGACTGAGCGCGCACATGCCCTGGGTCGCCTCCATGTCGCAGATCGATGGCCAGGCCACCGCCTTCGTCTGTCGAGACTTTGTGTGCAGTCAGCCCGCGACGAGTGGTGAGGCGCTTCAGTGAGCGGACTCGTCGGCAACGTTTCGGAGCGCGGTGGGTCGTGGCGTCGCATCGTGATCAACGCGCCGAAAGCCAATCTCCTCTCCCTCGACATGGTGCGCGCCTTGAGAGAGACGCTATCAGAGGTCGAAGCCGGGCGCGGATTGAAGTGGTTGACGATCGAGGGCGCCGGCAGTGAGTTCTCGTTTGGCGCCAAGATCCAGGAACATCTGCCCGATGCGATGATCGAAGTGCTCCCGGAGACTCATGCGCTCATCAAACAGCTGCTGGCCTTTCCTGCCCCGACGGCCGCGCTGGTAGACGGACGCTGTCTGGGCGGCGGATTCGAAATTGCACTCGCCTGCGACGACGTGATCGCGACTGAAGAGGCGGTATTCGGTCTGCCCGAAATCCGGCTGGCGGCGTTTCCCCCCGTTGCGGCCGCGCTCATGCCCTTGAAAGTCGGCGCCTCGCGCGCGACGCGGGCGATCGTCACGGGTCAGATCTTGCCAGCCGCGTATTGGCACGACGCTGGTCTGGTATCACTTGTCGCGCCGCAAGCGACCTTGCTCGACGCCGCAGGGTCGTGGTTCGATGCTCATCTCGCCCTACACTCTGCCGTGGCGCTGTCGCATGCCGCCCTGGCGACACGGGTAACTCTCTGTGCGCAGGCGCTGCCGGCGCTGGACCTGGCGGAATCGCGGTACCTGCGCGACCTGTTGAAGACGTCGGATGCTCAAGAGGGTGTTCGCGCGTGGATGGCAAAGCGACCCCCACACTGGAAGGACGAATGATGAACCAGCGTGAGAACGTGATGGAAGTTGACGTGTGGGTCCGCGGCTCCAATGAGGCGATTACGCAGCCACTCGCGAACGTGGCGCCGCGGCCTTCGGCGTGGACCGATGGCGATGTACGAACGCTCCTCACGGAGATGCTTCTGGCCCTCGAACGAGTGAAGAATCCAGGTGGAGACGTTCCCTCGGTCTCACTGCGCGGCTTCAGTTGGATCGTCAGTCCCGCAGCCGACGGGGTGCTCGTGCATGTCGAGATGCAAAGTGGAACCGCGAGTGCCGGACCATTCGCGATTGGGGAGCGGCAACTCACTGAGATGATCAGCCGCGCGATGGGCTCGCCAGTACCATCGTCCGCTGTGCACTGATGACCGATTTCCTGCTCGCGGCACTTGACGAGGCGTTCGACGCTCGCTCGTGGCACGGGACGAATCTTCGTGGATCGCTGCGTGGGTTGGACGTCGCGGTGTTGTCCTGGCGTCCTGGTCCGGATCGGCACAACATTTGGGAGTTGGCCGTGCACGCCGCCTACTGGAAGTACGCCGTCCGTCGAAAGCTGACAGGTGAGAAGCGAGGCTCGTTTGCATTGGAAGGCAGCAACTTTTGGAAGCGGCCGGTTGAGAAGACGACGGCTGCGTGGAAGCGAGACCTTGCGCTGCTGGACGCCGAGCACCTCGCGCTGCGAGACGCCGTGGCTTCGTTCGCGGAAACGACGTGGTCGCGCCGGCCAAAGGGCGGACGTTTCACGTACGCTGGGATGGTCCGGGGCGTCGCCGCACACGATCTGTACCACGCAGGACAGATTCTGCTGCTGAAGAGGCTTCAGCAGTAACGGCAGACGACATGTGTTGACCTGGTGACGTGGTGATGTAGTGATCGAACTAATGATCGGTTGAACTGGCGATAGCGTGATCTGGATCTGTGATCGCGAGATCGAACGATCGAAGCTCATGAGATCGCCAGTTCAACCGATCGTCAGATCGATCAACAGATCACCACATCAGGAGATCACGAGATGAAAGCGAAGTCCCCTAAGCCGGGGTGGCGAAACTGGCAGACGCACGGGACTTAAAATCCCGAGATCCCAAAAGGGTCGTGTGGGTTCGATTCCCACCCCCGGCATGCCCATGAGAACAGCGACGAAGACAGAGGAAAGAAGACACAAGAGAGAAAACTGAGGTCAAAGAGTCGTGCGCGGAGCGATGGTGAACATATCGACGACGGCGCCGCCGCGCGTGATGAACCTGAACGTTCCTCCGTTCCGATCGACTTCCACGAGCATCGCGCCGAAGTCGCCATTGAACTTCACCATGCTGCCGGTGACTGACGGACCGAACGCGTAGAGCGCATAGCCTCCGGCGCCGTTCACAAAATACGGCAGGCCGTCCCGGACGATGCGCTCGTAGGTGTGATCGTGCCCGGCGATCACGGCCGATGCGCCCCAGGATCGATACGGCCACTGCAACGCCACCGTCGAACCGTTGGGGCCCGAGGAAAACGGTGCGTGGTGCATCACCACAAAGCGGAACCACAAGTTCGACGCCGTCATCCTTCTCTGCAGCCACTGACCTTGCGTCGATCCCGCCGAGATGCCATCGGGCTCGTGTGGATCACTGTCGATCAGAAAGAACTGCGCCGGATAGCGAATGAAGTCGTAGTACCGCTCGTTGCCCGGCAGCGTGAAGTAATCCAGATAGGGAATGGCGCCTGGCGTTTCCCAATCGTGATTGCCGAGCGTGGGGAAGAATCGATTCTTCGTCGACGTCGACGGAAAGCCGCCGAGATACGGGAAGATGAAATCCGAGTAATAGCGACCGATGTTGGAGTCGATCGTGGACGCGGCGCCGTTCATGTAGTTGTTGTCGCCGGTCGTGATGATGAGCTCGACGTTCCAGCTCCTGATGAGCAGTGAGACGTCGCGAGCGGCGTTGCCGGCGATCCCATAGTCGCCAACGACCGCGAATCGGAGGACGGTCGCGGCCTCGGGGTGCTTGGTTTTCCACTCTGCCGACAGCTCGACATTCCGGACGACATCGGCCCACGCGGCGTCGGACGCGCGGCCCTGAAGCCGCGCGTTGAGATAGATGTCGAAGATCCAGGCAGCGATCCCTAAAAAATCCGGGGCGCCGTCAATCGAGAGCCCGGCGGACCGTTGCAGCCCCTCTGGCGCGCCATAGTACGCGTCGAGCCGCTGCATCGCCTGCAGAAACTCGCTGCGATTCAGCTGGACTGTCGCCTTGCATCCTTGAGGCGTTTGCGACGCCTGACCGGGATGCTTGATGCCCCATTCCTCAGTTTGCGAGATCCAGGCAACGACTTCGTTCCATGCATTCTGGGTGCTTTGGCCGCCAGAGCGGCACGCGAGATAAATGTCGAAGATCCACGCCGAGATGCCGACGAAATCCGGCCCGCCATCTATCGACAGGCCGTTGGACCTCTGCAGTCCTTCGGGCGCCATGTAGTGCTGGTGGAGCCGGTTCATCGCGTCGAGGAAATCGGCGCGATCGAACGTGACGCCGGGTTGTGCAGAGTCGCGGCCGCCCGGCAGCAGACTGGTGGAAAGCAGCAGTCCCACCACAAGTGCGGACCATCGCAGCGTGTGCGTCATCTGTCCGGCAAACGATACCGTGGCGACGGTGTCAGACACCGTTCCAGAATCTGCGATGCCGGCGGAAAACGGCCGGAATTCGATGCGTTCGCCACCTTTCGGTGGTACGCAGAATCTGAATCGGTGCCGACTTGAGCTTTGAACCGTGGGCGCTAAGGAGTCGGCTCAGCGACAGGTCGGCGCGACGCCGGCGCCAGCGAGCTGATCGAACACGCGATCCGCGGCGACGACATGGTCGCACTGGCCGAGACGATAGCGTAAGTATTCCTGGAGCCAGGCCGCATCGGCTGGCGCACCGACGTGCGTGGAGCTGGAATTGGTCCTGAAGTCGTCTCGGAACTTCGCCTCGAGCTGACTGCGGAAATCGAAGAGCTCGGAGCGCTGCGGCAGCACGACCTGCGCGGTCGTACCGCACACCGGCTGAATGCCGAGCCCGTCCATTTGCATGAACGTCCGCTGGATCGCGTCCGGATGTGAGCATTCCTGAACGCGGTACCGGACGTACTCTTGCGTCCAGACCGCCACGCTCTCAGCATCCACGAACGTGACTGCCGCCGGACGTCGCAGCTCCTCACGGAATTTTGCCTCGAGCGCAGCGCCAAACGTCGCGATGTCTTCTCGCGCCGGAAAGCTCATCAGGCCAGCGTGCTCCACGCCGGCCATCGCAGTCAGGCGCGAACCCGTCGATCGGGCTTCGACCTTCCCGTAGATCGACTCGACGCCCGCGACATCGTCGGGCTGCGGTTCCTCGGTGTCGCCGACGAAGCTGTTCATGATCGCGGTCACCGCTTGTCCCGCGAGGTCTGGGTGATTCAGCCCGAGCACGTGTCCGAACTCGTGAAGGGCGACGCGGCGGAAGTCGAGGACGCTGCCGCGATTCGGTCCGCGATAGGCGTTGTAGGCGTGGGCGCGATTGAAGACGACGTCGGCGTCCGACATCTTCGAGCCCGTCCAACGCAGCAATGTGACCGCCGCGATAGTGGCGGGGAAGGGCTCACCAAAGACATCGTCGGCGAAGAAGACGTTGTTGGTCTTGTCGTTCTTTTTGATTGGCGCAGGGGAATTCCGCACGAACTTGAATTGCACTGGCGCCTTGAGGTGTCGATTCCAGAGCTCGAGCGCGTCGACGGCGCTCTGATCCCAGTCGGCCGATCCATCCAGCAGCTGACCGCTCGGCCCCAATTGCAGTTGCATCGTGACAGGACCGCTCCAGGCCACGATGCTCTCAAAGTAATAACCAGCGAGAGGACCACCAAACACGACCGCGGTGACGACAGCGGCTGCGGAGGCGAGAAGTCGGCGCTTAGCGGCGAGCACGGGCCAGCTCCTCTTCGATCGTGGACTCAAATCCCGAGAGCGTCATCGGTGCAACGGGCGTCGAGCTCACCACGACCGCCGCGCGACCGATCTCCATCACTCCACCAACGGGCCGGCCGTCGCTGAACACGACGCGATCGTGCCCGCGTCGATCGGTGAGGACGCGGAAGCGACCTTGCGAAGCGCCAAGCACTGGAAAGAGCGCGCCTGCGCGCTCGAGGCAGAGAAGATCGCGATCGCCGACGCTGAACTGCGGCATTCCTGGTACGGCCATCGTCGTATCACCGATGGCGCCGCCGAGGATCTCCAGGGTCTGCAGGGCCGAGACGTGTCCTTTGAGCACCCGCTCAACCCTGAACTGAATCACCGTGACGATCACCGATTCGCCGCGCATCTGCCGCCACTCCGAACGAACGTCGACCACCTCACCGCGGAAGATCGCCGACGCATCGCCGACGAGTCGTTCGAACCGCATCGGCACGGTCAGCGTCGCAAACGCTGGCCGAGCCGCGCCAAAAGCCACGATCGCCAACACGACCACCAGCCTGACGAGACGGCTCCAAAGCCGGCCGGTTGAGTGGAAGTAGTTCGGGCGCATATGATTCGCCCTCACAGGAGCAAGGCGAGCGCCACGCCCTGTGACACGGAGAATGTCGAAAACAGGCCGAAACCGTGGGCTTTTCGCGGAATACTCGATGGACGGACGGTGTGCGACCTGGGCGGCTGTGCCTTTTTCGCACAGACTGTTACAAGTCTCGAGGATCGTTATGCTTCACACTTCGAGAACGCGTTGCACCCAGAGACAGTCGCAGTAGGATTAACGGAATCAAGATTTGCCGGCGGGCATCGACCGAGGCCAATCAAGGAGGCTGATATGAGTCGCGTCGTGGGTGTTGTTTCGATTGCATTGCTTCTTGCTGTCGGGTTCCCGACTTGGGCAGCGGCCCAGAGCCAAACCGCAACGGGGACGGTCAGCACAGTAAGCGGAAGCTCGATCACGGTGAGCGTCGCGGGCAAGGACATGACGTTCACAGTCGACGCGAAGACCGTCGTCGAGATGCGCGGCGCTGGAACCGCCGACCGCAAAGCCGAAGCGGCGGGCACTCCGGGTCCGAAGATCACCGACCTCGTGAAAGCCGGCCAGAACGTCGAGGTCACGTACACGACGATGGGGACGATGAATCACGCCACGCGCGTGCGCGCCGTCGCATCGGTGCCCGCAGCCGGCGGCGCAATGGCGGCGCCGACGATGAACTCAACCGGCACCGTATCGGCAGTGACCGCCAACTCCATGACGATCAGCGCGGCGAGCGGATCGCAGACCTTCGCGATCGACTCCAACACCAAGGTCGTGGGTCAGGGCGCCGGCACAGCGACCGCGGCGGCGGGTGGGAAAGTCGCGTTTACCGATCTCGTTGGCGTCGGCGATCGAGTGGCCGTCAGCTATCACCAGGCGGGCATGCACGCGGCTGAAGTGCGCGTCACGGTCAAGGCCAAGAAGTAAGCGGCTTATTCGACGCGATAGTTCGGCGCCTCTTTCGTGATGGTCACGTCATGGACGTGACTCTCACGGAAGCCGGCGTTGGTGATGCGCACGATCTCGGCGTCGCGCTGAAGCGCCGCAATGGTCGGCGCGCCGCAGTAGCCCATTCCGGCTCGCAGTCCACCGACGAGCTGGTGAACGACCATCGCCATGCTGCCCTTGTGCTGCACGCGGCCTTCGATGCCTTCCGGCACCAGCTTCTCTGAGGTCCCTTTTCCAGCGGGGCTGGTGCCGCTCTCGAGCTCGAAATCGTCCTGGAAATAGCGATCGCGGCTGCCGCGACGCATCGCGCCGATCGACCCCATCCCTCGGTATTCCTTGAACGTCCGGCCCTGGTAGAGGATCAGCTCGCCGGGGCTCTCATCGGTGCCCGCGAAGAGGTTGCCGATCATCACGCAGTCGGCGCCGACGGCCAGCGCTTTGACCACGTCGCCCGAGAATCGAATGCCGCCGTCGGCGATCACCGGAATGTGATGGCGCTTGGCCGCTGCCGCGCATTCGGCCACAGCCGAGATCATCGGGACGCCGATGCCAGCGACGATGCGTGTGGTGCAGATGGAACCGGCGCCAATGCCGACCTTGACCGCGTCAACGCCCACGCCGATTAGCGCATCGGTCGCCGCCGCCGTCGCGACGTTACCGGCAATGAGGTCGATCTCCGGGAACGCCTTGCGAAGCGATCGCACCACTTCGAGCACGCCTTGCGAGTGGCCGTGAGCCGTATCCACGACGAGCGCATCGACGTGCGCCGCGACCAGTGCGTGCGCGCGCTCGAGCGTATCGCGAGCGATGCCGACCGCGGCCCCCGTGCGCAAGCGTCCAAGGGAATCTTTGCAGGCGTTGGGATAGTTGATCGCCTTCTGAATGTCTTTGACGGTGATGAGGCCCCTGAGCCTGAAGTTGTGATCGACGACCAGCAGCTTTTCGACTTTCGCCTTATGGAGGATTTCTCGGGCTTGATCCAGGGTCGTGCCGACGGGCACGGTGATCAGCCGATCCTTCGTCATCACATCCGAGACCGGCCGGTCGATGTTGGTTTCGAAGCGCAAGTCGCGATTCGTCAAAATGCCGACGAGCCGGCCTTCTTTGCTCCCACCCTCTGTAATCGGGACGCCCGAGATCCGGTACTTCCGCATCAACTCCAACGCTTCATGAATCCGCGCCGTGGGCGCCACGGTGATCGGATTCACGATCATGCCGCTCTCGGATCGTTTGACGCGGTCGACTTCCGAGGCCTGATCCTCGATCGGCTGGTTCTTGTGAATCACCCCGAGCGCGCCCTGCTGAGCCATCGCGATCGCCATTTCGGACTCGGTGACCGTGTCCATGGCCGCGCTCAACAGCGGCACGTTGAGTGTGATGTTGCGGGTAAGCCGCGTGCTGACGTCGACGTTGGCTGGGAGCACGTTGGAGTAACGGGGGACGAGCGAGATGTCGTCGAAGGTGAGCGCCGTTCGCAGGCCGACGCTGATGTTCGTCGAAGTGAGCTCGCTCTCTTTAATGTGCGGCATCAGCGTCACCAGTCACGCTCCATGGCATTTCTTGAACTTCTTGCCGCTGCCGCACCAGCACGGATCGTTGCGGCCAATCTTCGGCTCCTCACGCTTCACCGTCTTGATGGGCGCATCGTCACCGCCCACACGCGCCGGCGCCCGATCCCGCGGCATCGCATCGGCGACGGCTGCCGCCGATCCGGCGCCGGCCTTTGCCCCAAAAATCGACGCCGGCTGCGATGAGGGGTTGTTGTAACTGAGCGCCGCCGGCCGTCGTGGCGACGATCGCGCGGGCATCGCCACAGCCGGTTCGCCCTCGCGCTCCAGAACCGGCTTGAGCCACCACAGATAGCGGACGACCTCTTCCTCGATCCGCCGCCGCATGTCCTGGAAGAGGGCGAAGCTTTCCTTCTTGTACTCGACGAGAGGGTCGCGCTGGCCGTAGCCGCGCAGGCCGATGCCTTCTTTGAGGTGGTCGAGCGAGTAGAGGTGGTCCTTCCACTGCTGATCGACGATCTGGAGCATCAGATCGCGCTCGACGCGCGTGAGGATCTCGCGCGGGACAACTCGCTCCTTCTCTTCGTACTTCGCCTTGACCAGCGTCCAGAGCTCGTCACGGAGCTCGTCGCCGCCGAGTGAGTCGGTGTCGATCTTCTTGAAGTCCTTCTCCTCGAGGGCGAAGAGCTGTGAGAGCTCACGTTGAAGAGCGGGGATGTCCCATTGCTCGACGTCCATCTCCTTGCCCGCGAAGAGATCGACCTTGTCGTCGAGCAGATCCTCGGCCGTCGCCATGACATAGCCGCGGAGGTCGGTCTGCTCCTCTTCGCTGAGGTGAACCTTGCCCTCCAGGATCTCGCGGCGCAGCGTGTAGACGCTCTCACGCTGCTTGTTCATCACGTCGTCGTATTCGAGAAGGTGCTTGCGGACGGAGAAGTTTTGCGCCTCCACCTGTTTCTGCGCGCGTTCAATCGCGCGGGTGACCATGCCGTGTTCAATCGGCACACCCTCTTCCATCCCCAACCGCTGCATCAACCCGGAGATGCGGTCCGAGCCGAAGATTCGCATCAGATCGTCTTCGAGCGACAGGAAGAAGCGCGATGAACCCGGGTCACCCTGACGGCCGGCGCGACCGCGCAACTGGTTGTCGATGCGACGCGCCTCGTGTCTCTCGGTCCCCACGATATGGAGACCACCCAAGGAGACCACGGCGTTGTGATCCTCGTCGCACTGGTTCTTGAAGTGGCCGAAGATCCGCTCCCAATCGCCGCGCTTCACGCGATAGAAGCTGTCGACCATGAAGAAGTACACGAACTCCTCATCGTCGACGAATTTCTCCTCGCCCTTAGCGAGCTTTTCGGCCACCTCTTCGTTGAGGCACTGCTGACGGGCCATGTGCTCGGGGTTGCCACCGAGCAAAATGTCGGTGCCGCGGCCGGCCATGTTGGTCGCGATGGTCACGTTCGCCTTGCGGCCCGCCTGCGCGACGATTTCGGCTTCCTGCGCGTGATACTTCGCGTTCAGCACCACGTGCTTGATGCCCTTGCGCTTCAGCATGCTCGAGAGCCGCTCCGATTTCTCAATCGAGACGGTACCGACCAGCGTGGGACGGCCCGACTCCTGGTGCGCGATGATGTCGTCGACGATCGCGCTCCATTTCTCGGCCTCGGTGCGATAGACGAGGTCGGGCTCTTCGAGTCGAACCAACGTCTTGTTGGTCGGAATCACCATCACGTCGAGATTGTAGATCTTGGCAAACTCCGGCGCCTCGGTTTCGGCCGTGCCGGTCATGCCCGACAGCTTCTTGTATTTGCGGAAGTAGTTCTGGAAGGTGATCGTGGCGAGCGTCTGGTTCTCGCGTTCGATCTTGACGCCTTCCTTGGCCTCGACGGCCTGATGGAGCCCGTCGCTCCAGCGCCGGCCTGGCATCAGACGGCCGGTGAACTCGTCAACGATCACCACTCCGCCGTCCTTGATCATGTACTGCACGTCGCGCTGGTAGTGGACGTGCGCGCGAAGCGCCTGCTGCACGTGGTGGAGCAGCGGCATGTTGGCGGGGTCGTAGAGGCCGCCAGGCTGCAGCCGGTGCGCCAGGAGCTGCTCGGACTTGGCCATTCCGCTCTCGGTGAGCGTCGCCGTCTTGTTCTTCTCGTCGACGACGTAGTCGCCTGACGCCTCGAGCCGATCGCGATCTTCACCCTTGACCTGGCCCTGATGCACCTCGCCCCGCTTCAGTTTCGGGATGATGCGATCGACTTCGTAATAGAGGTCGGTCGATTCTTCGGCCGGTCCCGAAATGATCAGCGGGGTCCGCGCCTCGTCGATCAGGATGCTGTCGACCTCGTCCACGATCGCGAAGCGGTGGCCGCGCTGGACCATGGCGGCGAGATCGAACTTCATGTTGTCGCGGAGATAGTCGAAGCCGAACTCGTTGTTGGTCCCGTAGGTGATGTCGCAGCCGTAGGCCGCCTGCCGCTGCTGATCGTTGAGCTCGTGCTGGATCACGCCGACGCTCATGCCAAGGAATCGATACAGCCGGCCCATCCACTCCGAGTCGCGTCTGGCCAGGTAATCGTTGACGGTGACGACGTGCACGCCCTTGCCTTCGAGGGCGTTGAGATAGGCCGGTAGGGTCGCCACCAGCGTCTTGCCTTCGCCGGTCTTCATCTCGGCGATCGTGCCGCTGTGCAGCGCCATGCCGCCGACCAACTGGACATCATAGTGCCGCATATACAGCACCCTACGTCCCGCTTCGCGTACGACCGCGAAGACCTCGGGCAACAGATGCTCGATTGTCTCGCCCTTCGCGAACCGCTCGCGGAATTCGGTGGTCTTCTGTCGCAGCTGCTCGTCGCTGAGCGCCTTGATCCGCGGCTCGAACTCGTTGATCTGGCCGACACGCGGACGCAGACGTTTCAGCTCACGCTCGTTTTGTGTGCCGAGAACTTTGGTGAGGATCTGACCAAGCATGCAGGGAGGAAGCCGTCACGGCTATCCGACGATTATAGCTCGACGCGACTCGGGCCTCGGCGGACCGGCCGCCTCGGGGTGCGGCGCTCACGTTGTTCGCGCCGTGGGCTCGCGGCCTGCGGCCGCTCGTAGGAGTCAGTTCGCGTTGCTGCGCCGCGGATTGGTCAGGAGCGGCAGCGGATTGAGGATCCGACCGTTGACCCGGACTTCGTAATGGAGGTGCGGACTGGTCGCGCGGCCCGTCGATCCCACGATGCCGATCTGCTCGCCTCGTCGAACCTCTTGTCCAGCCGTCACGCGAAATGCGGACAAGTGGCCGTACCGCGTCTCGAGACCGTAGCCGTGATCGAGAACGATCAGGTTGCCGTACGCCCCGTAGCTCGCGGCGGTCGCCACCGTCCCATTGGCCGTGGCAAAGACGGGCGCGCCGCGATCGGCTGAGATGTCCAGGCCCTCGTGCACGTCCCGGAGGCCGGTGAACGGGTCCTGACGCGCGCCAACGCCCGATGACAACCAACCCTGAGCGGGCCAGATTGATGGTGTCGCCGCCGCCAGCTCATTGCGCCGGTCGACGTCAGACCTGACGAGCTTCAGGCGTCCCTCGAGCCCGGACAACAGATCTCTGAGGAGACCAAACGTCGTTTCGGGGGAACTCAAACCAAGCGGCGCGGTGGCCAGGGTCGCCCCGGTGCTGGCTCCACCCATTGCACGGCTCTTCACGATCGCGGGCAATTGGTCCATCGACGACTGCAGTGACGGATCGAGGGCCGCATTGGCGCCCAGATCCGAAATGGTCGTCTGCAGCGCCATGATCTGATCGGTGAGCGCTTCGGTGGCGCCGCGGAAGTTGGCGTTCTCCAGCTCGAGAGTGGCCTGAGCGGTAAAGAGATCGGCAACGTCGGCCCGAGCTTTCCAGGCCGCACCCATACCAATCAAGACGGGGATGCTGAACACGAAACCGACGACAGACATCGCCGACCGGAGGCCGATGGTAAAGCGGCGGACGACGCCGGTTTGCCTGTCGGCGATCACGATCGTGTAGCGGGGGGACGGCATCAGTCTTGGACGCGCTGGTCAGCCTCCTTGGGGGGGCCGCTCGCAAGCTCACGAGGCTAGCACAGGGTCATGCCGATTCCGAAACGGTTATTTGTAGTAGGGCGCGATCTTCGCCCTTTGATCGGGTAGGAGACCCGGAGAACACGAGATCACAGTCCGGCGGTCAGGAGTCGGTCTCCGAGTGTTGGCGAAGCTTGAAACGCTGGATTTTTCCAGTTGGTGTCTTTGGTAGATCCTTCACGAACTCGAACCACCGGGGCCGCTTGTAGTCCGGGAGTTTGGCCCTCATGAACGTGTCGAGCTGGTCGGCCATCTCCGCGCCGCCGTCAAATCCCGACCGCAGTACGACGAACGCACACGGTTTGATCAAGCGGTCGGCATCCTCGCGCGCCGCCACCGCGCATTCTTGAACGGCGTCGTGAGCGGCCAATGCGTGCTCGACTTCGGTCGGGCTGACCCACTGCCCGCCGACCTTGAGCATGTCGTCCGATCGGCCGGCATACCAGAAATAGCCGTCGGTATCCTCGGTATACTTGTCTCCCGTTCGAATCCAGTGGCCTTCAATCGTGTCTTTCGTTCTCTGGTGACGGTTCCAGTACAGAGAGCAGATCGAATCACCGCTGACGAAGAGGTTCCCCATCTCACCGGTCGGAACGGGCTGGCCATTCTCGTCGAGCAGTCGCGCGCGGTATCCAGGGACCAGTCGCCCGCTCGACCCTGGCCGCGCCTCTCCTGGGCGATTCGAGATGAACATGTGCAAGGTCTCGGTGGAGCCAATGCCGTCGAGGATCTCGACGCCGAATCGTTTCTTGAACCGCTCGAAGAGCGCGGACGGCAGCGCCTCGCCGGCGGAAATGCCCAGGCGCACGCTCGACAGATCAAAGTCGGGGCCTGGCCGTTGGTGCGCCAGCAGCATCGCAAAGCTGGTCGGCACTGAAAAGAACAGCGTCGGACGGTGCGTTTCGATCAGCCCATATACCGTCGCGGGCGCCGGAGGGCTGGGCGACACGATCGAGGTCGCGCCGACCGAGAAGGGCATGTAGAGGCCGTTGCCGAGCCCATACGCAAAGAACAACTTTGGCACGCTGTAGCAGCGATCGCGCTCGTTCATGCCGAGCACGCCGCGGGCGTAGTTTTCGGCACACACCACCATGTCGTGCTGCAGATGGACGCAACCCTTGGGGGCGCCGGTGCTGCCAGAGGAGTAGAGCCAAAATGCCGGCTCGTCCTTGTGCGTCGCTGCGGCTTGCAGATCGTCTGAGCCTTCGGCGAGCAGATCGTCGAACGCCCGCACACCTGGCGGCGTGTGGCCAACGACGATGAGATGCACGAGATGCGGCAGTCGTTCGCGCGGGATGCGCTGAACCTCAGGCAGGAGCGCGTCGGACACGATCAGCACGCGCGCCCGGGTGTCGTTGAGGGCGAACTGATAATCCGCGGCGCGCCACAGCGTGTTGATCGGAACAGCGACCGCACCAATCTTGATCGCGCCAAAAAATGCAAAGGCGAACTCCGGCGAATCCAAGAGGAGCAGGGCGACGCGCTCTTCGTGACGGACGTCCAGAGCCTGCCGCAATGCGTGGCCACAGCGGTTGACACCTTCGAGAAGCGCTCGATACGAGATATGGCGGTCGCCACATTCGAGGGCGATGTTGCTGCCGCGACCCTCGAGAATATTGCGGTCAACAAAATGGGTTGCGGCGTTGAAGACGTCAGGAAGGCTCGCCGCAATCGAGTCGGCCGGCATCGCGCTACAGATTCGTGTAGTCCGCCTCGCTCAGTCAACTCGGCAGTTCTGGCGCCACGAAGCGGTACTGCAGCGCCTCCGCCAGGTGATCGGTCGCGACATGGTCGCTGCCGGCAAGGTCGGCCACGGTCCTTGAAACGCGCAGGATTCGGTGGAAACCGCGAGCGGACAGGTTCAAGCGCTCCGCCGATCGCTCGAGGAGCCGCCGCCCGGCCGCATCCAGAGCCGCGTGCGTCTTGAGATCGCGTCCGGTCAGCCCCATGTTCAGGAGGCGCGAGCCGTGGCGCCCGACATTACGAGCCAACTGTCGCTCGCGTGCGCTCAAGACTCGGGCGCGGACGTCGGCAGACGATTCGCCGGGCACAGCATCGGTCAGCGTTCGCACGGGCACAGCCGGCACTTCGACGACGAGGTCGAGACGATCTTTAAGCGGACCCGAGAGCCGGCCGTGGTAGCGCGCCGTTTGTTGCGGCGTGCAGCGACACAAGCGCCGAGCGTCGCCGTGATAGCCACACGGGCACGGATTCATCGCCGCGACCAGAACGAAGCGCGCGGGAAAATTCACCGATCGCACGGCTCGCGAGACGATGATGCGCCCCTCCTCGATCGGTTGGCGCAGCGCCTCGAGCACCTTGCGGTCGAACTCCGGCATCTCATCCAGAAACAGCACGCCGTTGTGCGCCAGACTCACCTCACCCGGCCTCGGAACCGTGCCTCCACCGACGAGGGCGGCGTCCGAGATGGTATGGTGCGGCGCACGGAAGGGCCGTTCGGTCAGCAGCCCGGTGCCGGGAGGAAGCGTGCCAGCGACGGAATGAATGGCGGTCGCCTCGAGCGCCTCATCGAAGCTCAGCGGCGGCAAAATCCCCGGCAGTCGCCTCGCCAACATCGTCTTGCCGGCGCCGGGCGGTCCGATCATCAGCAGGTTGTGGCCTCCCGCGGCAGCGACCTCCAACGCTCGTCTGGCAAAGGCCTGGCCATGCAGCTCCGCGAGGTCCAACGCGGGATCAGCCGTCGTGGTCCTCTGCCAGGAAAGAGCCGCTGGGGACGACGGCCACTGCTCGGAGGATTGGTTCATGCGATTCACGGCTTCCGCCAATGTCTGTACGGGCAGTAGCCGAAGACCGCTCACCACCGAGGCCTCGGCCAGGTTGGCGGCGGGAAGAAGGAGCGCAATGGCCCCTTCGCGCCGTGCTGCCGCTGCGATGGGCAGGACCCCTCGCGCCGGATGGATCGTCCCATCGAGCGACAGCTCGCCCACGTGAACGATTCCATCGATATCGCGCTGTCGAATCGCTCCGCTGGCCGCAAGAACTCCAAGAGCGATCGGCAGATCGAAGGCGGAGCCGGCCTTTCTCACGTCGGCCGGTGCGAGGTTGATCGTGATGCGATGACAGGGAAACTCGAAGCCGGAGTTTCGAATGGCGGCGCGAACGCGCTCCCGGCTCTCGCGTACGCTTGCGTCGGGGAGTCCAACGAGGTGGAAATGCGGGAGGCCGAAGCTGACGTCAACCTCGACGTTGACACGTGTAGCGTCGATGCCGATGACGGCCGCACTCTGCAAACGAGCGAGCACGAGGGTGCTTTGTGCAAGCTGAGTGCCGCAGCGCTTGGGACCCCTTCGCACAGACAAGACACAGCGCGAGATCACACGCGATGAAGAAACTGCGCGTCGCTGGCCGAGGAAGCGTCGTGTTTTCTGAGAGGTTCGAAGAAGGGAAGAGAGCTAATCCTGCTGGGCGTTGGTCGCCTTCGACGACTGAATCACGAGCCGGTCGCCGATATTGAGCCGCGTGTCGCGCATCTTGTTCCACGCCTTGAGCTGTTCGACGGTCGTTCCATGGCGTCTGGCGATGGATGACAGCGTGTCTCCAGCTCGCACGCGATAGACGAGGCGAGTCGGCTCGTCTGCGGTGGCCGGCGCAGCTTCGGCCGTGGCCGCTTCGGTTTCGGCCGTCGCCGACGAAGCTCGGGCCAGGAGGGCAGCCGATGGCATTCGTGGAATCAGCAGTCGTTGACCGGTGGAGACGCGCGCGGCGAGGCGCAGATAGTTGGCCTCTGCGAGATCCGAGCGACTCACTCCGTGCTTCTTGGCGATCGTCGAGATCGAGTCGCCCTTTTTCACGGTGTACCACTGCAGCGCGCTCAGCTGACCTGGCGCCGTTGCGGCAAGGCCTTCGCGGACCCGATCGGCAGTTCCGACGGGGACTCGGAGCGGATACTCGCCGGCCCGAATCGGGGTCGTCCAGCGGCGATACTCCGGATTCAAGCTCTGAATGTCGTCCATCGACGCGCCAGACCATTCCGCGACGCGGCGGAGATCGAGCGCGGCGGGCAACATCACGGTTTCGCTAAGGGCCGGCTCCATCGGCACCACGTCGAAGCCGTACTGAGCCGGGTTTTTGGCGATGATGACGGCCGCAAGGATCATCGGCACGTAGTTCCTCGTCTCACGAGGGAGAAAGCGGTTCGTCGATGTCAACGTCCAGAAATCAGTTTTGCGGCTCCGCTTGATCGCCCGTTGCACTCGTCCGGGCCCCCCGTTGTAGGACGCCATGGCCAGGTGCCAGTCCTCGAACATCCCAAACAGGCTTTTCCAATACTTCGCCGCGGCCACGGTCGCTTTGATCGGGTCGGCACGCTCATCGAGATACCAGTCCGAGCTCAGTCCGTTCTCGACGGCCGTGCCTCTCATGAATTGCCACATGCCACGCGCCTTGGCCCGCGAGAGGGCCGACGACTTGAAGGCGCTTTCGACCAGAGGCACGTAGGCCAAGTCGAGCGGGAGCCCCTCGGCTCTGAACACGCTCTGGATCATCGGGAGGTACTGCGCTCCCCGCGACAGGCCTTCCTCCAGGAACTCTTTGAGACGGCCCTTGAAGAGCTCGACATATCGGAGGACCCGGGTATTCGAAGGAATCGGGATGTCGTGAGGGGTCGCTTCGAGGTCAGCCGCCACGGCTTGGGTGGTGCCGGGGGTGGGCGCCGGCGCCTCGACGGGCTCGATCGCCAGCAGGGTGTCGATCGTGGCTGGTTCGGACTTGGTTTCCGTGAAGCCGTCGCCCGCGGCGAGGGCGGCTTGCTCCAGGACGCTGATGCGATCGACCAGCCGATCGAAGTGCTCGCGAAGCCGGGGGTCGGTGCGTGCGCCGTCGGGGGATTCCAGCAGAAGGTCGAGCGCGAGATCGAACTCCGTCTTCGCGCGTTCGAGGTGCCCCAGTTCCAGGTCGCGCTGGCCGGCAGTGAAGTGTCGATCAGACTCCTCGATAAGCACCGCCACTCGGTCGGGCAGCTGCTGCACGGTCAAAGGAGGAGAGGGAGCGGGTGGGGTGACCGGTTCGACGCGCGCGGTCGCGCGCGTACCAGACGCGCAGCTGGCTGCAAACAACGCAGCGCCAAGAAGCACGAGTGGGAGGCGACTCTGGCCCAGCATGCGATTCCGCGGACAGAAGAGTGTCGAGGTTAGCACGCGCTGAAATTCAGGGTCAACTGACTGCGAATCAAGTGTTTAGGCGGGCCAGCCCGCATGAATGAAAACCTTCGCAGCCTCACCAGTATCACGCGCTGCCGGCGTGATGATGGTGCGCTCGCCGATCAGAATCTTCCGGCCCTCCTTCACTGCCAGGCGGACGTCCTCTTCGCAGACGAAATTTTCTGGGCCGAGTGGGCCGAGTGGGCCGGGTAGGCCAGATGGGCCGGGTAGGCCGGGTGGGGAAGGCGATGCCAATCCGCGCGTTGCGAGAAAGCGATCGATTCGACTGGTGAGCCCGTCGGCGGCAATCGGTTCAGGCTTAGGCGCCGCGGGAGGCTTCGGTAGGGAAACGCTCCGCACACTCAGCTCGCCCGACCCACCAGACCCACCGGGCGTACCCGGCCCACCCGGCCTAACCGCGGGCCTCAATTCGTACGCGACTCTCTTGATATTTAGCAGGTGCTTTGGCGAGATGTTGTCCGAGGTGATGTTGCCCCCAAATCCCCCACACCCAAGCGTCATCGCCGGGTCGAGGCCGGTCGTGAGGCCGATGGACCCGTGTGTGGTCGGCGTATTGACGCAGATGCGATAGGCAGGCTTGTGCAGCCCAAACTCCAAGATCACCTGTTCGTTCTGCGAATGGATCGACATGGTGTGGCCCATACCGCCATATCGGAGGATCTCCTTGCAACGCTCACACCCGTCGCGCCAGTCCTTGACGATGTAATAGGAGAGGACGGGGCAGAGCTTTTCGATCGACAGCGGGAAGTCGCGGCCGACGCCCTTGAGCTCGGCGAGCAGCGCGCGAGTCCCCGCCGGCGCCTTGATGCCGACCTTTTCAGCGAGATGGGTCGCCGACTTTCCGACGAGGGCGGGATTGGGCAAGCGTTGAGGTGAGACCAGAGCCTTGGCGAGCGCGTCGGCCTCGGACGGCGTCATGAAATAGCCGCCGTGGGCTATGAACTGACGCCGAACTTCGGGCTCCACTGCTTCGTCGACGACCACCGAATTAGGTGAGGAGCACAGGACGCCGTTGTCGAACGACTTTCCGAGGATGATGTCGCTGGCCGCTTTCTTGATGTCCGCGCTCGATTCGATGTAGCAGGGCGCGTTGCCGGGCCCCACGCCGTATGCCGGCTTGCCCGCGCTATAAGCCGCGCGAACCAGTCCCATGCCGCCGGTCGCGAGAATCACCGAGACCTCGCGCGCTTTCATCAGCTCTTGCGTGCCCTCGAGCGTCACGGTCGACATCCACCCAATGCCGCCCTCAGGCATGCCGGCTCCGCGCGCCGCCTCATTCATGATCTCCGCGACACGCGTGATGCAGCGGGCCGCCGCCGGGTGCGGGCTGAGGACGACGGCGCAGCGCGCCTTGAGGGAGATCAGGATCTTGTAGATCGCCGTCGACGTCGGATTGGTTGACGGCACGATCGCGGCCACCACTCCGAACGGCTCAGCAATCTCGATCACCTTCCGATCCTCGAGGCGGTTCACGACGCCAACCGTCTTCATCGGCTTGATGAATTCGTAGACCTGGCGCGACGAAAACAGATTCTTCTGGACCTTGTCGGCGACGACGCCGTAGCCGGTCTCTTCGACCGCCAGGCGCGCGAGCGGCTCAGCCTGCGGCGTCACCGCGGCGGCCATCGCGTCCACAATGCCGTCGATTTGTGGTTGTGAAAACTCAGCGAGAGCGGTCTGCGCTTGCTTGGCGCGGCGCGCAAGGGCGCGGGCTTCGCTGATCGAAGCGAGGTCTTTGTCGGCCTGTGCCGGGGCTTGGGTGGCCACCCGTCCGCTCACCCTTTCGGCAGAATTCGCTCGACCTCGGCGTGCGGACGAGGAATCACGTGGACGGAGATGAGCTCGCCGACGCGCCGCGCGGCGGCGGCGCCAGCGTCGGTCGCGGCCTTCACCGCGCCGACATCACCACGCACCAGTACGGTGACGTACCCAGCGCCGATGTACTCCGATCCGATCAGGTTCACGTTCGCGGCTTTGACCATGGCGTCGGCGGCCTCAACCGACCCGATAAAGCCCAGCGTTTCGACCATGCCAAGCGCGTCGCGCGGTGTGTCCATCGGATTGGGCGCATGATATTCTCGTTCGTCATGTCATGCAACGGAGGGCCATGCCTAGAGGAGTGATGTTCGTCGCGGCGCTTAGCACTGCGGGCGCCCTGATGGCGGGTTGCGGCCGCACAGAAGACACGGCACCCGCGGTCGGTGAGGTGCAGGTGTCGCTCTCTCGCAACAGAGTGGCGCTCGGGAGTCCCGTCGAGGTCTCCTACAAGTTCATCGTCGCGGGCAACGCGCCCGCATTTGGTGCGCGGCGCGTGTTTGTCCACTTTCTGGACGCGGACGAGGAAATGATGTGGACCGACGATCACGATCCACCCACGCCGACCGCGGAGTGGAAGCCGGGTCAGACCGTCGAGTATTCGCGCACGATGTTCGTGCCGAGCTATCCGTACGTGGGCGCGGCAAAGATCGTCGCGGGCCTCTACACGCCGGGATCGAACGATCGGCTCAAGCTGTCGAATCCGGATCGTGGGGATCGCTCGTACACGGTCGTGGATTTCGAGCTGCTCCCGCAAACCGAAAACATCTTTTTGATCTTCAAGGATGGCTGGCATCCGTCAGAAGTCGTGGCCGAAGGGGCCAGCCGCACCGAGTGGCAGTGGACCAGGAAGGAAGCCTCGATCGCGTTCCGTAATCCCAAACGCGACGTGACGCTGTTTCTTCAGGTCGACAATCCTGCGAGCGCTCCGAACTCGGCTCAACTAGTCATGGTTCAGCTTGGCGATCAGACGCTCGCGATGGTTCCGTTGAGCTCGAAGGAAGCGCCGGTCCGCAAATACCCCATTAGCGCGGGGCAGCTCGGCGGCGGGGATATGGCGGAAATCCGCCTCGTTGCCGATAAGACCTTCGTACCAGCCCTGGAG
>JBOGIV010000214.1:0-8010 GCA_050747925.1 Vicinamibacterales bacterium
GCGCTTGGCCGTGAAGAACGGTGCGTCTTCATGACCGCGCGCCGCAAGCCGAACGTCGTTGACGGCGACGTGAAGGGTCAGCGCGTTGTAGCTGAGGTCCCGAGCGGAGAGGACCAGTCGATAGCGCGCATCCAGCAAGTTGGTCGCCCAGGCCAGCGCCCGGCCCCTAGCCCACGAGCTATGGAGAACCAGGAGGCCAGTTGCGGCCAGGGCGGCCAGTACGACGGCCGATATGGCCAATCCCCGCCAGATCCGGACCCTCACTTTTCGATAATAGCCCTAGCGAAGCTGCGCCTCATTCGGCACAACACCCCAGTTGCGGCTTCGCTTCGCTAGGGCGGCAGCATCGTTTTGCCCCGCCTCCGGCGGGTCAGACGTCTCGAAGGCCATCGGAGAGAACCTGCCCATCGACAAGATTGGCCTTCAAGACGTCTAGGCTGTTAGGATTCCCTGTGGAGGATCACCTGATGCGTATGAAGTCGGTGTTCAAGGTCGGCCTCGCAGCGGCCCTGAGCCTCGTCTCCACCACGCTCGGCCGCGCGCAGGAGCCGGCCGCGCTCAAGGTGGGTGACATGGCTCCGGCCTTCTCGGCGCCGGGATCGGACGGGAAGACCCACACGCTGGCCGAGTCGAAAGGCAAGCAGGCCGTCGTGCTGGCGTGGTTCCCTAAAGCCTTCACCGGTGGGTGAACGGCCGAATGCAAGTCGCTCCGTGAGAGCGGCGACTCAATCCGGCAATACAACGTCGCGTACTACATGATCAGCGTCGACACGCCAGAGGACAACAAGAAGTTCGCGGAGATGCACGAAGCGGACTATCCGATCCTGAGCGACGTGTCGAAGGAGGCCGCGACAAAGTACGGCGTGCTGGGCCCGACGGGACTCGCGCGACGCTGGACGTTTTTCATCGCGCCCGACGGCAAGATCCTCCACATCGACAACGCCGTGAAGCCGGCGTCGGCCGGGCCCGATATGGTTGCGAAGCTTGGGGAGCTGAACATCGCGAAGCGATAGGCCGATGCGAACAACTGCATGACATGGAATCACTGAAACCCGGAAACACAGAAGGCAATATCGCTTCCGTGTTTCAGTCGTTCGGTGGTTCCGTGCAATGCACTTCAGTCCCGGTGTCGCGAAACTTCGGTCAACCAAACGTTGCCAGTGTGCTCGCCGAGGTTGAACACGATCTTGTCGCGGGCCACGGCTATCCCCGGCCAGCCGAGGTAGAGGTTCCTCCACGACAGACCTCGGCTGTGGAAATGCTGGATGTTCACCGGTGTGCCGATCGGCCGCTTGGTCGTCGAATCGAGGCGTTGCGCCCACAGGCACGGTGAGCCGTCGCGATCCGACCAGAAGTACAAGAGCGTCGCTTTCGGTGACCAGTTCGGCGCATCCCCATCCGGGCTGACTTCGATCCATTCGTTCTCGCCAGCGACAACGGCCCCTCGTATTCTCGCGATCAAGACGCGCGCCGGCGCTTGTCTATCGGTCCTGCTGTTGAAGGCGATCCAGCCTCCATCCGACGAGACGCGCGGGCTGTAGATGCCGTGGACCGGATGCTTCAACCATGCGTCATTCTGCGACCGACCGATCGTGAGGAGCCCCACGCCCGATGGATCGCGCTCGGTGACGTACAGGATCTGATCCCCACCGGGTGACCACTCCTTGACGGCGCCGCAGTTGTCACACACTCGCTCGGGTGTTCCGCCAGTCGCCGCGACAACGTAGATCGGGATCTTGCCATCCTGCCGAAGGGAGTAGGCGACCTTCGTGCCGTCACGACTGATCGCTGGATCGTGATCCGCTGATGCTCTGGTCAAAACGGTTTCGGCGCTGCTCCCGGTCTTCTTCAGAACGACGGCGAATCGGCCGGTTCGTCGCGAACGGAACACCACACTCGCACCGTCATCCGACAGCGTCGGGTCGTAATCGTCCGCAGCATCCTGTGTCACACGATGCGGCGCGCCCTCCACTTTGCCGCGGTCGGCGTCGATCGGCAGGCTCCAGATGTCCGACCCGGTCGTCCGGCTGATGAACACCATCCGTCCGTCTGCGGTCACCGAAGCCGATGCCTCGTCAGTTGTGCCAAACGTCGCTCTCTGCGCCGCGCCGCTGACGCGCCAGCTGCCCGGCGCGAGGGGCACCTGCCACATGTTCGACGAGTCGCCGACGTTGCCGTGAAAAAGAATGCGGTTGCCGGCACCGACCCACGCATCAGGGAACGGAAGCCCCTACACAGCTTGAAATCCTTCTGCCAGGAGCACACTGCGCGCTTCTGTCGCGACCGGTGAACCGCCTGGGATCGCCGTCACATACCAATCGGTGTTGTGTTCCGGCGGCGCGTCGCGTTCGCGCTGCCCCCAGAACATCAGACGTCCGCCGTCGGGCGCCCACACGTGGGCTTGCAGGCGATAGAAGCCTGGAGCCATAGGCGTGGCAGTGCCGCCATCGGCCGGGGTGACATAGATGCGGCTGCCGTGTTGTTCGACGACGCCATAGGCGAGCCACTTTCCGTCTGGCGAAAAGCGCGGCGAGAACGCGCGCGCGGCGAGTAGCCTTTCTTCTCCGCCCAACGTCGGGACGAGATAGATGCCTCCTCCGTGCCGGCTCGACTGAAAGGCAATTCGATTGCCATCGGCCGAGAACGACGGCTCGGTCTCGTCTGCGCGATCGCGCGTCAGTCTGACGGGAGACCCATCTGGAATGTGCTGAACCCAGATGTCGAGATTGCCGTCGCCGCTCCGGTCGGACGAATACGCCAGGATCTTGCCGTCGAGTGAAATCGCCGGATAGTCGGTCCAGCCCACGTCCGACGTGAGCCTGGTCAGAAACGGTTTCGATACTGGCTGCGGTGGCGTTCGAGTGTTCTGCCACCACACGCCAAACCCAAGCGCGCCGGTGACCGCCATCGCGAGTCCGGCCGCCATGCCTCTCGTCCATCGGCGAGCCGGCACTGATATCGCCGGCTGCGGCAGTCGAGCGATATCGGCTTCGTCCCGCAGGTCCTCGAGCGCAACCTTGAGATCCGCCATCGACTGCCAACGTCGCTCTGGGCTCTTGCGCAGACACCGGGTGATGGTCCTCTCGAGATCGGGTGGCAATCCCGGAACGAGACGCGTCAGGGGCTCAGGCTCCGCCGTCCGGACCTCGGCGAGCGTCGCGACTTTCGTCGCGCCCTTGAATGCGCGCCGGCTGGCGACCATCTCGTAGAGCACGGCCCCGAACGAAAAGACATCGGATCGTGCGTCCGCCGGTTTCCCTTCCGCTTGCTCGGGCGACATGTAGGCGGCCGTGCCGAGGATGGTGCCTTCCTCGGTCTCAGGTTGGCTCACGGCGCTGGCGGTGTCGGTCGACAGCCGCTCGTCGGTCGAATCGAAGTCGCCGGCCTCTGCGAGTTTCGCGAGTCCGAAGTCCAGCACCTTGATCGATCCCCGGTCGGTCACCATGATGTTGGCCGGCTTGAGATCGCGATGGAGGATTCCGGCCGCGTGTGCCGCCGCGAGCGCGTCTGCGATCTGAATCGCGAACTTCAGGCACTCGTTGATGCTGAGCCTGCCCTTCGCGATCACGTGGGCCAATGACGTGCCGGCGACGTACTCCATGGCGATGAAATCAACGCCGCGGTCCTGGCCGATGTCGTAGATCGTGATGATGTGCGGGTGATTCAGGGCGGAAGCGGCTCTCGCCTCATGCACGAATCGCTTCCGGCTCTCTCCGCTGATCGCTCCGTCACGGCGGAGCAGTTTCACCGCGACAGGTCGACCAAGACGGGTATCCACGGCGCGGTAAACAACACCCATCCCGCCTTCGCCGATGGCTGCGAGAATCTCGTAGTGAGAAAGCGTCTTCGTGAGCATCAAGCCAGATCGCCAGTATGAACGGCGGTCCCGCGAACCCGTCATGCCTATTTCGGCAGTACTCTGATCTCGGCCTTCATTTTCTCGCGGCGGTCGAGGACCGCTTGAATCTCGTCGGCGCTCAGCCATGTCTGCAGCGCGGCGTCGAGCTGGGCGCGCGTCAGGTTTTCAATCTGGTTCCAGAGCGTTACGTCGATCCGAGTCAGCTTGGTCGGCAGTTCGGCGCTCGCCGGGAACGCTCGCGAATGATCGAGCAGAATCAGATTCCATGACCGATCGTGGACAGTGTTTGCCTGGTTTCTGTCTCGGTTACCCATCAGGTCGTCGAACATTGTCATCCGCACCAGCTGGGTTTCCCACTCGGCGCGCGTTGAGGCGCCTGGCGACGGATTGGCCTTCAGGTCGACGATATTCTCCACCCACAGTTGGGCCGCACCCGTCTTGCCCTCGAGCTGCCGTTCCACAGAGGGAGGCACCATGTCCAGCTTCAACAGCTTGTCGAGCTCGTAGGCCGCAATCTCCGCTTTGTAGCTCTCCCGGAAACCGCGGTAGACGCCCGGCGGCAACGTCTTCCAGGCCATCCGCGCGACCGGGCCGCCCGGGCGCAGGATGCAGCGTGCCCGATTTGGACCGAAGGTCTCCATGCTGACGCAGTCGGCGGTCCTCAGGTAGTCCTCAATCTCTTGATGACGCCCGACCCAGATCTTCGCGCCAACCCGGTCGGTGGACGATGGTCGTTCCTGGCCCAGAAGAGCGGGCAGACAGAACAGCAGCACGGCGATGCGACGCGGTCCGATCATGATGGGCTCCCTGATGCCAAGATTAGGCGCCGCCTGGCCACGTTGTCCTCGCGGAAATCTCATGAGAATCTAATTCGTTCACCGTTCCTATGCGAGTCGTTCTTGGAGAGTGCGAATTCGACTCTGGCAGGCGTGCGCTGTATCGCCATGGGATTGCGATACCCCTTTCCCCCAAGGCCTTCCAGCTGCTGGAGTTGCTGCTCGATCGACGGCCTGAGGCCATCGCCAAGGCGGAGTTGCTCGAGCGGCTGTGGCCCGACACGTTCGTCTCGGATGCGAGCTTGCACAACCTCGTAGCCGAGGTTCGCGCCGCTATCGGCGACGTGCCGCGGGCGGCGCGCTACATCCGGACCGTGCCGCGATTCGGCTATGCCTTCCATGGTGAGGCGCGTCCGGCGATCACGGTCGCCACACCGTCAGCAGAAGGTGCACGCCTGGTGTCGGGGGATCGCGAATGGCTGCTCTCCGAAGGGGCGAATCTGGTGGGCCGCGATCGCGATTGCGCCGTCCGGATTGATTCAGCCATGCTCTCACGCCATCACGCCCGGATCGTCGTGACAAACGGAGAGGCGACGATCGAGGATCTGGGGAGCAAGAACGGAACCCAAGTGAACCGGGAACAGGTGAAGCGACCGGTGCCGCTGAAGGACGGAGACCAGCTCCAGGTCGGCTCCCTGACGATGACCTACCGAATGCTGGAGGCGCTTCCGTCCACCATGACGAGACGCGTGTGATGGGTGCTTCGCTATCGCCACTCATTCGCGACCGAGTCGAAGGGTGTGCGGTCAGTGCGTCAATCCATAGATCAAGTAGTTCACGCCAAGCTTGTACGCCTCGTTCGACGTGTCGAACGGGAACAATCCCTGGCCGGACCACTCCCAATACTCCGGGATGTCATTGTCGAAATTCGCCACGACCATCAACCGTTTCCCCGGATTGTTGTCCTCGAAGATCCCGTAATAGCTCGGACGGATGCCGTACATGGGATGCAGGATCGCGTCAATGTCATTGATGCGGAAGAACGCGTCGAAGATGCGATGGGACTTGTCGAGCTTCACGAACCGGCTGTCGGGTAGCACGCGGCGCATTTGACCTTCGAAGTGGGCCCATTGCTGCGGGCCGTCGAAGTCCTCGAACACGGCGAAGCCACCCTTCTCCAGGTACGCGCGGAACGACTCGGCCTCTCGATCGGTCAGATTCCAGAAGCCCGGTTCCCACATGAACGCGATCGGGTAGTTGAAGAGCTCGGGATCGTCGAGCGCGAGGACCAGGCTGTGATCGGTCTGAATATCGACCGCCGTGAGCTCTTTGATGATGAGGGCAAGGTGCCGTTCCGCACGCGGATAGTCGTGGTCCCACGCCGAGCCAAACCCTCCGCGTTGAAAGCCATAGTTCGACTTCCACTGCAGTCGCACGAACGTGAACCGGCCGTCGTAGGCCTCGTCGGTCGCGTTTTGACCACTGGCGTCGAACGGCGCGCCGCCTGCCGTGGTGGCGATCGCAAAGACCGCGCTCGCGAGTCGAACCGAGATCACGAGCTCATTATGAACCACGAACAGGAATCGACCACGAAGGGGGCCAGTCACGGAGATAACCACGAACAGGAATCGACCACGAAGGGGGACCAATGAGGCTGGATAACCACGAAAACAACCAACCACGAATGGACTAACCACGAGACACACAACCACGAACACGGCTTCTCTCGTGATTGATCTCTCTCGTGACAAGAGCGATCGCTTGGTATCGATCGCAACTTGCGGCACGAATCACGCCCAAAGCCGAGGCTTCACCACCATGAGAAACACGACCGCTACCGCCAGAATCGCCAGGACGATGCCCAGCGTCGATCAAAAGGTCGGTCATCTCATCGTCGCTTTCTTTCTTCTGTCTTCTTTCTTCTGTCTTCTCCCCGCTCCCAACCGCCAGCCGGCAGATAGTGGAATCGAATCAGATACACGTTGTCCCCGCGTCCGTGTCTGTCGGTCTGCAGCAGCTGATCCACGCTTGGAAAGCCCGATTCACGAGCTAAGTCGTAAGTGATATCGGCAAGCTGAATCGGCGCGATCGAGTCGACGACGACCTGGCCTTCGTCCATTTGATACCGCCCCCCCACCTTGACGTGAGGTCGAGTCCAGACCCGGATCGTGCACCTGATTCTCCCGCGTCGAATACCGTCGCGAAGGTGCTTGGCAAACAACATGATGTGCGCTTCTGCCGCCTCGTCAGCCTCAGTCTGCGGGCTGTTACAAGCCTCGTCGATTTTGGATATGCTCGACCAGCCAAATCCGCCGGAGCCGACGTGTTCTTCTGGGCGGTTTGAGGCGAAGCTTCACTAGGAGCCGCCGATGATCAGAGGACTCGACCGGTCGTCCCTCCGCGCCGTGATGATGGTCGTCATGTGCTTCGTTCCGTTCACGGCGAGCACGCAGACCAGAGCGGCGCAACCAGCTTCGGCCCTGAACGGAGTGCCGGTCTTTCAAGCCGATCCGAAATGGCCGGTGATCCCGGCCGGCTGGTCGTGGGGTCAGGTGATCGGCATCTTCGCCGATTCCCGCTGGCACGTGTGGACGTCGAGCCGTGGCCGGATTTCGGAGTGGGACCCGCAGGGCAAGCTCCTTCAATCCTGGGACGCGCGTGGACCGGACGGCAACTGGAACACGATCCATGGCTTGTTCGTGGATCACAACGGCTTCGTCTGGACCAACGCGCGCGAGAGCCACCAGACGGTCAAGTTCACCCGCACTGGCCAGGTCGCGATGGTCATCGGCAAGTACAACGAGACCGGCGGAAGCAATGACCGAACGCTGATGGGACGTCCCTCCGAGATCTGGGTCGATCCCGCCGACAACGAGGTCTTCGTCGCCGACGGCTACGGCAATCGCCGCATCATCGTCTTCGATGGAGCGACGGGCCGGTATCTGCGTCACTGGGGTGCGTACGGCAAGCGTCCTGAGGGCCCGCCGGCTGGCGCAAGAGGAGGCGGAGCAGCCGGCGCGCCTGCTGGTGGGCCAGCCGCAACGACGGTTCCGGCGTCACCACCGCAGCAGTTCCGAACACCGCACGGGATCGTGGGCTCGCGCGATGGTCACATCTTCCTCGCGGAACGCGCCAACACTCGCATCCAGGTCTTCCGACAGCAAGGCGAGTTCGTGATGGAGCGGATCCTGCGCCCGCGCTGCGGCCCTGAAGAACAGGCGACGTGGACCCCGAAGCGCGCGTGTGGCAACGAAGCCGCGTTCTCGATCGGGTTTTCACACGATGGTCCCCAGACGTATGCGTACGTCGCCGACGGCGGGTCGCACTTCATCACGGTGCTGAGGCGCAACGACCTCGAGGTCGTGAGCGAGTTTG
>JBOGIV010000215.1:0-12165 GCA_050747925.1 Vicinamibacterales bacterium
GTTCGGGACCAGGCACGGACCGACCCGAGGACGGCTCATCCGCGGTGCCCGCGATTTGCCCCAATTCCCGATCAAGAGCTGACCACAACATATCGTGTCAACCTGAAGCAAGCGGATAAGCAGAAGCACACTAACAAGTGCCAAAAGTGTCCGCCTCCGCGGCCGCGGGCCGCTCGGCGAGACCTCGCCAAAGCTCGCACGGAATCGGTGCGAGCGACGGCGGGCCGCGGGTGCCTAAAGTGCCCCGTGCGGGTGGTGTCTTGCGAGTCGAATGCTCGATGCGCGAGACCGACCTTAGTTTGTCGCTGATCGTCTCTGACGCAAGTGCTGATCGAAGAATTCGTCGACCCGCCGCACTCGCCGAGCAGGCGCCCACGGAAAGGGTCAATACGAGCGTGAGCGCGGGCTTCATGGAACTCCCTCCTGCCGATCGAACTGCCAACTGAAACTGAAACGGCGCTGTAGCTTTCAACTTTAACTATGAGCTGTCAACTTTGCCCGCCTTCGCTCGCAAGAATAGCCAGCGAGCTACGGCGAGGTCTCGCCGAAGCGGCCGTTGGGCCGCGCAGGCGGAAACTTTGAACTATCATCTGCCTCCATGTCCGATGTCCACGATCGTCTCGCTCAACTCGCTGCCGCTCGCTGGCGGCTCGCCGTGGCGCTGACGTTGACGATGACCGTCGTTTACGTCGGCTTCATCCTGCTCATCGCGTTCAATAAGGCGCTGCTCGGTCAGATTGTCGTGCCTGGACTCAGCCTCGGCATCCTGCTGGGTGTGCTGGTCATCATCGTGGCGTGGGCGATCATCTTGATCTACGTGCGCTGGACGAACGCTCATTACGATGCCGCCGTCGCCGCCGTGCGTGGGGCGCCGCGACGGAGCCGGTAATGCCACAAACCGGACAACCCAATATCGTCGCGATGGCAGGCTTTGCCATCTTCATCGGCCTGTCACTGGTGATCACGTGGTTTGCGGCTCGCCGTACGCGCAGCACGGAGCATTTCTACGCAGCCGGGCGCACGATCACGGCGGCGCAGAACGGTCTCGCGCTCGCGGGCGACTACATGAGCGCCGCCAGCTTTCTCGGCATCGCGGGACTTGTCGCGCTCTCTGGCTTCGACGGGCTCATCTACTCGATTGGGTTTCTGGTGGGTTGGCCCGTGGTCATGTGCCTGATCGCCGAGCAGTTGCGGAACCTTGGGCGCTACACGTTCGCCGACGTCGTGGCGTTTCGGCTTCGCCAGACGCCGGTCCGTGTCGCCGCCGCTGCCGGCAGCCTCGCCGTGGTCGCCTTCTACTTGATCGCTCAGATGGTCGGCGCAGGCAATCTGATCCGCCTGCTGTTCGGCTTGACCTACGAGGCCGCGGTCGTGATCGTCGGTCTGGTGATGCTCGCCTATGTGCTGTTCGGCGGCATGATCGCCACCACGTGGGTTCAGATTGTGAAGGCCGTGTTGCTGCTGAGCGGTGCCTTCCTCCTGGCCATGCTCGTCCTGGTGCGATTCTCCTTCAACCCGCTCGCGCTGTTTGCCGCGGCAGCCGAGCAGTACGGCCAGGGCGTGCTGGCCCCAGGGCGACTGGTGTCCGATCCCATTGATGCGATTTCGCTCGGCGTCGCGCTGATGTTCGGCACCGCTGGTCTGCCCCACATCCTGATGCGCTTCTATACCGTTCCGGATGCGCGGACCGCTCGCGTTTCGGTCGCCTACGCCACCGGCGCGATCGGTGTTTTCTACCTGCTGACGTTTGTTCTGGGTTTTGGCGCGATGGTGTTGGTCGGCCAACCGGCGATTCGCTCGGTCGATGCCGGCGGCAACATGGCCGCGCCGCTGCTCGCCGAAGTCGTCGGAGGACAAGCGTTCCTGGGCTTCATTGCCGCGGTCGCCTTTGCGACCATTCTCGCCGTGGTTGCGGGTCTGACCCTGGCGGGCGCCGCCGCCCTCTCGCACGACGTCTGGGTTCACGTCTTCCGGCACGGCCACGCCAGCGAAAAAGAACAACTCGTTGTGGCACGAGGCGCGACGATCCTGCTCGCGGTGCTGTCGATCGTCTTGGGAATCGCCTTCAAAGGTCAGAACGTGGCCTACATGGTCGGGCTCGCTTTTGCGATAGCGGCGAGCGCGAACTTCCCTGCTCTCGTCCTCTCAATCTTCTGGCGGCCGTTTACGACGAGGGCCGCTCAGCTTTCGATTCTCGTCGGCACGGCCTCGGCGCTCATCTTGATCTACGTCTCGCCGACGATTCAAATCGATCTGCTTCACCGCAGCTCAGCGTGGTTCCCGCTGCGCAATCCTGGTCTTGTCACCATCCCGCTCGCCTTTGCCGTGGGCGTTGTGGTTTCGCTCGTGTCACCGGAACCGGAAGCCGCGCGCGGCTTCGCCAAGGTCGAGGAGCGGATTCATCTTGGTGAGGTCGAAGTGCACCCGCTCTAGAGTCCTCGACTCTTGCGATCGCGCTCGAAGCGCCGCCGGTAGCCCCACTGGCGCAGCGTGGCGACCGGCCACCGCTCCTCACCCAAAACGCGGGCGGCCGAACGCCCGACCAGACGCCACAATCGATCGGCGGTCACGCCCGCGGGTTCGTCTCTGGTCGCGTGGAGCCGCGCGAGCGAAAGCGCGATGTCGCGATACAGGTCGGCCTGCAACCGCTTCGGGTCAGTCGTGAGGCGCTTGAGATACGGCGCGTGCGGTGGATCGCCATGGCGCTTGTAAATCCCTGGGAATTCCCACGACGGAAACTTCAGCACCGTGAGCTCAGAACTGAACACCATTCGAGCCTTCGCGTTCTGAAGTCGCTTCTGGATGTCCAGGTCTGCCGGACGCGCGAGAGCCGAATAGTGCCGCCAGCCGCCGATCTCCATCACCAGGTCACGACGATGAAGCCAGCTGGAGGGCGGAATGCAATGCGTCCTGTAGGTGCTTCCGGGTGGAGGAGCGCCGATCGCCCATGTCGGGCCGTCGGGCCCGACCATCGCGCAGAAGGCGTGAATCCAGTCGGCCCGCTGAGTCTCGATGGACGTCACCAACGTCGACAGGTGCCATGGTAGCCAGAGATCATCGTGACCGAGGTAGGCCACGTAGCGGCCTCGGGCCCGGCGTAGTCCTTCGTTGTTGGGGCCGCTCTGATGTCCGGTGTTGTGCTCGAGGTTGAACCAGTGGAGCCGGGCATCGCGAAACGACTGCACGACGCCTTCGCTCCCATCGGTGCAGGCATCACCGATAATCCACGCCTCGAAATCGGTCAGGTCCTGTTGAAGCAGGCTTTGGACGGTCAGGTCGAGCGACTTTTTCCGGTTATAGGTCGCGACAATGACGGTAACTACCGGCTCCCCCACCCTCACCATCCCTGCCGATTGCTGAACGAGTAGGGAATCTGATCGGTGTCGAGTGGCAGTCGATACTTGTCGGGATCCTCGTGCTCGTATGCGAGCGTTGGGAAGTTCACCACGACGACGTCTTTGGAGCCGATGTTGTGATTGGCATGCCAGATTCCAGCTGGAATGTTCATCAGACGGCGATGCACTTCCGACAGCACCACTTTGGCGACCAGCCCCTTGGTCGGCGAATCGGACCGCGCGTCGTACATCACGATCTCCATTTCGCCGAACATGATGAAGTACCGATCCTCATGTCGCTTGTGCAGGCCCCACCCTTTGATTTTGCCGGGGCGCAGTGTGTAGAAGTACGCGAAGCGGAATGGTTCGGGATGCCACGGCCATCGCGGATCGTACATTTCACAGACTGTTCCCCGGTCGTCAGTGTGCGTGACCGCGTCGCGAAACGTGACACCGGCCGGCAGCTGGTGCAACGAAGCGCCGGTCGATGTGACTGTCGGTGCGTCCTTGATGATCTTGGAGGGATCGACCATGGCACATACTAGCGCCTGGCAACGGCCAAAAGACGTGGAGCGGCGATGATCCGTTCGGGACGGCTCAACGTGCCGTCGGACGAACATTCTCAGTCGCGTAGACGGCGCCGGCAAGGTGCCGGGCCCTGTCGGCCGTGTCAAACACCCTGGCTTGTCGATTGAGGTCAAAGCGCGGCGGCCAATCGAGTGCGCCCAGCGTCGAGCGATTCCGGAAGCGGGCACGAAACTGATTCTCCTCACGCCGCTCCACCAGGATGTAGGTTGCGCGCCCGTGATCACCCAGCCAACTCACGGCGCGGTCCAACCAGTCCGGCTCGAGCGAATCCCAGAGCACTACTTCTCGACCGGCGTGAAACCGAACGCTCCCGCTTTCCCACACCGTGATGACCACGGCTCGACCTGGAAGTCGGCCGGCCACGAGCGTCCCCATGTCGCGAAAGCGCCCCTCGAGCCGCTGAAGATCGAAGGCCTGGCGATCCCGGGCGATCCGCACGCCAGCCAGCGCAAAGACCACGGTCGCGATCGCGACGACGCCACCCATCTTGACGTTGAGCGCGACGCGCACAGCCGCCGCGGCCGCGACGGTGATCAGTAACACGACCGCCGGAAGCAGAAAGCGGAGATACCACCATTCGGGAAACGGCTGGTAGAACAAGTACATGACGCAGACTGTCAAGGCGACCGCGAGGGCGAGGACCGACACACGCCGCCCGGATCCGACGAAGGCGAACGGCGCGGCGAGTGCCAGCACCGGAAATAGGTTGTGCGTGTCGTAAATTGCACGGCCGTAGTTGCCGAGGTTGTCCCGCGCAAACGACAGACTGAAGAACTGGCTCGGATCTCCGTAGCCAGTCGCGAAGGGATGACCGTAAAGGACCGCGTTGAGCACAAGCAGGATGGCAAGCGCTGGCGACGCCGCCAGGCAGAACTCCGCGATCATCGTCAGCCGCCGCCCACAAGCCACCATCATGGGCACCGCGACGAGAGCGAGGTTGGGTCGCACCAGAATGGCGGCTCCGCTCAACAGTCCAGCCCACCTCGCGCGTCGAGGCGAGTCCGACGTGGCCGCGACAAACGCGGCCATCCACAGGGCCGCGCAGACGACGTCGTTCATCGGTTGCACGGCCTGGAACAGGACGATGGGACTCGACGCCGTGAGCGCCGCCGCGGCACAACCGGCCATGCCACCCGCAAGTCGCCGACCAAGGATGAACGCCAGCCACACCAGTGCGCTCGCCGCGACTGGCGTGATCCAGAAGACGGCGTCGCGACCGACGAGGGCGACCAGCGGCGCCATGAGCAGCGACACACCGGGTGCGCAGACCGGCGAGGCCGCATCAGGTCGAACGGGAGACGGGATGAAACCAGCCGGCGCCACCGTTCGATTCGCGTTCGGCCATGGCGCTTCGAGCGCCAGCGCACTCGTCGGTTGAAGCTGACCCTGCGCGAAGGCGTCCGCCATCAGGGCGTAACACGAGGAATCAGAACCGCCGACGGCCCAAGTTCCCTTGATGACGCCGAAGGCGCCGAGCGCAACGGCGATTGCGGCGGCACACACGGGCGCGACGCGGCCCTGGGCGCCGACGCCTTGTCCGCCTTCGCGCGAAGCGCTCCGGCGAGACGGCAACGAAGCTTTAGCGGAGTCGGGGCGAAGGCGGCTCATCGCGAGAAGCGATACTTCAACAGTACCTGCACCGCCCGCACGCCGTCTCGCCACCCAATCTTTTTTCCCTGGGCGCGACTCCTCGGCTGAAAGCGAACGGGTAACTCGAGAATCTTGTGCCCCGCGCGAAGCAGCTTGGCGGAAATCTCCGGCTCGATCTCGAACCGGCTGGATTCCAGCTGCAACGCACGCGCGAGATCGGTCGTCATCAGCTTGTAGCACGTCTCCATGTCGGTGAGCTGGCCGCCATAGAGGAGATTGGTCGCGATCGTCAGCACACGGTTCGCGACGATCGAAATCCACGGCGCCGCCGGTCGGCCCGCCAGGAAGCGAGACCCGTACACGACCTTGGTCTGGCCAGACAGAATCGGACGCACCAGATCCGCCAGTTGCGCCGGATCGAGCTCGAGGTCGGCATCCTGAATGGCGACGATCGTGCCAGTGGCGCGTGCAAACCCGATCCGAATGGCCGATCCCTTCCCGCCGTTCTTCTCCGCATGCACGATTCGCAGCTCGGGCCGTGGGGGAATCCGATCGAGGATCTGTCGCGTCCCGTCAGTCGACCCGTCATTGACGACGACGATCTCGCGAGCAACGGGAAGATCGATCGTCAGCAGACGCTCGATCACTTCGGCAACCGTTCGCTTTTCGTTGTAGACGGGAACGACGATCGAAAGAAGAGGAGACAACGTTACGGGCGCTCGAGTTTCTTGACGGGCACACCAGCATAGATCGCGTTTCCATCGAGCTTCGAGTGTTTCGGCACCACGCTGAGCGCGCCGATCTGGCATTTCTCGCCGGCCTCGACACCGATGCCGACCATGCTGCCAAGACCCACGGTCACAAATCGCGCCAGCCGCACAGGGCCGGTCTTCACCATGCCGCCCTCAACGGTATGTCCCGACAAATGGACGCTCTCTCCGATGACGACGCCGTCGCCGAACTCCAGCATGTTGTGGTCGGAGATCGAGAGGCTGTTGATGTGCACACCACGGCCGATTCGCGCGCCGTTCCATCGCAGGTACCACGTCCACAGCGGAGACGCGCGAAAGAACGTGCCCACGAGCACGCGCACGACGTGCGTCGAGATCATGTAGCGCGACCAGTCGAGCAACGGCCAGTCGAGATCGCGAAGTTTCCACGTGCCGCCCGGCGCCGTGCGCCAGCCAAACAGCCGTGTCGACCCGGCCGAGAGGACGACGAGCGCAAACGCAAAAACCAAGTACGCGGGAACGAGTGTGGTCGCGATGATGGC
The DNA here is from genome assembly GCA_050747925.1 of Vicinamibacterales bacterium. Taxonomy (GTDB): domain Bacteria; phylum Acidobacteriota; class Vicinamibacteria; order Vicinamibacterales; family UBA2999; genus 12-FULL-67-14b. The sequence goes on from JBOGIV010000215.1 coordinate 6,787, forward strand.
CGGACGCAGGAACGGGAAATCGGGAATCGCCCAATTGACCGTCCACGTCCAGAAGTAGAAGGCGGGCAGCACCGACAGTCCGAAGACGACGCTTTCGACCACGAAGATCGTCACCACCGTCCAGGTGACTCGGACGGCTTGCGCGGACGTCACGACGCGCAGAGTACCATAAGAGGACGCGTCATCAGATGGTCGAGCCGCTGCCTGTCGCACTCGTGCCCGGCCTCGACGGCACGGGGTTGCTCTTCTATCGACAGGTCCCGCTGCTGGCGCGGCCTCATCCTGTCAGCGGCACATCGGCATGCGAACGCCTACCTCGCAAGTGCCTGATGGTTAGGGCTTCTTCGTCGGTGCCTTGGCGGGCGACTTACGCGGAAGTGGGGGCGGAGGCGCCGGGCGATACTCGATCATCACGTTGCTGATCGTCGCGATCGGCCTTCCGGCCGCGCTGAAGTTGTCCGCGCCATCGGGGCGGATCACCGAGAGTTTCTCACCGAGAATCGTGACCTGCTCGTCGACCGATTCCGGCAACGTCATCGTAATGAACTCGTCGCCGGTCGGCGCCACCGCTTTCAGTCCGCCTGGGGCCGCGCCACCGGAAATCCGATCGAAGAGATCCGACTCCGATCGGAATTCGCTCTGAATCACGGCGCGGTCGACGAGCGTGTTGTCGAGCGTCAACACGCCAACGGTCGCCGTGTACTTCCGATACGCCGTCCTGTTCCTGACCAGTTCGGCGGAAAACATGTGCCGGTTGTGGAGCTCGAAAGACAGCGTCAGGGGTCCCCGGTGCGGCGGGATGGTGATGAGGATGCCCTCTTTCGGATCGCGTCCGGTGAGCACGTCGCAGAAACGACGGTTCGTCATCACACCCATCCCGAGCTCAGAGGGACATTTCCACTCCGCTTGCACGCGAGTGGGAGGCGGAAGCGGAGTCGGCTGTTTTCTTGGAGCTGGTGCAGACTTCTTTGGAGGGGACTTCTTGGTCTGCGCTTCGATGCCTGGTGTCAACGATAACCCCAAGCACAAAACGCCGATCCACAGTCGCATGACCACAGTATACCGAACGAGTACGGCGGGCAGACTCCTTGCAGTAACGACGCGACGGCGCGACATGGGCGCCAAGGTTGTCGCAAGTGGCGCATCCCTGTCGTTCGGAGTCATGCATCCACGGGTCAGTCCGCAGTATGCTATTTCGTTTAGTTCAAATTCCCGGACGCGCCTACCCGGAATTATGGAGGACACGATGAGTCGAGCACGCGTGTGGCTTGTTTCGTTCGTCATCGCGCTAACCGCCGCGATGCCAGCGGCTGCGCAGGTTCAGACGGGGTCGATCCTCGTCCGAGTCGTCGACCAGCAAGGCGGTGCCGTCCCGGGCGTCACGGTCACCCTCAGCAGCCCGTCGCTCGTGGCGGGGACGATGACCGGCATCACCGACACCGGCGGCGTCAATCGCTTCCCGTCACTGCCTCCGGGGACCTATTCGGTCAAGTTGGATCTCCAGGGCTTTCGATCGGTGATTCGCGAGGGCATCATCGTGCAGGTCGGTCAGACGGTGCCCATCGACTTACCTCTGCAGGTCGCGACAGTCGCCGAGACCGTGACGGTCACGGGCGCATCGCCTGTCGTTGACACGACGAGCGCGAACACCAGCGTCAATCTGAGCGAGCAACTGCTCCAAGGCACGCCGGGCGGCCGTGACATCTGGGCGCTGGTGGAATACAAGGTGCCAAGCCTGTTGATCACGCGTCCCGATGTCGGCGGTACCGCGGGAGGACTGCAAGGCGTGTTCAACGCCCGCGGCACGACGAGCGGTCAGAACTCCAGCTACTTGAACGGCATCAACGTCGGCGATCCCGCGGCCATCGGCGCCGCCGGCTTCTACTACGACTTCGATGCGTTTGAGGACATCCAGGTCTCGACCGGCGCCCATGACATCACCGTCCCGACAAGCGGCGTGTTTCTGAACATGCAGACCAAGATGGGCGGCGATGTGTGGAAGGGGCGCACGACCTTCACATGGCTGGGCGATGCCACGCAGACGCAGAACATCGACTCCAATCTGCTCCGCAACGGCTTCCGTCCGGAAACCAACGAGGTGGATTTCGTCTCGGACATCAACGTCAGCGCCGGTGGCCCGGTGATCGCTCGAAAACTTCGCCTGTTCGGATCGTTCCGAGACTGGCGGGTCCATGTCAACGTACCGGCGGCGTTCTCCACGCTCGTGCTCGACAAGACCGACATCACGTCGGGTCTCATCAACGCGAACTACCAGTTGACGGACAACAACCGGTTGACCGGCCTCTATTCGCGGCAGTACTACAAGAAACCCAACCGCCTTCTCGCAGCCTCGAACACGCTGGTCCAAGACTCGACGAGCAACGAGGATGACGTGTTCGATTTGTATCAGGTCCTCTGGAACTCGGTTCTGACGCAGCGGATGTTCGTCGACGCCCGGCTGGGGATGAATCGAATTTTCTTTCCCACGTATCTGAATGGCAACGATCAGACGCTGCTCGACTCGGCCACGGGCATCCGGACGCGCAATTTCACGACCGGCACGGAGCGGTGGCGCGACCGCGTGCAGGCCAACGCCACGGCTCAGTACTACATCGACGAGGCCCTGGGCGGGCGCCATGAGCTCAAGTTCGGCTTCGATCACGCGCACGCGACGGTTGAGAATCGTACCAGTCGGTTCGACGACGTGGACCTCACGTATAGCAGCGCGACGGGACTGAGCCAAGTGGTGACGCTGTTTGGGACGCCGTTCTTCACGCGGAATGGCGTGGACGTCACGGCGCTGTACGTGCAGGACAGCTACTCAGTGAGGCGCGCCACGATCGTTGCGGGGCTGCGTTGGGAGCGGCTCGAAGGGTATCTGCCCGACCAGTCGAGCCCACCGAGCCGGTTCTTCCCGAACATCCCGCGTTCGTTTTCTGAGCAGCGCGACATCGTGAACTGGCAGACGGTCGGCCCGCGGCTGAGCTTTGCCTACGATCTCCGCGGCGACGGCAGGATGGCACTGAAGGCCGCGACCGGGCGCTACTACTACATCATTCCGACGGGCGGCGTCCTCGACACCGTGAACCCGAACGCGAACTACTCGCAGCAGTTCACCTGGAACGACGTCAATGGCGACCGCCACTTCCAGCTGGGCGAACAGACCGGTACGCCCGTGATCAGTCAGGCGAACCTCAGCGTGATCAGCTGGGATCCGGAGTATCTGCGACCGTTCACCGATGAATTCACCGGAGGGGTTGACCACGAGCTGCTGCCGGGCATGCGTCTGAGCGCCACTTACACGTATCGCCGCGAGAAGAATTTTCAGGCGACGTCGAATCCGGCCAACCCGTTCGAGACGACGTTGACAACGAGAGCGGATTCGGGTCCTGACGGCGTGGCGGGAACGGCGGACGACAGGACGTTCCAGTTCTACAACCGCATCTCGGCCACGAACCTGACGTTCCTGACCAACGACCGCGAGGCGAAGCAGACGTACAACGGCATCGAAATCACGGCGACGCGTCGAATGTCCAATCGCTGGCAGCTGCTCGCCGGCTACACGTTCGCGCGAACGAAGATCTCGGATCTCTCCGTGACCACGAATCCGAACACGCTGATCAACGCCACGGGCCCGGTCGCGGGTCAGATCGGCGATCGCCCACATCAGTTCAAGCTGACGGGCAGCTACACGATGCCGTGGTACGACGTCGGCCTTGCCGCCAATTTCAATTCGCAGAGCGGCATCGCCGTCACACGGCAGGTCAACACGGCGTTGACGGTGGGCGGCAACACGAACGTCAACGTGGAGCCCCTCGGGTCGCACAGGCTCGCGAGGCGCAACCTTGTGGACCTTCGCGCCTTCAAGACGGCGCGGTTCGGCAGGCGCGAGCTCGAAGTCTCGCTGGACTTGCACAACATCGCCAACTCGAACACGATTTGGGACGTGCGAACGCTGAGCGGGACCATTGGGCTGAGACAGAACGGCGATCCGACTGGCACGATCAACACCGTTCCACAGTTCCTGTCGCCGGCGCAGGTGTACCCGCCACGCAACCTTCGGTTCAACGTGGCTTATAGATTCTGAGGGGATCGGGGATCGGGGATCGGGGATCGGCATTTGGATCGACCCCTGATCCCTGATCCCTGATCCCTGATTCCTGATCCCTGATCCCTGATCCCAGGGTCAGTCGATGTCGTGTGAGTGTGCCAGCGCCGTCACACCGTCCGCAGTGATCCCGTGGCCGCGCAGCTTCAAGAGTTCCAGGAATTCCATCCGCGTCCGCGCCTGATCCTGGAACGCACCGAGCATGGCGCTGGTCACGGTGTAGGAATTCTGCTTCTCGACGCCACGCATGGCCATGCACAGGTGTGTCGCTTCGCAAACGACGGCGACACCGAGGGGTGAGATCTTCTCGCGAATCGTCTCCGCAATCTGACTCGTCATCCGTTCCTGTAGCTGCAGGCGTCGCGCGAAGATTTCGACCAGACGAGGAATCTTGCTGAGCCCAATCACTTTCTTGTCGGGGACGTAGGCGACGTGGCAGCGCCCGAAGAACGGCAGCAGGTGGTGCTCGCAGAGGCTGTAGAAGTCGATGTCGCGCACGATCACCATCTCGTTATAATCGACGGTGAAGAGCGCGCCGTTCAGCACGGCGTCGACGTCAGCCTGGTAGCCATTCGTGAGAAACCTGAGCGCCTTGTCAACGCGCCTCGGCGTCCCCACTAATCCTTCTCGTGCCGGGTCCTCGCCAAGCTCGATCAGCAGGCGCCGGATGAGATCCTGCATCGCGACATTGTACCTCTCGGTCGCGTTCGTCCCGGGGTTGGCGGCCAATGCGTCTGGAGTCATCGATCGGTTAGATGCGCCCGGCGCTGGTCAGGTTCCCTCGGAGGATCCGGATGCCCTCTACCGGGAGCGCGAGAATCTCTCGAGCGCGAAGCGAGCGGAGGCGATCTGGGCCAGGCAACTCGCCAGCAATCCAAAGGACTTCTCGGCGGCCAAGAATCTGGCGAAGGCTCGCTACTGGCTCGGGACCAATGGCATGCCAGACGCGGAACGAAAGGCCGCGCTCGAAGCGGGAATTGCCGCGGCGCGGACAGCCATCGCGATCGATCCTCAGAAGCCCGACGGGCACTTCTGGCTCGCCGCCAACATGGGCGCGCTCGCCGAATCGTTCGGTCTCCGTCAGGGCATCAAGTATCGCGGGGAAATCCGAGCCGCGTTAGAGACCACACTGAAGCTCGACCCCGCCTTTCAGCAAGGCTCGGCCGATCGCGCGCTCGGCCGCTGGTACTACAAGGTGCCGGGCCTGTTCGGCGGCAGCAACAGGAAGTCGGAGGAGTACCTGCGAAAGTCGCTGGCGTACAACTCGGAGA
>JBOGIV010000216.1:0-6931 GCA_050747925.1 Vicinamibacterales bacterium
GCTTTGTCGGCGTGACCGCGCTCACCAACGCCTTGATCGCTGGCGCGGAACGTCACGGCGCGCGAGTGAAGACAGAGACCGGTGCCATCCGCGTTCATCGCATGCCGGCCGCGCGAATCGGAGTGCAGACCAGCGAGGCATCCTGGGACGCCGATCGAGTCGTGCTCGCCGCCGGAAGCTGGTCGTCGCAGATCGACGTGGAGGGCGCGTCGCCCGCACCGGTGCAACCAATTCGCGGCCAGCTCCTGCAATTGAAGACGGAGCCCGGCGTGCTTCGTCACGTCATTTGGAATGCTGCCGGCTATCTCGTCCCGTGGCCCGATGGCACCGTGCTGGTGGGCGCGACGGTCGAGGACGTCGGCTTCGACGAGGCGACGACGGACGAGGCGATTCGAGGTTTGCGAGAGATCGCCGCCAGGCTGGTGCCGTCGCTGGCCGACGCGACAATGACGGACGCCCGCGCGGGACTGCGCCCGCGAGGGCCCGATGATCTGCCTCTCGTCGGAGGGTCAGCGACGTTGCCAGGTCTGATCTACGCCACCGGTCACTATCGCAACGGCGTCCTGCTCGCGCCGCTGACCGCGCAACTTGTGAAGCAGCTGGTCTTGGATCGCGGAGTCGATCCCGCGCTCCGCCAACTGGCGCCCGCTCGAGCGGGGCTCTGAACGGGTTCTGGACGGAGGTTCTGGACGGGGGTTCTGGACGGAGGTTCTGGACGGGGGTTCTGGACGGAGGTTCTGGACGGAGGTTCCGGACAGAGGTTCCGGACGAGGGTTCCTTGGGCACCGTCCTATAGGGTTCATCCCGTCGTGCAGAACCATCCAAATGAAACTAATGTAGAACCATCGTCGAACCCTCGTCGAGAACCCTCGTCGAGAACCCTCGTCGAGAACCCTCGTGAGTCCCAATGGCCCTCCTCACAGTCGCCGATATCACCGAACGGTTGAAGAATATGGACGGATGGGTGCACGAAGGCAAGGCCATCCGGAAGACGTTTACCTTTCACGATTTTCCCGAGGCTGTGCTGTTCGTCAGCGCGCTCGTGCCCGGCGCTGAAGAAGCCGACCATCACCCTGACATCGAAATCCACTTCAAGCGCGTCGTCCTCATGTACTCGACCCACTCCGAGGGGGGACTGACGCAGAAGGATTTCGAGGGCGCGGCGATGGCCGAGGCGGTCGCCAAGGAGATGCCGCACCTCACGGACTTCGCCGAGGGGTAAACTTGCGCTCGGCATGCGCCTGAAGAAGCTGTACAGCTCGCGCGAGGTCGCGCAACTCACAGGGCTGACCGCACGTCAGCTGCAATGGTGGGCGGAGCGGAAGCTGTTTCCGCCAGCGGTGCCGTCGAAGAAGACCGACGCCGGCGGCTACACGGAGCGCCGCTACACGCCCATCGAACTGCTCGAGCTGATGGTGCTGGCCGATCTGCGGCGACGCGGATTCACGGTCGCGAACATCCGACGCCTTCTCCATGTGCTCAAGACGCGTTTCAAAACACGGCTCTACGATTCGATCGAGGGCGGCGGAACCGTGACGCTCTTCATCGACGGCCTCGACATCTATGCGCGCACCGAGGCTGGGGATCTTTTCAACGTGCTCGAGAACCCGTCGCAGCCGCTCTTGATGATTGGCGACAACCTACGACTCCGACAGTTGATCGCCCGAGAGAGACCTGCACGAAAAACCAAGGTGCCAAAGGTGCCAAAGGTGCCAAGGGTGCCAGGAGTACCTAAAGTGGCTGGGGCGCCACGGACCCGACTCGAGTGAGCTTTGCAGTCGATCGTCAGCAGGGAGGTGTGTGGTGAGGATTTCGCGCGTCGTCTGGTTGGGCCTCGTTGGTGTCGCGCTTGGTGGAACGGCGCTCGACGCGCAGAGTCCGCTCGAGCGCCTGCAACTGCAGGTCGCGGAGGCGATCAAGCCGGCCCTCGGCGACGTGGGCGTCGCGATTCGACACCTCGAGAGCGGGGTCGAGATCGGTGTGCGCGCCGACGAGCCGTTCCCGATGGCTAGCGCCTACAAGCTCCCGATCCTCGTCGAGCTGTATGCACAGGAGCGCGCCGGCCGCGTCTCACTCGATGAGCTCTACACGCTGTCGCCGCGCGAACAGCACATTGGCAGCGGCGATCTCTCCGTCAATTTCGACCTGCCGGGCGTCACGCTGAGCGTGCGCAACCTCGCGAACCTGATGATGATGATCAGCGACAACTCGGCGACCGACATCCTCCTCACGCGCGTGGGTGCCGCCAACGTGACGTCGCGCATGCGATCGCTCGGGTTGAACGGCATCCGGGTCGACCGGACAACCCAGGAGCTGATCCTGGACTACGGCGGACAGGACACGGAGCGGTTGAAGGGCATGCTGCTGCAAGAGCTGAGACCACTGATCCGGAGGCCGCCCGAGGACGAGGCCCAGCGGCTGGCGCGAGACACCCGCTACGCGAGCGACCCGCGCGATCAAGCCACGCCCGGTGACATGACTCGGCTGCTCGAGATGCTCTGGAAGGGCCGGGTCGTCGACGAGGCCGCCTCGCGCGACATCCTGGAGCTGATGAAGCGGTGCCGCACCGGCACGGCGCGCATCAAGGGCCTCCTGCCACGCGACACGGTGGTCGCGCACAAGACGGGATCGGTCGGCGGCACCATCGACGATGTGGGCATCATCTATTTGCCGCACGGCGCCGGTCACGTGGCGATCTCGGTCCTGAGCAAGCGCACCAGGGCCGAATCGGCCGACGTGGAGCGTGTCATCGCGGAGATTGCGCGATACGCGTACGACTATTTCCTGTTTACGGCCGCCTCGACGCCCGCGACATCTCGGCAGTGACACGGAGGGAGAGCAGCACCCTGCGCGGCTGTTTCGCTAACGGAGCAGACGAATGTGTTGAGCAAACGACTTGTTGTATTGGCCCTCCTCTCCAGCGTCTGCGGCGCGGCGCCGATCTCCGCCCAACCCACCCGAGAGCTTCCCCTCGTCTGGGTGTTGGCGACTGGGGGAACGATCTCCGGACAAGGCGCTTCGTCCACGAGTCTGACGGACTACAAGGCCGGCGCTCTGCTGGGCGAACAGTTGGTGGCCGGCGTTCCCGAAATCAAGCAGGTCGCCACGGTGAAGGTGGGGCAGATTGTCAATGTCGGCAGCCCGAACATCACCATCGCCAACTGGCTGACCATCGCCAATCGCATCACCACGATTCTCCGAGACGATCCGAAAGTCGCCGGCGTGGTCGTCACGCACGGCACGAGCACGCTTGAAGAGACCGCCTACTTCTTGAACTTGACCGTCAAGCATGACCGCCCGGTGGTCATGGTCGGCGCGATGAGACCCGCGACGGCCATCAGCGCAGATGGTCCACTGAATCTGCTGAACGCCATCCGCGTGGCGGCCGCGCCCGAGGCGCGCGGCAAGGGCGTGCTGGTGGTGCTGAATGATGCAATCAACGCCGCGCGCGATGTGACCAAGACGAACACCTATCGCGTGGAAACATTTCGCGCGCCCGAGCTGGGCGTGCTGGGTTATGTCGACGAGGACAAGGTGTCCTTTTATCGAGCCTCCACGAAGCGCCACACGCACGGGTCCGAGTTCGATGTCAGCGGCCTGAAGGATCTCCCCAAGGTTGAAATCGTCTATTCGTACGTCGAGCCAAGCGTGGTCGTCGCTCGGGCCCTCGTGGCGGATGGCGCGCGGGGTATTGTCGTGGCGGGGTCCGGCGCGGGTGGCATGTCCGAGCTCGAAGAAAATGCGTTGAAGCCGCTACTGGCACTTCCAGTTGAGTCGAGACCGGTCGTCGTCCGATCGAACCGCACTGGCAACGGTCGCGTCGTCGGTGGCCCGCAGGGGAACAGGCCGAACGACAAGCTGGGTATGATCGCCGCAGACAATTTGATTCCACAGAAGGCGCGAATTCTCCTGATGCTGGCACTCACCAGGACGCGCGACCTGAACGAGATCCAACGAATGTTCAATGAGTACTGATCTCGAGCCTTGATTAGGGGGAACCATGTGCGATCAGCATTTTGAAGACGACTTGAAAAAGTATGTGACTGCGGGCGCGGTCACGCGGCGAGAGTTCGGCGCGCTGTCGCTCGGCGGCGGCATGGCCTTCCTGTTGCCGCGCGCGGAGAACGCGGTCGCCGTCACCGAATCCGAGGTGAAGGTGAAGACGCCCGATGGCGTCGCGGATGGCTATTTCGTGCATCCGTCCACCGGCGCCCATGCCGGCGTTCTGATCTGGCCCGACATCTTCGGCCTGCGTCCGGCCTTTCGGCAAATGGGTCAACGTCTCGCGGAGTCCGGCTATTCGGTGCTGGTGGTCAACCCCTTCTACCGGCAGAAGCCCGCTCCCGTCGTGCCGGCCGGCGCCAGCTTCGCGGACCCCGCCACCCGCAACATCGTCATGCCGCTCGCACAAGCGTTGAACGCGACGACCCACGTCACCGACGCGAAGGCATTTGTCGCGTTCCTCGACAGCCAGGCGCCGGTCGAGAAGAAGCGGAAGATCGGCACCTTGGGCTACTGCATGGGTGGACCGATTACGATGCGGACGGCGGCTGCGGTGCCGGCGCGCGTCGGCGCCGGCGCGTCATTCCACGGCGGCGGTTTGGTCACCGCGCAGCCCGACAGTCCCCATCTGCTCGTGCCCACGATGAAAGCCCAGTATCTGTTTGCCATCGCGGAGAACGACGACCAGCGCGAGCCCAACTCGAAGACGGTGCTGAAGGAGAGCTTCGCAAAGGTGGGCCTGCCGGCGGAGATCGAAGTCTATGCCGGCGCCGCCCATGGCTGGTGCCCGCCGGATTCCTCCGTCTACAACGAAGCTCAAGCCGAGCGGGCGTGGAGCCGATTGCTGGTGCTGTTTGGAGAGGCCTTGGCCTAACGAAGGTTCCAGCGTTCCAAGGTTTCCGCCTACGCGGGCCGGAGGCCGCTACCAGGCGGCGCGCCTCGGCAATGTGTCCAGCCGAGGCGGCTACCGCTGCCTGCTCGGCGAAGCCGACGTACCCGGTCCGGGCGCGGTTGCCGAGCTCCACATGAATCGCGTCGGCCGCGTCCGCATCGCCGTGCGCAGCGTGGATGGCGGCGAGTTCCGCCAGAACTCGCGGGTGACGGCCCGACATCGCCAGCGCCGGCGTGGCCGCTCGTTGCGCCTCTTCATCCCGGCCGATCCATGCCAGCGTGACAACCAGCGTCCATCGCGCGGTGAAGTTGTCCTCGTCCATGGCGACGGCACGTTCGGCGGCAGCAATCGCTTCCGGCAAAGTGGCTGCGAACCCGGCTGCGAAGCGCCTGACTCATGCTGCGCGGCAGCACGCCGTCGGCATCGGCGACGGTGGAGACGATTCGTGGGACGACGTCGTCCAGAAGCATCGAGGTCAAGAGCCTACTTGCCCTCGTCTCGCACGTCCAGCAACCCCGTCAGACTGTCGAGTGGCCGCCAAGCGTGTCGACGACCCGCTCGACCGCCCTTCGAAAAGACGCCGGATCGATCGCCGGGTAGCGATACAGCTCCGGGGCAATTTGCTCGAACAACTCGATCAGCCGACTCGGATCGATCAGGCCCCGCCGCGCCATCTCACGAACATCGTTCTCGTCTTTGGCATGCGCTCGCTCGATCTTCGACAACGCCTGCGCATAGAAGTCGTAGTGATGGAAATCGATCAGCCACTCGCGGGCGATGAACCGGCTGCGGTCACGCCAGCCCGGCAGCGGCGGAATGAAGTGCGACGGTGAGGCCAGTTCGACGTTCACCTGCAGCTCTTCCTTGATCGAGGGAATGTCCTGCAGAAGCGACTCGAGTGACGGATCGAGCTCGAGGTCGATGTCGATGGTCGTGGGCCGCCAGTCGAGCAGCACGGCGGTGGCGCCGCCCGTCAAATACACTCGCCCCGACGCGCGCGCCCGGCGTCCAAGCGCTCGCATGAAGGCATGCAGCCGCGTCGCGTCGGTCAGCTGACGCATTCGCCGGCGCGCTCGAAGCTCACGAGCGTGCGAACCAGTGCGTTGTAGCGCGAATGCGCCGAGTCGGCATTCGATCGCGCAAGCCTCTGGTAGAGACGGTGTTCAGGAGACGGGTCACGTGGCGGCGCGAACCACTCGGATGGTGGCTCCGGAACGATCAGGCCCAAGCGCCGAAGCCGTGGCGCTCCGATGAGCACGAGCAGGGCCGCATCCGTCTCACGCCGTGCCGCGAGATCCTCCAGGCCCTCCGCGATCAAATCCCCGCCCGGCAGCCGTGCAAGGTCCACGTCAGCAGTATATCGATACAAGGTTCAGTTGAACTCGCGCGATCGCAGATCAGCTCATGAGATCAACAGCTCGAAGATCACCAACTCACGAAATCACGAGATCGTCGGATCGATCACCAGCTCACAAGATCACGACACCACAAGATTTCCGGGCGGTTAATCCCTTAACCCGCGGAAGAACCCCCGTACATCGTCGACCAGCAGTTGCGGTTGCTCCATGGCGGCGAAGTGACCGCCCCGGGGCATCACCGTCCAGCGTGTGACGTTGTAACGCGCCTCGAGCCACCGGCGCGGCGACCAGATGATCTCCTTCGGGAAGTCGGCGCACGCGGTCGGCGTCTCGATCCTTCGCGCCGGCTGCGTCGTCAACGGATGTCGGCTCTCGTAATAGATCCGCGCCGACGAAGCAGCGGTTTGCGTGACCCAATACAGCGTGATGTTCGTCAGCAGATCGTCTTTGCTAAACACCGACTCGGGATTGCCGTCGCAGTCGCACCACGTGCGGAACTTCTCGATGATCCAGGCGGCCAATCCCACCGGGGAGTCGTTGAGCGCGATGCCAATCGTCTGCGGCTTCGTGCCCTGAATCTGCTGATAGCCGGTTTCCTCAGCTTGGAAGATCTGTCGCACCTTGAGTCGCTCGCGCTCGGCGTCGGTGAGCCCTTCGTTCGGATCGGCTCCCGCTGGCG
>JBOGIV010000217.1:0-9523 GCA_050747925.1 Vicinamibacterales bacterium
CAGGCGCAGAAGCGGAAGCAGGATCAGAAGCCGAAGCGCTGATCAGGTCGTCGACGCCCTCATCGATGTCGGTCCAGATTTACGCGGTTTTACATGAGCGGCGACACGACCGGCGACACGCTTCTGGGGTTCATCGAAGACGGTCTGTTCCCGACGCTCAAGGAGCTGAGCCTGACCGGGCCGGCGCCCAATCGCGTGCGTGTGGTCCGCTCCGTCTTCGAGGACGCCAACAACTACATGAAGTCCGGCTACCTGCTGCGACAGGTGGTGAACAAGATTCAGCAGGTGGACTTCAACGATCTGGCCGAGCGCCGGCACTTCGGGGAGATCTACGAGCAGATCCTGAACGACCTGCAGAGCGCCGGCAACGCCGGCGAGTACTACACGCCGCGCGGCATCACCGCGTTCATGGCGGACCGGCTCGACCCCAAGCCTGGGGAGATTCTGCTGGACCCTGCCTGCGGCACCGGCGGATTCCTGACCTGCGCGCTGCGCCACATGCGCGAGCGCTACGTGAAGACGATCGAGGACGAGCAGAACGCGCAGTCGGGCCTTCGCGCCGCCGAGAAGGCGCTGCCGCACATGCTGTGCGCCACCAACATGCTGCTCAATCAAGTGGAGGACCCGAGCTTCGTCCGCCACGACAACACGCTGGCGCGGCCCTACGTGAGCTACGAACAGGCCGACCGCGTCGACATCGTCCTCACCAACCCGCCGTTTGGCGGGCGCGAGGAGGACGGCATCGAGGCCAACTTCCCGAAGCACTTTCAAACCCGCGAGACGGCCGATCTGTTTCTCGCGCTGATCATCCGGCTGCTCCGGCCCGGCGGGCGCGCGGCCGTCGTCCTCCCTGACGGCACGCTGTTCGGAGAGGGCGTGAAGACGCGGTTGAAGGAGCACCTGATGGAGGAGTGCAACCTTCATACGATCGTCCGCCTCCCAAACAGCGTGTTCAAACCGTACGCGAGCATCGGCACAAACCTGCTGTTCTTCGAGAAGGGCGAGCCTACCAGGGATATCTGGTTCTACGAGCATCGCGTGCCGGCGGAGCAGAAGGCCTACTCGATGACGAAGCCGATTCGCGTCGGGCACCTGGCGCCGTGCGTGGAGTGGTGGGGCGGCGCGGAACGGATGGGTCGGGTTGAAACAGAGGTTGCGTGGAAGGTCACTGCCGAGGACGTGAAATCGCGCGGCTACAACCTGGACGTGAAGAACCCACACATAGTTGCGGATGACCACGGCGATCCGGAGGAGCTGCTGAAGCGTCTCGATGAGGCTGAGGTGCACGCGGCGTCGCTCCGTCAGAAGCTCAAGGAGATTCTTGCTGAGGCGTTGCTGAAGTGAGCGCGGCTGCGTTTATCCAACAGTTCGAAAGAATCGTGGATTCACCGGAGGCATTGTCCAAGCTCCGTTCGTTTGTGCTGTCCACGGCCGTGCGTGGGAAGCTCATGGCGCAGTTACTGGAAGACGAACCGGCTTCGCAGCTCTTGGCGAGGATTCAAAAGGCAAGATCGCTATCAACCTGGGCTCCGGCGAGTCTCCGAGACCGAGTGTCAACGGATGCAGCCGAAGCGCTCTACCGACTTCCCGCGAGCTGGGAATGGTGCCGGCTTTCGGACGTCGGGGCGATCGTTGGCGGAGGAACGCCTCCAAGTGGCGATCTCGACAACTTTGCGCCACCAGGCCAGGGCATTGCCTGGCTAACGCCGGCTGACCTCGGTCAGAACATTCAGTTGGATGTCACTCATGGACGGCGCGACCTTACGGATCAGGGGCTGAGAGAGTCGTCGGCGACCGTGCTGCCGAAGGGTTCTGTGCTCTTTACCAGTCGTGCTCCCATCGGCTACACGGCGATCGCTGCTGGAGAGGTGTCCACTAATCAGGGTTTCAAATCGGTCGTGCCCTACCTGATGGAGTTGAGCAGGTTCATTGCTGTCTATTTCAAGGCGTTCGCGCCGTGGATCAACAGCCAAGCGTCCGGGACGACGTTTCGCGAGGTATCCGCAAAGGTTGTTTCTGCCCTGCCTTTTCCGCTTCCACCCCTCGCAGAGCAGCATCGCATCGTCGCGAAGATCGACGAGCTCATGGCGCTCTGCGACGAGTTGGAGGCGGCGCAGGCGGAGCGGGAGCGCCGGCGCGATCGCGTCGTTGTGTCGTCGCTGCGACGCCTGAGCCAGCCATCGCCAGAGGACGGCGAGGTGACGTTCCGCGAGCAGGCGACGTTTCACCTCGATCGCTTGCCAAGACTGACGACGCGTATCGAACACGTGAAGCACATGCGCGAGACGATTCTCGAACTCGCCGTGTGCGGACGACTCCTAACCCAAAGTCGGGTCTATGAACCGGTTCACGTTCAGCTAGCCGCAAACGATACTGTCCGAAAGGCAACCGCGGCTCAGGATCAACGCGCCGATTTTGCTTCCCAGCGGCTGTTGGTCTCTCCAGGCAACTACTGGCCCGTTCCAGAGACGTGGCAGTGGCGCGGACTAGCGGATCTGGTCCTTTTCATCGACTATCGCGGAAAAACCCCTGACAAGGTTCCCGCTGGCATGCGATTGATTACGGCCAAGAACATCCGAAAAGGCTTTATTAGCCGACAGCCGGAAGAGTTCGTCTCGGAGCAGACGTACTCGGACTGGATGACTCGCGGTCTGCCTCGTGTTGGCGATGTTCTCTTCACAACCGAGGCACCCATGGGAAACGCCGCCGTGGTCGATATTGATGAGCGTTTTGCGCTCGCGCAACGCGTGATCAACTTTCGAGGTTATGGAGCAATGGATCCCAGGTTTCTGGTTCTTGTGCTGCTGGCTAAACCGTTTCAAACGGTGCTCGATCTCGCGGCAACGGGCCTCACGGCCAAAGGCATTAAGGCCGCGAAGTTGAAGCGTTTGCCGATCGCCGTCGCGCCGATGGACGAACAGCGGCGTATCGTCGCCAAGGTCGATGAGCTCATGGCGCTCTGCGACCAGCTCGAAACCGCGCTTCGCATATCGCAGACCGAGAAGAGCCGGCTGCTCGAGGCAGTCCTGCACGAAGCGCTCGAACCGGCAGTGTGAGACTGCCGAAGGTCCCGACGCTGAAAGGCTGATGGGTCAGTAGGCCCGACTACGTTGTCGTGAAGGACAGAGGGTCAGGTTCCTGGAGCTCGGCAGAAAACCGGCGCAGTTCGTTGATCTCGTCAAGTTCCTGGGCCTTCGGATCGTGATCGTTGTCCGGATGCTCCGGCTGATCCTGCGAGGTCAGCTCAGCGAGCTTCTCGAAGACGATGTCGAAGTCAGGCATGGGAATCCCTGTCCGTCGCCGCGCCACTACCGGTGACACCATCTTCCTGTCGCACCCCCTCGGCCACTCGAGTCGCCCACCAACAGTTCTCAGCCGTTGCCGACGCGGCTAGGGCAGCACGCTTGATGTCGCGGTCGGCCGAGGACAGGATCAGTATGTAGGCCGCAATCGCGACGTCGTTGGGGTTTTCAAACCGACGATCGATCTGCTTCTTGGACAATTGTTCAAGTCGGCGAAGAACCTGCAACGCGACGGCGGGATTGGACCTCGATGACGCGGCCAGACTTCGCACCCCAGGCAACGACTGAAGCGCTCGGAGGAATGGACCGGCCCCGCTGAGTACGTTCAGTTCGGCGGCAGTCTTTCCACTTTCGATGGCGTCGAACAGGTCGTTGATCACAGGCGGTCCGTCCAATACTCCGCGGGTTTGCCGAGAAGCGGGTTCACATCCTCGGCCTCGTGAAAGTACTCGCCATCGCCACCCCATTGGCTGAGGACGGTCGTCTTCCAGGTTGCAGCCGCCGGCTGAGCCTCATGACTATAGACCCATCCGACGTGGACGGACTCCCCAATCTGATCTCGGTACACCAGCACGTCTCCCGGTTGTGCAGAGGCAGGGGTGATTTGCTTGAACCCATCCTCCCCGAGGATGCGACTCAGCTCGCCTGAATCGATCCAAGTCCGGCGGGAAGCGAACACAAGACCCATGCAGTTGTACTCCGACGACCGCGAACGAATCTGGACGGTTGGGTGCGCCATGGTTGCCAACGTGGCGGCCTCGACCATGCTGTTGGGTGGCCTGGGCCTTCGACGCACATTCGGAATGTCGCGCCCTCGCTTGGTAGCTAGCGCCAGCCTTTCTCGGTCGCGCGGCCCGCCCTCACCAACGATGATCGGCACCTCTCGATTATAGGATCGCGATCCCAATCGCAATCGGTCAGAACGAGCGCGCATGTGGCAATTGCTGCCAACAGTTGCTCATTCATGCGAGTCGGCGACAGCTTTTGAAGACCGTAGAAAAAGGCGCCAACTCTCGCCTCTGGCCTTCACGCGCTCGCGTCGTCCTTGCCAGGGCGAGCCGCGCCCGATACCATCGGCTCGACATCCATTCCTGTGAGGCTCACCAACACCTTCGACCCTTACGGCGGCACCGATCCTCGCGAGCTGCCTGCGTCCAGCAGCGCTGAAGCGTCCCACTATCTGTCGATTCCACGGAACAGAATCGGGTCGTGGGTGCGTGGCCGAAGCTTCGCGGCGAAGGATGGTCCGCGCTTGTCGCCCGGCATTATCAAGGCCGCCGACACGCGCCGCTCGCTGCTGTCGTTCGTCAATCTCCTCGAGCTTCATGTGCTTGGTGCGATCCGGCGCGAGCACGACATCGACATGCGCAAAGTGCGACAGGCCGTGCGCCATTTGGCCGAGCGGTTCGATTCTGCACATCCGCTGATCGACGATCACGCGGTCCTCCCCTCATCACACCGATCGCCGATCACGACGTCACAAGGCCAACAGATTCTCCGAAGCGCCCTTGGAGGGCCGTTTACTGCTCGGACGTGTCATTCCGTAGATCGATCGCCGGATTGCGGTCGAAGAAGTTGTGCGGGCGCAGCCTGAACGAGTGCCACACCGTCGGCATCACCGGCAGGTCTTCCGCGCGCGTCAGGTGATGCATGCCGAGATTGACCCAGACGACGATGTCTTGATTGCGAATGGGCCGATCCTTGGCCGCCCACACCGCGAGACCATCGTCGCCACGACTCCCGAAGATGTATTGGCCGCCGGCGTACCGTTCCGAAGGCTCGTATGGCGTGACCCAGACGTCATGCTGCAGGAACCGCGCCCGCCGCGCCGGCCAATCCTCCTGATCCAGCAGCAGTCGCGCGTGATTCGCTGCCAGCACTTCGTACGACACGGGGTTGCCGACGCGATTGCTGCGACGCTCGTTCATGACGTGGAGCTTCGACGGCGCGCCGTGCGCGTCGAATTGAGCGGCCTTCTCGGTGGCGGCGATCGCAGGCTCCACCACGTAAAGGCTGCGCCGAGGCGAATCGGCAGGCAGTCGCATCTGACGATAGACCTCGCGGTTGAAGCTGTTGCCCAGTCCATCCACGTCCAGGTCGAGACGGAAGTTGAAATAGTGATCGTGGTTGACCGCGACGAGGTTGGGGGCGACGAGCGTGCCGTATCGTGTCTCGGCCGACGCGGTGGTGTCGCTCATCTGACGAGCCGCCACGCCTTTCAACGCGACGATGCCGGTGGCGCCGACGCGCACTTCGATTTCTGCCGCGTCGTTGAAGATCCAGTCGAAGACGTAGTCGTAGTTGCCGATCGTCGAGGCCATTCGCACCACCAGCTCGACGTTGGCGCGCCCCTCATAGGTCTGGTTGAGCACCTCCGAGTGACGCCAGATCGGCTCGCCGGTTCCTCGCTCGAACACGCACAGCGCATTCGGAGTGGTGAACGGCTCGCCCTTGTCGTCGCCGAAGTCGGCGGGCAGGAACGTCGCCGTCGTCGGACAATCGATGCCGGGCCTGAGCGGTGTGGCGAGCACGCCCGCGCCGTACTCGCCGGTATCGAAGTACGTCCGCGTTTGCCAGCCGTACTCGGCGTCCATATACGGAACGAACATCTCGGACAGATAGCCCTGGTACAGCACCGATCGCGGGCCACCGGTATCTTGCCAGCGAACGACGGAGATCACGGTGCCGACGCGCGGATCCACGCGCGCGTGAAAGCGCCATTTACCCCACGTCACTTCGTGGCCGTCGAGGTGGAAGTTCGATCCGCTGGGCTGCGACAGGATCGTCGGCCTGCGAGCGTCGCGAAGGGTGCCGATCGCTCGTTCGGTGTAGTTGAGGTCGCCGTCAGCGACCGGCACGACGCCGTAGTCGGTCACGCTCAACACCTCGCGCTTACGAAGATCGAAGAGCGCGTACAAGCGTTCGATAGGCCATCCGAACAGGTTGGTCGTGGTCCGGCGCGTGTCGAAGCAGCCCACCTTGACCAGACGTTTGCTGGCTGACTCGGGTTGACCGTAGTAGCCGGCCGAGAACGGCGCGCAGAACACCTTCGTCGTGTCGGTGATCCCGCGCTTCTGGAGACCAGCTTTGAATTCGGCATTCTCGAGCACGAGCTTGGTCGCTTCGATCTCGGACAGCGTGATGGACGGCTCACCTCCGGTCCTCTCGGTCATTGACACGACACGCCGGCCGTTGAGGTCGACCACCACTTCGAAGACTCGATCCGCCGTCATCGCCTGCACGAGCGCTCGCCGAGGGAGAGATTGGCCCGGCCGCCAGCTGAGCACGTCGGTTTTTGGCGGCTCGAGCAAGGCGATCGACGGAAACGCCGTGCCTGCCAATCGGCTATCGGCCTTGGCCGCCTGAACGGCTGTCCGGATCTCTTCGAGAGTGAGCGGATCCAGAGGATGCGCGACGACGGTCGAGGCCGACCGGCTTGTCGAACCCGGTTGCTGCCCGGCCGAGAGCGACGTGAACACGGCCACCAGACTGATCAGAATTGCTCGCGTCATGAGTCACGGCCTTTCGCTTACTTCTCCAGGATGAAGAACGCCGGCGGGTCCGCCGGCTCCGGCGCTTGAAACACTTCGCGGAATTCGCCGCCTGGCACACGCTCCAGGAGCCGCTTGTCGTCAACCGTGACGAAAATCAAACTGCCTTTCGGGATCGACGCCGGATCCACGGTCTGCGAGTTGAAGTATGCCGTGTGATCGAGCAAATCCAGCCGATTGTTCTTGATCAACGAGAGACGCCAGTAGGCGGCGATTTGCTTCTCGAGTCCCGAGCTCAAGTACACGGGTCGCGCGGTTGCACCGGTCTGGCGGGCGACGATCGCTTCGAGCGCGTCACGATGGTTCCACTCAAAGTACGAAGCTGACCGGCCGTGGTAATCGCCGAAGTAGTGGAACTGGGAGAAGAGGAAATGGGCCGGCAGGGCCGCAAGGACCGCGATGCAGGCGACCCTGAGGGGTTGCCTCCACATTGATGTCGACGGTGGCTTCCACCAGAGGGTCACCACGCGCTCGATTCCATAGGTCGCAATCAACACGCCGAAGACCATCACCGCCAGCTCGCGATCGCTGGCGTAGGGTTCGAGGACCGTCATGACGGCAGCCAGTGGCGCGAGGAAGAAGCCCAAGGCGATCACCACGCTGATGATCGTCCGGTGCGCCGTCACCATCTGTATCAGCCCGAGTGGAATCAGCACGATGAACGGCGCCAGGAAGACGCCGACCAACCGTGTGGAGTTGGTCATCCGAGTGTAGCCGCCCGACAGAAAGAGAAACGCGGGGTCGAAGAAGCTCCAATAGAGCGTCACCCGGCCGGCCATCTCGGCGAAGTTGAGCCGCTGCTCGAGGTTGTTCACCACATCGGCGAACGAGCGCACGCCCGGACCGATCATCGCGAGCGACCGAGCGCCAACGCCGTACTTGTTCATGACGTCGAACATGAACGTCGGCTGCGTCGCCAGCCATGGGATCAGCGCGACGAGCGGCCACACGAACCCCCCGAGAGCCACGGCGCCTGTGCGCACTGACAGATTGCGCGTGGCCATGAGCACGAGTGCCGTGAACGCCAGATACACGGGCATCATCACCACCGACGCGATGTAGCTGAAAAAGCCAAGGCCGAGGGCGCTGGTGGCGGCAAAGAGCAGGGCCGGTCGTTGACGATCTAGAAAAATCAGCAGGCAGAGCAGCCACGTCAGCACAAATGGCAACGGATAGATGAAATCGAACGCGAGCCGGCTGTGCAGGAAATGGGCGGGCGTCATCGCGAGAAGTGCCGCTGCAATCAGCGCCCAGCGATCCGTGCCGAAGATTCGCCTGGCCACGAAATACATCAACAGGACATCGAGCAAGCCGACGAAGATCGTCGGCACTCTAAACGACCACTCGGTGAAGGGCAGCACCTGCAGAAAGAGCGCCGTGACGTAGATGATCTGGGGCTGGAACCAGTTCCGCTCCGTCAGGTCGTCCATCTTGAAGTACAGCGGCAAGAAGCGCCCGTCGCGATCGTGACCAGTTGTCGCAATGGAATGCGCCTGCAGGGCGATCACGACCTCGTCGCGGTGCAGGTGTGGAGGTGTGTGGGTGAGCCCAGTCCCGTACACGAGCAGGACGGCGAGCCACAGCAGCGCGAGACGGATGCGAGACGCGCGATTCAAGGGACACGATGCTATCGGGTCCACGGTCCTCAGTCCACGGTCCGCAGTCCCCTACCAGTCCGAGCCCGAGTCCCGAACCCGAGTTCCAAGTCCTGGCCAGCAACCGATCGACTGATTGAGCCGCCGGTACGCCTGCCGCGCCTGACGCTGGCATGTTAACGTTGGGGGTCACCGCCAGGGGTATCCGACGGCAGTTCCCTACGATCGTAGGGCGCCACAGTGGCGCCGGCGAGATTGAGAAAACACCCTGGAACCTGATCCGGTTGAGACCGGCGGAGGGAGAGCGGGTATGGAGACACCAACGACAACCTCGTCGAGCGACTACGCCGACGCGTTTCCACAGTCGCGCAAGGTCTACGAGGAGACCACTATCGGCACCGCAGGACCGGTGAGCCTGCGCGTTCCTCACCGGGAGGTCTCCATTGGCGGCGGCGAGCCGCCGGTGCGCCTCTACGATACCAGCGGCCCACGCGGTCACGATGTTCGCGAAGGACTGCCTCGTCCGCGCGAGCCGTGGGTCGAGCCGCGAAGGGCGGGTGGGGCAGGTAAGGCGGGTAGGGCAGGTAAGGCCTTTACGCAACTCCACTATGCACGCCGCGGCGAGATCACGCCCGAGATGGCGTTCATCGCGCATCGCGAGGGCCTGCCTGCGGAGTTCGTGCGCGACGAAGTCGCCCGTGGCCGCGCGATCATCCCGGCCAACATCAATCACCTCGAGCTCGAGCCGATGATCATCGGCCGCAACTTCCTCGTGAAGATCAACGCGAACATCGGCAACTCTGTCGTGACGTCGTCTATCGAAGAGGAAGTCGAGAAGCTCCAGTGGGCGACGCTGTGGGGCGCCGACACGGTGATGGATCTCTCCACCGGCAAGCAGATTCACGAGACGCGTGAGTGGATCATTCGCAATTCACCGGTGCCGATTGGCACCGTGCCGATCTATCAGGCGCTGGAAAAGGTGGGCGGCCGGCCGGAGAACCTCACTTGGGAGGTGTACCGCGACACCGTCATCGAGCAGGCTGAACAGGGCGTCGACTATTTCACGGTCCACGCC
>JBOGIV010000218.1:0-13742 GCA_050747925.1 Vicinamibacterales bacterium
CACACGCTTCATGCGCCCAGCGCCGACGCGGACGATGTCGAGGGAAACGCCGGGAAGATCGCGGTGATCGGCCTCCGGCATGGGCGCGAGCAGGACGTCGTGGCGCGTCATGCGCAAGATAGTCGCACAGTTAGGGCGGGTAGGGCAGGTGGGGCGGGTAGGGCAGGTGGGGCAGGTGGGGCAGGTGGGGCGGGTAGGGCAGGTGGGCGGGTAGGGCAGGTCCGCCTACGCGGCCCAATGGCCGCTACGGCGAGGTCGCGCCGACCAGCCTCTGCTAAAGCTACGGCGGTCCGCCGGAGCCTTGGCGAAGGCGGAAGCTCGCGGGGATGCCGAACGAGCGAAGGCGGATAGGGCGGGTCAGCCGGGTAGGGGAGGGTCGCCCTAGCCCCACTCCTGGGTCTCGATCAATTCGCGCACCCGCGCCTCGATGTCATCGCGAATCGCGCGGGCGATTTCCGGAGGTTGGTCCTTGGGATCCTGAATCGGCCAGTCGTCGCGGCGAACTCCTGGGACGACAGGGCACTCATCCCCGCACCCCATCGTGATCAGCCATTCCACGTGCTGCGTCAGGTCCTCCGTCAGTCGCTGCGGCACTCGAACGGACAGGTCCACGCCGCGCTCACGCATCACCTCAACCACGGCTGGGTGGACTCGGGCAGCGGGGCTCGTGCCCGCTGAGATCGCTTCGGCCTTGCGCGGGTTTGCATGAAGATTGAACAGCGCCTCGGCCATCTGCGACCTCCCCGCGTTCTGCACACACGCAAAGAGAACGGTGACCATTACCCCCAGAACCCTGGAACCTTAGGACGCGGCGCGTTCGAGTTGAAGGCGGCGATGGTCGCGCGCCGAGACCTCGGTGTGGGTCAGCGCGTGCAGCGCGGATTCCACGATCGTTTTGATCACGGGATCCGCAAAGGTCGCGAGTCGGTAATGCATCCAGATGCCGGCGCGCCGTGTTTCCACAAGCCCCGCCTTCCTGAGATAGGCCAGATGACGCGACGCGGTCGGCTGCGGAACGCCCAGGCTGTCGTGAATGTGGCAGACGCAAATTTCTCCCAGGCCGATGAGCGCGAGCATGCGGAGGCGCGTCGGATCCGACAGCGCCGAATAGACCGTCGTCAAGGCGTCGAGACGCTTCAGCTTGGGCGCCGGTTTGGCCGTGCAGCACGGGGTTGACATATTCGCCTTGACGAATATACCACGGTGTCATATATTCGCCAAAGCGAATATAGAAGCGGCAGACGGCAACGAATAGCGAATAGCGAATAGCGAGGACCCATGGCGAGTGTCGACGTGAAATCAATCGTGCGAGAGAAATACGGAGAGGCCGCCAAGCGGGCGGCGGTGGGGAAGACCAGCTGCGGGTGTGGCGACACGGAGGGGGGCTGTGGCGATCCCATCACGTCCAACCTCTATGACGTGGAACAGATCGGCTCGCTTCCGGTGGAAGCGGTCGTGGCATCACTCGGGTGTGGCAACCCCACCGCCCTGGCCGAACTGAAAGCCGGAGAGACCGTGCTCGACCTCGGGTCGGGCGGCGGCATCGACGTACTCCTCTCGGCCCGCCGCGTCGGGCCGACCGGCAAGGCGTATGGTCTCGACATGACCGACGAGATGCTGGCGCTGGCGCGGGAAAACCAACGGAAGTCCGGCGTCCAGAATGTCGAGTTCCTACGCGGCGAGATCGAGCACATCCCGCTGCCAAACGATTCAGTCGACGTGATCATCTCCAACTGCGTCATCAATCTGTCGGCCGACAAGGACGCCGTGTTGCGCGAGGCATTCAGAGTGCTGAAACCCGGCGGCCGCTTTGCGGTCTCCGACGTCGTCGTCCGAGGGCACGATGTCCCAGCCGAAGTGCGAAGAAACATGGAGCTGTGGATCGGCTGCGTCGCTGGCGCGCTCGAAGAGGAGGAGTACCGCGGCAAGCTCAGCGCCGCTGGCTTCGAACAGATCGATCTGGAGCCGACGCGAATCTACAGGGTCGAGGACGCGAAGGCGTTTCTCGCGAGCGCCGGCCCCGAGCTGGTGGAGATGGCCGAGAAAGTCGATGGCAGATTCATGAGCGCATTTGTGCGCGCCACGAAACCGAGCAGCGAAGTCAGGTCCTGTTGCGGCCCGGCGTGTTGTTCCTGATCCGATTCGCGAGATTCACTGGTGGTAGGCCCACGAGACCCACCCGGCCCACCCGGCCTAAGTCTGGTGCCGGATATCTTCGCCTTTGACCATGTAGATGACCTCCTCGCAGATGTTCGTCGCGTGGTCGGCGATGCGCTCGAGCGATCGCGCGATGAGGATCAGGATCATGCACTGATTGATCGTGTCCTGCTCGACCGTGTCGGTCAGCAGGTCACGAAAGGTCTGGGCATTGAGAGCGTCGACTTCGTCGTCGGATCTGAGGACCCCTTGTGCCCGTTCGAGGTCCTCCTCGAGGAACGCCTGCATCGCGTCGCGGACCATCGTCTGGGTGATCTCCGCCATCTTGGACAAGTCGAGGAGTGGTTGCGGAGGGGGCGTTGAGAGGAGGAGCTCGACGTACTCGCAGTTGTTCAGGGCCTGATCCCCGATGCGCTCCAACTCGGTCGTGATCCGAGCGACCATGAGGAGGAATCGAAGGTCCTTGGCGATGGGGGAGTAGACGGTAATCAGCCGAATCGCCTCATGATCGATGTCGATCTGAAAGCGGTCCACCAGGGGTTCATTGGTCAACACCTGCTGAATAATCGCGCGATCGCGTTCGAGCATGGCGTCCGATGCCCAGATCACCATCTGTTCAGCGACCTCGCCCATCTTCATGACTTGCTGCTTCAGGTTGTCCAGTTCTTGCTCGAACTTTTTCATGAACGCCTCATTCTAGACGTTTTGCAGGCCGGAATCTTTGAGGCTGATCCGCCTGTCGATCGGCCTGCAAGATGTCTCGCGTCGCCGTCCCTCGACGATGCTCGGGACGCCCTGAGCACGGTCGAAGGGCGGAGGCGACGCAAAACGATACTGCCGCTAGCGAGGCGGAGCCGAACTGTTCGCACGTATGTCGGAGGCAGAGACTCGCTAGCCGTAGCGCCCCTCGACGTACATTTCGGTCTCTTTCTGCTTCGGCTTCAGAAAGACCTCGGAGGTGGGGCCTTGCTCGACGACCTTGCCGAGCAGCATGAACACGCATTCTTCGCTCGCGCGCCGAGCCTGAGCCATATTGTGCGTGACGATGACGATCGTGTACTTCCCCCTCAGGCCATCCATGAGCGATTCGATCGCGGCGGTCCCTTCCGCATCCAGTGCGGAACACGGCTCGTCCATCAGGATGACGCGCGGCTTGAGCGGAAGCAAGCGCGCGATGCAGAGTTTCTGCTGCTGCTCCAACGTGAGCAGCGTTCCCTTCTGATGCAATCGGTCCTTGACGTCATTCCAGAGCCGGACCTCTTGCAGCGCCGATTCGACCAGCTCGGCGACCAGGCGGCGAGGCAGGCTGCGCGAGCCTGAGTGAACGCGCAGTCCGAAGATCACGTTCTCGAAAATCGAGATAGGCAGCGGATTGGGACGCTGAAACACCATGCCGACCGTCTTGCGCAACTCGCCCAGGCTCACGTCCGCATCGTAGATGTTCTTGCCGAGGATCGTGATTTCGCCGGTGGTGGTGACGTTGCCGTACCGTTCGTTCAGGCGGTTGGCGCAGCGCAGGAACGTGGTCTTGCCGCAACCCGACGGGCCAATGAGGGAGGTGATCGACCCTTGCCGGACATCGACCTGGACGTTCTTCAACGCCTGAAAATCCCCGTACCAGAGGTTGAGGCCTCGGGTCTGGATGCTGTAGTTGGTCTGCTCGTGGTTGGTCATCCGAAATGCCCCCTGACATAGTCAAAGGTCATCTGGCTGGCGGGCTGCTCCGAGAACATGACGCTGGTCGGCGCCACTTCGATCAGCTTCGAGGCGTTGATGAAGGCGATGCGATCGGCCAGCCGATGGGCCTGCTGAACCAGGTTCGTCACCAGCACGATCGTCATCTCTTGTTTGAGTTTGAAGAGCACGTCCTCGATCTTCATTGTGGTCACAGGGTCCACGGCGATCGAGAACTCGTCAAGGCACAGGATCTTCGGGCGGTGAGAGAGCGCCCTGGCAATGGTCAGGCGCTGTTGCTGGCCTCCCGAGAGCTTGGTCCCGAGCATGTGCATGCGGTCCTTGACCTCATCCCAGAGGACCGCTTGGCGCAGGCATTTCTCGACCAGGGCGTCCAGCTCGGCCCGATCGCGGACGCCGGCCATCCTCGGTGCGTAGGCGACGTTGTCATACACCGACATCGGCAAGCCCACGGGAAGCGGGAACACCATGCCGATCTTCCGCCGCAGGTCGTAGACGTTCTTCACGCGAAAGACGTCTTCGCCGTCGATGGTGACCAGGCCGGTCACCCTCACCCGCGGGACGAAGTCGATCGTGCGGTTGATGCACTTGAGAAGCGTGGTCTTGCCAGAATTGGAGGGCCCGATGATCCCGAAGATCTCGTGATGCGCGATCTCCAGACTGATGTCCCGCAAAGCCGGTTTACCGCCGTACGCGACCGTGACGTTGCGAAAGGCAATGTGCGGCGCCATGACCGTTCCTACCACTTCTTCCGCGAACGCAGGTAGACCCGGAAGGCAATCGACAGGACATTCGCCGCGAGGACGACGCTGAACAGCACAACGGCTGTGCCGTACTGGAGAGCTTCCGACACGCCGGTGACTTGCGTGGAGATCGTGAAGAGGTGGTACGAGAGCGCCATGAACGGGGCGTCGAGATCATACGGAAAAATCGACGCGAGGCCGGCGTCGGGCACCGCGACGTAGAAGACCGCTCCGGTGAAGAGAATCGGCGCGGTCTCGCCAGCCGCTCTGGACACCTGCAGGATGACGCCAGTCAGGATGCCGCTAATCGAGTTCGGCAGCACGATCGTGCGAATCGTCTGCCAGCGACTCGCGCCCATGTTCCAGCACGCCTCACGAAACGATTGCGGAACGGCAGAGAGCGCTTCGCGCGTGCTGGTGATGATGACCGGCAAGGTCATGATCGCGAGCGTGCATGAAGCCGCGATCACCGATCGTCCCAGTCCCGCAAAGAGCACGAACGCCCCGACGCCGAACAGCGCATGCACGATGCTGGGCACGCCTGCCAGGTTGACCACGGCCAGATTGACGATGCGGGTCAGCCAGTTGTCGCCGGCATATTCGTTCAGGTACACGCCTGCGAGGACGCCGATTGGCGCGGCCACCGCGAGAGAAATCGCGACCAGATAAAAGGTACCGACCAGAGGCGCCCAGATCCCGCCCGCGGTCATGTAGCTTTGCGGATTCTCCAGCAGGAACGACAACGACAGGACCGGCCACGCCTTGGCGAACAGGTAGCCGAGGATCCCCAGCAGCGGCAAGACGATCGCGGACGTGACGACCATCAAAACGATGCCGGCAACTCTGTCGGTGATGGCCTTTCTCCGCTCGATGGCGCCGGCGATGAAGATCTCGTTGCGGCGAATCTGGATGCGATCGCGCGACGCCAGCGCCTGACCTCTTCCACCGGGCGCGTGGATCTCGAGGACCATGGCGACCGCGGTCTCGAGATCGGGCCACGGCAAGACCTCGGAGCCGTCGCCTTCGCCGTCGCGAGCCACTTCTTTTGGTGCGATGAAGTAGTTGAAACGTGGCTTCGGCGCGACGACCGGCGAGCCCGGACGGTCGATACAGACGATCTCGACTTCATCACCGTCGGCGAGCGCCTTGACGCGCGGCTCGGCCTTCGCGTGGTTTTCGACGATCAACGCCGCGGCTCCCGCCAGGCTGCGCACCGGCCGCGCGGCGCTGCCGTCGCCGCGCTCGTCGCTGCCTTCCGTCGACAAGAAGTACTGAAACGCGCGATCGAACTGCTCAGGCATTCTGCTTTCCCCGGATGCCTTTCACCACGAGGTCGGCCGTGAGATTGACCGCCATCGCGATGATCATCAACAGGCTGCCGATCACAAACAGCACGCGATAGTGCGTGCCACCCTCGACGGCTTCTCCCAACTCAGCCGCAATCGTTGCGGTGAGCGTGCGGACAGGGTCGAGAAAGCTGTGTGGGATCTGGACAGAGTGACCGGTCGCCATGAGGACGGCCATCGTCTCTCCAACCGCCCGCCCGACGCCCAGCAGCGCGGCGGCGAGGAGCCCGTTCTTCGCTGCCGGAAGCAGCACCTTGTAGACGATCTGCCAACGGTTGGCGCCCAGCGCGACCGCGGCCTCGCGGTAGGTGTCGGGCACAGCTTTCAGGGCATCCTCTCCCACCGACATGATGATCGGCACACTCATCAAGGCAAGGATGATGCCTCCATTCAGGATGTTGATGCCGATTGGCGCGCCGGTCGCCCAGATGATGATCGGATTGAGCACCATGTAGCCGATGAACCCCCACACGACCGACGGAATCGCGGCGAGCAGCTCGATGACGATCTTGAGCACCTCGCGCAGTTTGGGCTGGCAGAACTCTGACACGAAGATCGCGGCGGCAAACCCGGCGGGCACCGCAATGATCATCGCCAAGAGCGTGACCGAGGCCGTTCCGGCCAGAAGAGCGAGAATCCCGAACTGGGCGCGAATCCGGGAATCGGGCCGCCAATTGGTGCTGGTGAAGAATTCCCTGAGGTCGAGGTCGCCGAGCACTGGCGCCGCCTCGCGGAACACGAAGAAGAAGATCGCGAAGACGAAGAAGATTGCGCTCCAGCCGCAAATCCGAATCGCGGCCTCAACGAGGGGCTCGGAGATCCTCGAGAACAGGCGCCTCATCGGCTCGCTCCGTGGCGCCACATGTGAGCGGAGCTCGCCTGGTGGCTACTTCGCCACCGGCACATAGCCGATGGCTTCGACGATCTTTTGTCCTTCCGCGCCGGTGACCCAGTCGAGAAAGTCCTTGATCTGGCCGGTTGGCTCCTGGCGTGTATACAGGTAGAGCTTGCGGGCGAGTGGATACGTTCCGTCGATCGCGGTCTGCGCCGAGGCGGCGACCGCCGGCTCGCCTTTCTTCTTCGCGACCTTCAGCTCCTTCACGTCTGGCGTGGCATACGCCATGCCGCTGTAGCCCACCGCACACGGCGTCCTTGACACCAACGTCACCACGTCTTTCGAGCCGCTCTGATCGATGGAACCCATCTTGTACTCACGCTCCCTGCCGAGAACGGCTTCGCGGAAGTAGACGAAGGTGCCGGAATTGTTCTGCCGGCTGACCCGGATGATTGCGTCGCTCGCGCACGCGGCATTCTTCGTGTTCAGCTGCGACCATTTCACGATCTTCGCGCCATCCCCATAAATCTCGGCCAGCTCTTCGATCGCAATGGTCTCGAGAGGGTTGCTTTTGTGCGCGTAAATCGAGAGCGCATCGAGCGCCACGGTGTACTCTTTCGGCTCCTGTCCGTTGGTCTTTTTGGCCTTCTCGATCTCGTTCGGTTCCATCTCGCGGCTGGAGGCGGCGATATCGACGATCCCGTTGATGAGCCCGGCGATGCCGACGCCAGAGCCCCCACCGGCCACCTGGACCGCCACTTCCGGGCGTGCCTTCTTGTAGTTCTCGGCCCACGCTTGAACCAGATTGACCATCGTGTCCGAGCCCGTGACGCGAATCAGCGTGCCGGAGCTCGATGTGGCGTTCGAATTTGTGGCGCTCGGATCGCTACTGGAACACGCTGCCGTAACACCAAGCAGGCTCACCGCGACTGTCAGAATCCTGAATGCCTGGACGACTGGCATGCCCTATCCTCCTTGCGACTATCGATGCGCGCAACTATATGACTACCAATCGGTGACTACCAATCGTGAGAGATATCACGTTGGTATATCAGATGCATGTTTCCACGACGTAAACCGGTCCGCTGGGCGCTCCACTCATGCGGCTCGTCAGAACTCGACGTGAGTCTGAAGCAGGACGCGTCGCTGTTTGGGCTGGAGCGGGTTGTCGGATTTCAGACGTTCGAAGGTGCCGACAAGACCCAACCGCGCGCGAGGCCAGACAAACCAGTACGCGGGGCCGAGAATCGCGCGCCGGTGAACATTGTTGCCAATCGCTCGATCGGGATCGTACGCTTCATAGCGGGCAATTCCCGCCCAGCCAGAAGTCGATTGCCGTGGCTCAACGAAGACCGACCATCCACGACGCTCGAGGTCGCGCGGGATCGTGAGCGTGACGGGGTTTTCAGTGGCGAAGACACCTTGCGCAGTGGCGACGAGGTGACGGTGCTCGTAGGAGGCCATCACGATTCCAAGCCGCCGCGGTCGATCTCGCGCGTACCATCCCAGGTTGTAGAAGCCCGATAGACGGAATCCGGTCGCATTTCCTCGCCCAGGAAACGGTCTTACCGTCAACCGCCCCTGAACGCTCTTGTAGCGGTTCGGGTCGGTCTGAGTGAACCCTTCGCCGTTGTAGAGACCGATGTGCACTTCGCCGTACTGGGCCGGCAGCTGCAGCAGCGACCCAACGCCGAAATCCGCGGACCCAGGAATCAGGTTTTCCCGCTCCGAAAACACGGTGCCCTGGACGCGATAGCGGTTGATGCTCTCTTCGAAATCCAGCCACGGTGTCTGCTGCAGGCCCAACCGTATCCATCCGCGCGGCACGATGTTGTCGAATTGCGCGAAGGCATATTTGACGCGCACCGTCAAACTGCCGGCGAGGCTGCCATCGGTGACGCGTCTGATGTCCGGCGTAAATCGAAACCGGACATTCTTCGAGACTTGGGCGTTGACGTTCAGATACGCCCGCGTGACGTCGAAGGCGTTCAACGAATCCGGCGCTTCAAGGTCAGTTGCGTACTGCAGATACGACAACATCCCGACACGAACAACCGGGTACTCAGGTTCTGCGGGCGCCGCAGCAGGCGGCGCCGGAGGCTGAGCGAGAGCGGGAGGACAGACAACCAGAAGGCACCAGAGCCCCACTGAGGTGCGAGTCATTTGGGTCGTTACTTGTACGATCCAAATGTCTCCGCCACGTATCGTCCGCGTAACTTCTATGTTACGAATCGATGCGACGGCCTCGCTGGTGCGTCAGCTTTAACTCCAGCGCTCACTTCGGTTGATAACGCTGTGCGATCTTTCCCACCCGCCCGATCCGCCTTCGCTCGCGGAGTGTCAATTGCGAGCTTCGGCGAGACCTCGCCGTAGCGGCCGTGGGCCGCGATGGCGGGCCCGGCCTCCCACCTCAGCTCAGAAGCTGTACCTCAGCGACACTTGAGCCTGCCGGGCCGTGCCCAGGCCGACGGTGCGATTGAGCGGACCGAGCATGTAACCGAACGTGCCAGCCTGCGCGTCGGTGAAGGGTACGCCGGGCGTTCCGTTCGGGAGCGTGGCTGCCGGGTTCTCGTAGTTCAGCGAGTTGGCGATGTTGAAGATCTCGACCCGAACCTGGAGAGCCTGCGTTTGGGCGAACCGGAGATCTTTGCTGAACATCACGTCGACCTGTGTGAACCGAGGCCCTCGGAGGCCGTTCCGGGGCAGGTTGCCGAACGTTCCCGGCTGCGGCGTCGCAAAGGCGGCCGGATTCAACCAGCGAACGCCGTTCTTGAGATAGGGGTCGACGCCAGGAACCAGGTCGGGACGCTGCGTGCCACGCGAGTTGCCTCCCGGAATGTTCGTCACCGTCGCGCCGCTCACGGTGATGTTGTCCGGCCGGCTGATGACGACATTGATCGGGACGCCGCTTCGCGCATTCACGATGGTGCCAACGCGCCAGCCGCCGCGCCACAATCCCTCGCCGGGAATCTGGTAGACCAGCGATCCGTTGAACGTGTGCGGGATGTCCTGTGGGTTCGTCCCGTACTCGGTCTCGTAGTCGAATGTGTTCTGCGCCGTCGCTGCTTCGTTCGAGCCCTGCGTCGTCCCCTTGTTGCTGGAGTATTGATATTGGAGCCCGCCACTCAGACCCGAGCGGAACCGGCGCGTCGCGCTCAGCTGCAGCGCGTGGTAAGTGGAGTACCCGCACCCACGAATAGGCTGGTTGGCGATGGTCAGGCCGTCCACGCACCCCGACGTCTTGTAATCAACCTGCCCGTAGCTTGGTACGAGTCGAGCGCGGGTCGTGAAGTCGAGCGTGTTGCCAACCCCACGCAGGAACATGTTCTTGCCCTGGCTGCCGGTGTAGCCCGCGGTCACGTTGATATCGCCAGGCAGTTCCCGCGAGAGGCTAACGCCGTACTGCATGTTGTATTCATCCGGTCGGTGGTGGGTGTAGCCGCGAATCGACAGGAGGTTGGCGAGCTGCGCGTCGGGCACCGGATATTGCAAGCCATTGTTCGCGATGTCGGCCTGCTGCACGCGGCGGCGGTCGATGTAGTTCTCGATCGGCTGGATGCGATCCTCGAACTGCCCCGGCCCATAGAACAGCCCGAATCCGCTTCGCACCACGGTCCTCTCGTTGATCTTGTAGACGGCGGATAGTCGTGGAGCGAAGTTGTTCCTGTCCGCGTCGTAGAAGTTGTCGGGATCGCTCGCGAAGGCGTTGTCTTCAACAAAGAACGGCCTGGCCTTGCCGTCGGCCTCGTTCACGACCGAGTAGAAGTCGTATCGGAGTCCAAGCTCGAGCGTCAGCTTGTCGGTCGCGCGCCACGAGTCCTGTGCATAGCCGATGAGGTAGTACTGGACCGGAGAGAGAATCCCGGAATCCTTGGCGATCTGGAGCGCCGCCGGACGATTGTCGATGAAGTCGTTGATGCTGTTGTAGGTCAGCTCCTGGCTCTCGAGAAACTGGAAGTCCGATCGGATGCTCCGGTACTCGCCGCCGAACTTGAACGTGTGCGCGCCGCGCGTCCACGTGAGCGCATCGCTCAGCGAGATCGAGTGAGGATCGAAGACCGATCCGGTCGTCGACGCCGCGCTCGAGGCGCGGATCAACAGCCCACTGCGCGCGATGCCCGTCGTGCCGCGAGCATCGATGCTCGAAGATGTGACGGTGCCGGAGAGCGAAACCCCGAGCGGGTCGTAGCCGGACGTCGCGCCGAACGCGACCACACTGGTCTGCGGCTTGTTGTAACCGACCTTGACCTCATTCACGAGGCTGCCGCCAGCGATGCTCTGCCAATTGGCGACGGCGTTTTGCGGCTCTTGGTTGGCGCGCAGGCGGCGAGAGGTGGCCGTTCGATCCGGGGTGTCGAGGGCCCCTTTGCTGAATAGGTATCGGACATAGAAAGAGTGAGCGTTGGAGAAACGGTGATCGAATCGGAAAGAGGCCGAATTCTCCGTCTGCTTGGCCGTCGTCGAATTGGTCGCCAGCGAGAGGAGCGGATTCGCGGTTGCGACCGCGCCCTGCGGGAACCCGTTTAGGAGCGGAGCGACAGCGCGCGTGCGTTCGGGATTCTGACCCGCGCCGCTGCCGACGGGCTCGCCAGCGAGGATGCGACGCCGTGCTTCGTCGCTCGGAACCGCCTCGGTAAAGGTCAGGCCTGTTTTCTGCTTCAGCCCCTCATAACTGAGGAAGAAGAACGTCCTGTTCTGCGCCAGCGGGCCGCCGATCGATCCACCAAACTGGTCGAGTGCAAGCGGCTGTTTGATGTTGTCGTACTTGTTCGCCGAGTCGAGTGCGTCATCTCGTTTGTAATCGAAGACGGATCCTCGAAACGCGTTGCTGCCAGACTTGCTGACCACCGTGATGTTGCCGCCCGATCCCAGACCGCTTTCAGCGGGCGCGAGTCCCGAGTTGACGCGGAACTCGGCAACCGCTTCCATTGACGTCTGCAGCCGGAACTGCGAGCCGGTCGAGTTCAAGTAGCCGGGACTCGCGTCCCAGACGTACGTGCCATCGACCCCGTCGTAGTTCAGGTAGTTCTGCTGGTTCGACTTGCCGTTGAAGCGAATCGATGCCCAGCCGCCGTTGCCGTCGCTGGTCGCGCCGGTGGCAAGCGTCATCAGATTGGCGAAGTTGCGTCCGTTGACGGGAAGGTTCTCGACTTCGTCTGGCGAGATGTTGACGCCGATCCGGGCGGATGACAGATCCAGAACCGGCGCGTCAGCCGCGACAGTGACTGCTTCAGTGAGTGTGGCGATGGCGAGCTCGACAATGCGGCTCTCGATCTGCCCGACGCCCAGCGTCACCGTTTCCTTCTTCGGGGCAAAGCTCGGTAAATCGATGGCGACGGTATAGGCGCCCGGCCCCAGGTTCGTGATCGAAAACGCGCCATCGGCGTCAGTCACGATCGTACGCTCGGCACCGGTCTGCACAGAGGTGACCGTCACGGTTGCCCCGGGCAGGGCGGCCTTACTTTGATCCACCACCTTGCCGATGATCCGGGACTCGGTTTGCTGGGCGACGGCGGGAACCACGAACAGTGTGATCAAAACGAATGGCGCGAGCCAGAGGCGCGCGCTGAAGAACGACGACCGCATCGGCGGAACCTCCTCAGAGTGAGTCATTTACTCTTGGAGACTAGAAGGGGGCCGCTGCGAACCTGTGACGCGATGGTTAATTCCGTGGAAACTGGGTCCCGAGGACCCGAAACACGAAACTCTCGCGAAACCCCGGAGGTCCGTGGCATGCTGTCGCACGTGCAGTTTCGACTCATCCCCCGAGAAGAGAAGTTTTTCGCCGACTTCATCGCCTTGGCCGACCGCATTGTGACCGGCGCGACCTTGCTCGAGAAAATGCTGGCGTCGGACCCCCCGTCGTGGGACATCGCCCTGCAGATCAAGCAGGTCGAGACCGAATGTGACGGCCTGACCCACAACATCATCCTGCGGTTGAACTCGTCGTTCGTCACGCCCATCGATCGGGAGGACATCCACGAGTTGGCCACGTCGCTCGACGACGTGATGGACGCCATCGATGCAGCCGCAAACGTGACCCGGCGCTATCGAATCGCGCAGCTTCGCTACGGTGCGCGCGAACTGGCCTCGCTCACGTGGCAATCGGCGATGCAGGTGAAAGTGGCCGTGGAAGCGCTCGAGCGCCGCAGCGGCGTCCACGAGCTGGCGGTCGAGGTCAATCGCCTCGAGAATGCCGCCGACGACGTGCACGACGAAGCGCTTCGGCGCCTGTTCGAGGAAGAGAAGGACGCCCTCACCGTGATCAAGTGGAAGGAGATGCTCGACCTCCTTGAAGAGGCGACCGATCGCTGCGAGGACTGCGCCAACGTTCTCGAAGGCGTTGTCGTCAAGCACGGATAACCGCCGCGTGGACTTGGCCCTCGTCGCTCTCGTCGTTGTCGTTGCGCTCGTCTTCGATTACATCAACGGTTTTCACGACGCCGCCAATTCGATCGCAACCGTCGTCTCCACCCGGGTGCTGTCGCCCGGCAAGGCCGTCATCTGGGCCGCGTTCTTCAACTTTGCGGCCGCATTCATTTTCGGCACGGCGGTCGCCAAGACAATGGGCGCCGGCATGGTCGACATCAACATCGTCACCACGTCGGTCATTCTCGCGGGGCTGGTCGGCGCCATCGTCTGGGACCTGATTACCTGGTACTACGGGCTGCCGACCAGCTCCTCGCACGCACTGATCGGCGGCTACGCGGGGGCGGCCGTGGCCAAAGTAGGGATGGTCGCGCTCATCCCTGCCGGCTGGACCAAGACCCTGATCTTCATCGTGTTGGCGCCCGGCATCGGTTTCGGCTTGGGCTTTGTCCTGATGGTGCTGATCTTCTGGCTATGTCGCGGCACCGCGCCGTCGCGAGTGGATCGGCACTTCCGTAAGCTGCAGCTCGTTTCAGCGGCCCTCTACAGCCTTGGACATGGCGCCAACGATGCGCAGAAGACGATGGGGATCATCGC
>JBOGIV010000219.1:0-5680 GCA_050747925.1 Vicinamibacterales bacterium
GCGACCTTGCGGTCGGGAACGTATTTCGTCTTGTAGTCGATGAGGCGGAACGTGCCGTCCGCAAGCAGGTCGATGCGATCGATCTTCGCAGCCAGGGTCACGAGACGGGTGGATCCATCCTCCTTCGCAAACGAGAACTCGCCCTCGATCGGGTACTCCATCAGCCGTTCGCGAATATCGATGTCGCGCTCGGCCTCCATGGTGAACACCCGCTCGCCGATGCCAGACCCTGCCGCCGAGCCAAGCAGTCTCGATCGCTCGAGCGCGGCGTCTGCCGGACCGAGCGATTCGAGCGCCTGCTCACACAGACTCTCGAAAAGCGCCCGCGCCTCGCCGGCGAGTGCACCGGTGATCCGGGCGTGGCCTCTCCGCTGCCACTCGCGAAAGAAGGCCTCGAAGAGCTCGTGAAGAAAGCGGCCGCGTTCGAGAGGCGTCGGACTGTCCTCGTCTTCCGGCTCTTCCTCGAGCCGGAGCACGTTGGACGCGTAGAACTGAAATGGGCATTTGAGGTAGCCCTCGATGCGACTGACGCTGACGCGGGGGAGTACCCATGGTCCGGCCTGACCCTGGAACCGGGATCGATCGCGGCTCAACCCCTCAATTCGGGCGCGTGCCCAGGCGACGGTCGCGGGCGGCAAGTGGTCGATGGCCGGAGGTGTCAGGGCGAGGGCCTCGTAGGCGAAGATCCGGACTGTCGGATCGGTCGCGTCGATCTCGCGCGTCAGTCCCGACGCCGCGACGTCGTCGACGAGGACTGACGGCTCAACCACCGAGTCGGCTTCGAGCATGAACGTTGACACCCGCGTCCGATCGCTCGCCAGGCGCAGCAGGTCGTGAAAGGCCGCGCGGCTGGCGCGCAGGCGATCTCGATCCTGATTCACTTCGATTCGCTCGGGGCGAGCGGGTTCGAGCTGAGCAAGAAGCGACGCGGGATAGAACAGATTTCGCGGCTCGACCCTTGGCCACTCGCCTTGAACCAGGCCCATCACCTGGACATCGTCGAACTCACCAAAGCGAGCCGCGTGCTGATCGACGAGCTGAACACCCGGCTCGCCAGATCGCGTCGCGAACGTCGAGGCGCTGAGCCAGCGACGAATGACGAGGCGAAGCTCGCTGATGGTCCCCGATACGGCCGGGTCGTGACGTCGAAACGCCGCCACGATGGCATCGAGCACCGACGTGATGGCTTCCTGCGTCCGGCGGCGGCACGCGCCGGTCTCACTCGCGTCCGAAAACACTCGGTCGTAGCGCGCGAGGAACGCCCGCAGCAACTCAATCTGGTCGATCACCGGCCGCGTCGACTGCAGCGGCGCCAGCATCCTTGCCGCCTCGAGCCCCGCCCAAGCGGCGGGCAGCGCCGTCTTCCGCCGACGCTCTTCACGACTGAACGGCGCATCGATTGCCGCCCATAGGGCCACGAGCGATTCGAGTCGTTCGAGACCACCCAGATAACGACTCTCAGCGAGCGCGAAGTCCAGGGCGCCGATCGAATTCAGCTCCGGGTAGAGGCGGGTCTTGAGACCCGGCTTGTCTTCAGCCTCGACAACGAGTCGAAAATGCGGCGAGCGTAGCAACGCCGTGGTCGCACCGCGGTTGAAATCCGATGCGACGAACTCCAGCACGAGATCGACAGCGGCTGCATACGGTTCGGCCGCGAGCGGCAGCGAATCGGACGCTTCGAAGGGAATGCCCGCGCCTTCGAACACGTCGCGCGCCAAATAGAGATACGGCAGTGGACGCGACACGACCAGAGCCGTGCGATGCAGGCGTGGTGCGTTGCTGGCGCGACTGGTCGATTTCAGGCGCCTGGCCACGCCCTCGAGCTCGCTCTCGCGATCGCGGTATTCGAACACGGTGTCGTGTTCGCCGCTTCCAGTTGCCTCGCGAGGCGCCACCAGCGCCGGGGGCTGACGCGGTTCACCACAGCGTGTCTCCTCGATATCCACGAAAGCGAGGCGCAGACGATCGAGGTACCCGGCAGCCAGCATCGACTCGGTCGAGACGACATCGAGGCGCTCCACCCCACTCATCGTCGTCAGCAGGGCAACGTCGGCGGGCCAGAAGCCGTGTGGATCGGCCAGTCGGTCACCCATCGTGACCACGACATGGCGGACCGGGCACTCAGAGGGCGTCGCCAGCACCTGCGCGCGCACGGTGTGCTCGTCGTTTAGACGGCTCTCAGAGAGCCAGCGCTCGTACCCGTTGAACGTCGCGACGAGGAATCGCGTTTGATCGAGCAACTGGGCCGCGCCGCGATCCAACTCTGCCGCCGCTTCGAGGTCTGCCGAGATCAGTCGATCGAAATCGGCCACGCTTCGCTGCTGTCGTCGAATGTGGTCGTAGAGCTCGAGCATCGTCGCCACCAGCGCAGGACGAAGCTCAAAGGGCGCCCGAATGCCGGCCTCCTCGGCTTCTCGGGCGGCCGCATCAAGCAGCGTGTCGCGGTCGAACGAGGTGATCATGGTGACGGGACGCGGGAGGCGGCGCGCGAGCAGGCTGTAGAGATCGTCGCGAGTGCCAGTCCAGGGCAGCAGCCTGGCCGGCGAATCCGAGGTCAACAGACGATCTTCGATCGTGCGGCGCAGTTGCTCGCCAGCGGCGTGGGTGGCGACCAGCACGAAGGTGTGGGCCGCGTCGAGCGGTGCGAGCTGCCGAACGGTTTCGAGGATGAACGCGCGGACGGCGGCGAGGTCGGGCGCGCGAACCAGCCGCGTCCGGCGTGGGGTGATCACGGGCGTGCCGGCTTCTGCATCACCTCGTCGAGCTCGGCTCGCGCTTTGGCATAGAGCATGAGCGCGCCCGCGGCGGCCGACGAGGCCTGCCTGGCGCCCTCGATGTTGTTGTGGAGAGCGGCGTCAATCCGCAAACGGAATGCGCTTTCGGCAAGCTCCCACGCGCTCCGGACCAGCGCATGTGCGGGCGCCAGCTCAGAGGGCGGCTTCACCCGGTAGAGCGTTCGATTGCCGCGCGCCAGTCGCCTGGCGATCGGCGTAATCGCCTTGGGCTTTGGGCCCACCATCGCCCGTACTTCTTCGAGGCCCTTGGTCGCAGCCCTGAACGTCGAGAGCGAGCCGATCATCGATCGACGATAGAGGCGAAAGCCCGGCGCGCGCATCTCGTACTGATCGAGCGCGAGCTGCCAGCGCCTGGCCACGTCAACCTCAACTTCGAGCGTCGCCAGCAGCGCCGTGACGTCGCTGGCTCGCCGGCCTCCCAGTTTTGCGTCCTCCTTGCGGACATGCTCGCGGATTTCCTCGAGCTTCCGCGTGTCGCCGTTCGCACCGGCCTTCACCGCCGACCGGATGGCGCGTTTAGAGAGATCGGCGTACGCCTTGTCCAGCTTCTCTTCCTCCTTTAGTCCCTTCCGCGCAGATTTGCGAATCCGCTCAGCCCATGACTGCGGCAGCAGGCCAACGGCGCTTTCGAGCAGCGCCACAACCGTCTGGAGCAGCGACACCCGCTCCGCGGAGGTTTGGACAAGCGTCGAGGCCGTCACGAGCTCGTCGACCACGTCGGTGTTTGTCGGAGGCGGCAGCAGCGGAGCCGCAGGATCGGCCGGCATTGGCGCGGTCAGCGCCAGATCGAATCGTGTCTGCCCCGCGGCGACGCGAAGCTCGGCAATGAGCCCGTCGAGCATACCCAGAATCTCGCCCACTTCTCTGTCGCGATAGCCGTAGTGCGTGCGGGGCCAGTCGGCGAGCGATTGGCGCGCGCGTTCGGCGGTCGCGAGGCGAGCCTTCGCATCGGGCATCACGGCGACCTCGTTGAGCACGCGCGCCACATCGTCGCTGAACTTCGCGAAGTCAGCCTCGCCGCGGCTCGCCGCGTAGCCAGCGGCTCTCACCGAATTGGTGTACGCGTCGGTCTTGGGCCAGTCCACTCGGTTGGCCGGAATGCTCACGAGGTGCAGATCCGCTGGATCGCGCGTGATCCGCGTTGGCATCGAGAAGACAACGCGGTCGTCCAGACGGGCCCATTCGCCGTAGCTCGCCAGCGTGCGCCCGTCGGTCAGGAAGACTCGATAGAGGACGGGATCTGGCGCGATCTGCGCGCCAGCCGAGGAGACGACGAGGCTTGCCATCAGCGCAAGACCAGCCCTCACTCCTCGTCCTTCCCACTTCATCGACGCCATTTTAGCGCCTTGTGGAAATCCTGTGGATTGTCGGTCGAAAAACTGTTGAGAAGCCGACACGAAAAAAAATGTGAGCCATCTTTGTGTCTGAACGCGAGCCGCTCGTGCATGAGATCGCCGCTTTCGCGCCGCGCTTCGCTTGATTGCGACTCGACAATTCATAGAATCGTCACTCGCTTCCCGTGGAAACTCGACGCTACGAAGAACAGATCGCCGGCCGCACGTACTTCATCGAGGTGTCGTCTGTGTCGGCGTCGCGCTGGCGCGCACAGATCGCGCGGCGGCCGGGCATGCCCTCGTCATTGATGCCGTTTTACGGTCAGACGCCTGAAGAAGCGGCTGGTTTGCTCAGCAAGTGGCTTGCAATGGTGTCGGTTGGCGCTACAGTAAAGCCTTGATGGCGCCAGGCTCCAGGGTCGCGGCCTTCCTTCTCCTCGCCGGCCTGGCCTCGTTGGTTCCCGCCGGGTCCGCCACTGCGCAACCGGCGGCGGCGTCGCAAAACTCGTCGTCCGCTTCGCTTCCGCACGTACATTTCATCGCGACCGGCGGCACGATTTCCAATCGCGATGGCGGCCGGCTCAGCGCCGAGGAGCTGACCAGGTCGATGCCGAACGCCGATCGCTACGCGCGGATCACGTTTGAACAGTTTGCCAATGTGGCCAGCAGCGAGCTGACGCTCGATCAGTGGCTCAGCCTGTCGAAGCGGGTGAACGAGGTGTTTGCCACGGACAGAGACGTCGCCGGCGTCGTCGTCACGAGCGGCACCGACACGCTGGAAGAGGTGGCGTTCTTCCTTCACTTGACCGTGCGCGATCCACGCCCGGTCGTCATCGTCGGATCGATGCGCAATCCCAGCACGGTGGGTTACGAGGGTGCTGCGAACTTGCTGGAGGGCGTCCGCGTGGCCGCCGAGCCAGCGGCCCGAGACAAAGGCGCGCTCGTCGTGCTCAACGACGAGATCAACTCCGCGCGCAACGTCACTAAGACCGACGCCCTCCGCGTCCAAACCTTTCGCAGCCGTGAGCACGGTCTGCTGGGCGTGGTCGATCGCGATCGCGTCGTCTTCTTCAACCAGATTGTGCAGCGTCGCAACGCGCGCGTGGAGTTCGACGTGAGCCGTCTCACAAGCCTGCCGCGTGTTGACATCGTCATGGTCTACCAAGGGGCGCCTGGCGATCTGATCAAGGCCGCGGTGGACGCGGGCGCGAAGGGCATCGTGATGGCGGCCGCCGGGGCAGGCGCGACGAGCGGTACACAGAATGAGGGCCTGACCTACGCCGCGCAGAGGGGCGTGATCATCGTGACCACGACGCGGACCGGCGCGGGTCGCATCGCGCCGCCACAAAGGAACCAGCCACCAGCGAACATTCAAATTCCAGAAGCCACATTGCTACGTCGGCGATTCACGATCGCCGGCGAGGACCACATGCCCGTGAAGGCTCGGGTTCTCCTGATGTTGGCGCTCACGCAGACCAACAGCCGCGACGAGATTCAGCGGATTTTCAGCGAGTACTGACTAATCGATTAAGGGTGCCAGAGGTGCCAGGG
>JBOGIV010000220.1:0-6673 GCA_050747925.1 Vicinamibacterales bacterium
CACGAGGAAGGTGAACCACGAGGAAGACAACCACGAGGAAGCACGAGAAAGATAACCACGAGGATGATCAACCACGAGGAAGATCAACCACGAGGATGATCAACCACGAGGAAGATCAACCACGAGGAAGATCAACCACGAGGAAGATCAACCACGAGGAAGCACGAGAAAGACAACTACGAGGAAGATGAACCACGAGGGAGACAACCACGAGAATGATTCACCACGACGAAGATCAACTACGAGGAAGACAACCACGAGGAAGATGAACCACGAGAAAGATTCACCACAACGAGGAAGACAACCACGAGAAAGATTCACCACGAGAAGGATTCACCACGAGGAGGATCGACCACGAGAAGGATTCACCACGAGGAGGATCGACCACGAGGAAGGTGAACCACGAGGAAGGTGAACCACGAGGAAGGTGAACCACGAGGAAGACAACCACGAGGAAGCACGAGAAAGATAACCACGAGGATGATCAACCACGAGGAAGATCAACCACGAGGAAGCACGAGAAAGACAACTACGAGGAAGATGAACCACGAGGAAGACAACACGAGGAAGATGAACCACGAGAAGACAACCACGAGGAAGATCAAACCACGAGAAAGATTCACCACGAGAAGGATTCACCACGAGGAAAATCAACCACGAGAAGGATTCACCACGAAACCGATCGTGGTCGTGCATTGTTCGTGGTCTACGGCGGCGTCGCGAGCAGCGAATCGTTCTTCTTGAGCGGCCTTCGCAAGTCAACATGGCCTGCGAGCGTGTCGGCTTCGCGGCCATCGATCAGAATCTGCACTTGCTGCAGCGTCGGCAGATTCGTCAGCAGCGCGTTCACGATTGTGTAGACCGTCAGCAGTTCTTGCATCGAGCCGCCTGGATGCTTCGATCGCACCGTGGGCTCGAGGTCCACGAACACGTCGTTCTGACTCGACACATAGATGCCGCGCACCGCCGTGCCCTCCGGAATCGTTGACGTCAGCGGCTCCTGCGGCTTGGCGGCAAACTGCGCTTCCAGAATGGCCCGCGCCTGTTCGACAACCGACCCGCCAAGCGGGACCTCTTGTTGGGCTGAAACCAGACGCTGGCCGTCCTGCGACGCGAAGTAGAGCGTGGCGTTGATGCGCGGCGCGGCCGGGTTGTCACCTGCCGGCGCCGTCACCGCCGGCACGCCGGTGGCGCCCGAGCCCGGCACGGGCGATCGCAGAAGCCACGACAGCGCCGCGAACATGCCCCACGACAAGGCGACAACGACCACCGCCACGCCGGCGATGAGCGCGTATTTGCGATGTTGCGGGTTCACTGAGCCCTGGTGTCCAGGAGATCGCGGAACTTGAGGAGGGCCTCGAGGATAGCCTGCACGACGTGATCCTGATACTCGGCGGAGATGAGCTGCGTCTCCTGATCGGCGTTCGTGAGATATCCCATCTCCACCAGCGCCGCCGGCATGTTGGCGCCCACGAGCACGCGGAACGGCGCCTGTCGAACCGCGCGCGGGCTCATCTCGAGCCGCGAACCGAGCGATTGTTCGATCAAACCCGCGAGCGTTGACGATTGCTCCAGATAGCGGGCCTGCGCCGTTTCCCACAAGATCAGATCGATCGTCCGCGTGCCGCCGCCAAGCTCGGGCAGCGCCGCCGCCGAATTGTCCGCGCGTTTTCGCGCTTCTGCGTCCGCCCGTTCCACCGTGAGGTAATAGACCTCGGCGCCTTTGAGCGAGGGACGCACCGCCGCGTTGGCATGAAGGCTGAGGAAGACGTCGGCCTTGTGTGCGTTCGCAAACGCCGACCGCTCATCGAGGGCGAGCGTCCGATCGTCTTCGCGCGTGAGAAACACTTTCAGCCCCAGCCGGCTCTCGACCAACGTCCGCAACCGCCGCGCGACCTGAAGCGTGAGCTCCTTCTCGAGTGTGCCGCGCGGGCCTTGCGCGCCCAGTTCCTCTCCGCCATGCCCCGGATCGATCACCAGCGTGCGCAGACCAGCGACGGGCGCCGCGTTGAGCGAGGGTCGCATATCCGGGGCGGGCGCCGCCGCCGCCGTCGTGGTCGCAGGCAAGAGATCAAGGACAAAGCGCGTCGACCCCGCGTCGGACTGCGACGAGCTGGTTTTGAACTGCGCATACCGCGGTCCGGTGACGACCGCCACCGATCCCGGCAACTCCGCCTGCGCGATTCCGAGCAGGAAGGTTTGCGCGGGAATGGGCGGCAGCGAGAGCTCGAGCGCGTCGGCCTCGAATTGCACGAGGAGCCGTCCCTGTTGCGTCGAGACTCTTGCGTCAGCGCTCGGGGTGACCTCGAAGATCACCGATACGTTGGTCACGCCCGCATCGACGGTCACGACGATGCGAGGGACGCGCAGGTCGCCCATGACCAGTAGCCGGGAGGCGCGCCGCAGGTCGAGACGCGTTTCGAGCAGGACCGACAGCGCGCGCGGGATGAAGTCCACGGGCACCAGCCATCGACCGTCGCGTCGGAGGACGGGTGCGAGCAGCGACACGAGACGCCCGTTGGCCTGGACGACGGTCTGATCGGCGGTGAGGACGGCGGATCGATTGCGCACGGTGATGGTGAGACCGCCGGCGAGACGATCCTCTCGGGCTGTCGTGCCAAAGGCGCTGTTGAGATCGTCCACGAACACATAGTCTTGGGTGCCGACCGGCGTGGTCGGCAGCGCTCGACGACCGTCTCGTGACAGCAGAGTGAGCGTCGTTGAGGTCGTCTGAGCCGGCACCGTATCGATCGAGGCCAGGCACAAGACGATGGCGATGAGGCTCACGAGATGATTAGGGCGCATGCGCACTATCAATCATAGCGAACACCAGGAGCCTGTCTGTGTAATCGGTGTCATCTGCGGCTCTACTCCCACAGCTCACTTGTAGGGTTGTCCTCATTCCTGTCGCCACGCCGGTCAACCGTTCCTCCAGCCCGCACAAGCGTCTGCGCGAACTCGCCCGCCAAGCTCGGCTCACACAGCGCGGGTCACCGCTTGCGGAACGGTTGTCGGCCACCCACGCGGCGCGGCTCCGACCAGCCTCCGCCAAGGCTACGGCGGTCCGCCGAAGCTTTACGCGAGGGCGGAAGGTCATTCGGCCAA
Source organism: Vicinamibacterales bacterium (assembly GCA_050747925.1). Classification (GTDB taxonomy): domain Bacteria; phylum Acidobacteriota; class Vicinamibacteria; order Vicinamibacterales; family UBA2999; genus 12-FULL-67-14b. The sequence goes on from JBOGIV010000220.1 coordinate 3,106, forward strand.
CCCCACTTCAAATGAGCTATGGGAGTAGAGGCACCTTATTCTTATTCCAACCAATGAGCCGCTTGCGCGGTCCTTCCATCGTGAGCCTCGCCGAGCTGAGCGTCCCCATGCTGGTGGACGTCCCAAGCAGGGATGATGTCGCCGCGCCCATAGGGACGGGCCTCATCGCCCTGGCCCGAGCCGGCGATCGAACCGCATTCGGTCAGCTTCTCGAGCAGCACTTGCCGGCCGCTCGCCGGCTGGCGCTCGCGGCCGTGGGTCAGGCCTCAGACGCGGACGAAGCCGTCCAGGAGGCGTCGGTCGCCGCCTGGCAGCGTCTCGATGCTCTGCACGATCCCGCCGCCTTCCGCTCCTGGTTCCTTCGCATCGTCTGGCGCAAGGCACTTGATCGGCGACGATCGATCCGCACGTGGCTCGAGCGGTATGCCTCGCCGAGCGCGAGTCCTGACACGCCCGAGTTCGATTACGCGGCGTCCGATCCGTCCCCCGATTCAGTGCTCCTTGGGCGAGAGCTTGAAAGGGCCATCACGCAGGTCGTGAAGTCGCTGCCGCGACGGCTGCGAGATCCGTTTCTCATGGCCGCGAGCGGGGACCATCACTACACCGACATCGCGGTCCTCCTGCGTGTCCCCGAGGGCACGGTGAAGTGGCGCATTTCCGAAGCGCGACGGCTCATTCGGTTGAAACTGGATCGTTTGGGTTACGGAGTTTCCAAATGAGCGATCAGATTCGCGACTCGCTCGATGACGCCATCGACCGCGCAGCTGCCAGCCTGGTGACCGTGCAGGAGGACCCCAACGCCGCTCAGCGCATCGTGTCGTCGCTTCCATCGCGGCATGAACGTCGCTGGTGGAGCATGTCGTCGCTGCCTCTCCAAGCCGCTGCTGCCGCTTCCATCATTCTGGGTGTTCTCTACATGCGTCCGGCAACTGATGAAGATGTGCGCTCGGCAGACGCCTTGGGGCAGACGGAGATGCTCGATGCGCGGCCGGTCGTCAATGTTGCCGAGTTCCTTCCCACGGCGGTTTCCCCGCCTTCGCTCGCAAGGAACCGTAGTGCGAGCTTCGGCGAGGCAGGATCGCGTCCGCTCAGCAGAGGTCCCGCCGACAGCGAGGCCACGTCGCGACAATTTGAGTTGTCCGCCATTCCAGCGCCCGAGTTGCTCACCATGACGACCCTGGAGGGCGCGGCGCCGCTCGACCCCGTTGAACCGACATCGGTCGCGCCAATTCTGCTGAGCAGCCTCCCGCTCGCGGGTGACGCGCAGCCACCTTTCTCGAAGGAGTAGCCATGTCCAGATTTCTCTTGGTCCTGTCGGCGATCGTCGTCGCGCTTGCCTTGCCTCCCATCGTTCGAGCGCAGCCGCTGAGCCCGGTTGTTGTTCCCGCAGCCAGCCCGACTGTGTGGACCGATCTCGGCACGCCCCAGGCGAAGCCGGCTCCCGCCTTCGCTCGCTCGCCATTCCAAGCGAGCGTCGTCGAGGCCTCGCCGGAGCGGCCAACGAGCCAGAGCCGCGTAGGCGGGCAGCCCGCGCGGCCAGCCAAACCCGCTCCACCCGCGCAACCGGTGACGCCTCCTGCTCCACCAGCTCCCCCTACTCCACCAGCTGCTGCAACGCCACCGGCGCCCCCGTCCCCACCTGCGTTTCCGGCACCCCCTGCACCCCCGGCGCCGCCGCTCAGGACGGTGAATGTCCAACTCGAGTTCACGATCACCGATCAAACAGGTTCAGGCGCGCCGGACAAGAAGACGGTGTCGATGATGGCCTCGAACGGGACCTGGGCGAGGATTCGGGCGACCGCGACTGTGCGATCAAGAGGGTCCGGCCCCTTGCCGGTGTCTCTGAATGTCGATGCGCGCCCATACGTGGGCGCAGGAGACACGGTCCAGACGGAAATCACGATCGAGTACCGCCCGGTCGGCTCGGCGATCGCCGATGAGCCCACGCGCGTGGATCCGACCAACCTCAATCAAAGTCTGACGGTGGTCCTCCAGAGCGGGAAGCCGATGGTGATTTCCCAAGCCGCGGATCCGATCACCGACCGCAAGATCGTCGTCGAGGTGAAAGCCACCGTTCTCAAGTAACCCAAGCGTCCCTTGCTGCATCGCAACGGGCGACCCAGGTATTCGTCCATGACGAGAAGTGATAGCTGATCCCTCCTCCGTGACATTTCGTTGCAAGCGCGTGACCCGCTGTGTGACAATCCCGGTCGCACCGTCGATAGCAGCCCTGCTACATCGCTGATCGTCGGATTTTCCCAAGGTAGTTGGACCTAGAGGAGATCGTCTGCATGCGTGGTGCTGCCAGAGGGCTATTCGGCGGGTTTCTGTTAGCGAGCGCGACGATTTTAGGTGAAGCGGCCGGCGCCCAGGCGCCGGCGGGTCCGGCAGCGGTGCCAACAGACGCGAAGAAGGCGAAGAGCCCCGTCGCCTCGTCTCCGGCGTCGATCGAAGCGGGCGCCCAGCTCTACCAGAAGTACTGCCGCTTCTGTCACGGCAATACCGGCAAGGCCGATAGCCCGATGGCGCCCAAGACGATGCAGCCGTCAGACCTGACGGATGCGCATTGGGTGCGCGGTTCGAGCGAGGGCGAGATCTTCTGGATCATCCAGAACGGCGCCCCGCCGAAGTACGACATGAAGGGGCTCAAGGGCAAGATTTCCGACACCGACATGTGGAACCTCGTCAACTTCGTCCGAAGTCTTGGTGGCGTCCCGAAGTCGCACTAATCGCCGCCACCGCTGGACGCTGAGTTTTCTGTTTGTTTCGCTCGCTGCGGCATGGGCCTGCGGCGCGCTCAACAATCGCCAGTCGTCCGGCGCGTCGGCGCAGAAATCTCGTTGGGGGACGCCGGCCGTCTTCACGACGGCGCACGCGTCAGTCTCGTCGGCCGTTCGCGACTTTTTCGGCCTGCGCGACGAGCCGCGGCAGCCGTTCGATTTCTCGCATCAGATCCATCTGGCGAAGGAAGTGTTGTGCACCGACTGCCACACCGGCGTCGAGAAAGGCCCGGTCGCGGGAATTCCCAGCGTGTCGACCTGCATGATCTGCCACTCGCAGATCGCGACGGACCGTCCACTCATCAAAGCGCTGACTGAGTTGCAAACCAAGGGGCTCGACCTCTCATGGCAGCGTGTGTACGGGTACGCCGCCGAGGCGCACGTTCGCTTTGACCACGCCCCACACGTTCGCGCGAAGGTCGAATGCTCGACGTGTCACGGCGACGTGCCGGCACAAACCGTCGCGCGACGGGTCGTCGACTTGAGCATGTCGTTCTGCGTGAATTGTCACAAGGCAAGGCAGGCGTCGAACGACTGTCTGACGTGCCATTTCTGAACCACGAACCACGAAGGACACGAAGAATAGGAACCACGAGGAAGACGAACCACGAGACAGACGAACCACGAGAGAGACGGACCACGAGGAAGACGAACCACGAGACAGACGAACCACGAGAGAGACGAACCACGAGGAAGGCGAACCACGAGGAAGAGGAACCACGAGGAAGACGAACCACGAGGAAGACGAACCACGAGGAAGAGGAACCACGAGGAAGACGAACCACGAG
>JBOGIV010000221.1:0-16888 GCA_050747925.1 Vicinamibacterales bacterium
CCATTGCCCGGGCTTCGTGGCGAATGCCGACCTGCCGGTGTGGTATCGCGCGGCCGGCGTGTTCGTCTACCCCTCGTCCTTCGAAGGCTTCGGGCTGCCGCCACTCGAGGCGATGGCGTGTGGCACACCCGTCGTCACCTCGAACGTCTCGTCGCTGCCTGAGATTGCCGGAAATGCGGCCCTGCTGGTCGATCCGTACGATCCGGACGCGATTGCCGCCGGGATTCAGCGCGCCGTGACGGACGAATCGCTCCGGGCCGACCTTGTCGCACGAGGGCTCGCGCGAGCGCGCACGTTTTCCTGGGCGCAGAGCGTGGCCGAGATCCACCGGATTTACATGGAGGTGTTGAGCCGGTGAGAGTCGCCCTGGTTCACGATTGGCTCACGGGCATGCGGGGCGGCGAAAAGGCGCTCGAGGTGTTCTGCGAGATCTTCCCGGACGCCGACCTCTTCACGCTGGTTCAGATTCCCGGGACGACGTCACCAACCATCGAGGGCCGCCCGATCCGTCGATCGCCCATTCAATGGCTCCCGTTCGCGGGCCGGCTCTACCGGCAGTACCTGCCGCTGTTTCCGTTTGCGGTCGAACAGTTCGACTTCGACAACTACGAATTGGTGATCAGCACGAGCCACTGCGCAGCCAAGTCGGTGGTCGTGACGGGGCAAGCGAGGCACCTGTGCTACTGCCTGACGCCGATGCGATACGCGTGGGATCAGTTCGACTCCTACTTCGGACCCGATCGCGTTGGAAAGCTTGGCAACGCGGCGCTGCGGCCGGTGCTGGCGTGGATGGCCCGATGGGATCGCGATACGGCGAATCGGGTTCACCGCTATCTCGCTATTTCTCAATATGTTGCCCGGAGAATTGCCCTTTACTATAATCGGGCGTCCACCCTTGTCTATCCGCCGGTCGATACCGACTTCTACGTCCCAGGCACACGCGATGATGACGGACGGGCTTCCCCAACCGGCCGCCCACATTTCTTGATCGTGTCAGCATTGGTGCCCTATAAGCGGGTCGACCTCGCCATGATCGCTGCCCGCCAGGCCGGCGTTGCCCTCAGCATCGTTGGTGTCGGCCCTGAGCGCAGTCGTCTGGAAAGCCTGGCGAGTGACGAGATACAGGTTCTTGGTCGAAAGACTGACGAAGAGATTCGAACGCTGTATCGACACTCGATCGCGGCGGTACTGCCTGGTGAAGAGGATTTCGGCATCGTGCCGGTCGAGGCCCAGGCGTGTGGCCGTCCGGTCGTCGCGCTGGGTCGCGGTGGTGCGCTCGATACGGTCATCGAGGGCGAAACGGGCGTGCTGGTCTCGGACACGACCGTTGATGCTCTCGCGGCGGGGATGCGACGAGCGGTCGAGACCACATGGGATTCCAACCGCATTCGCGCACACGCTGAACGATTCTCCCGCTCTCAATTCGAAGCCAACATCCGTCGCGTCGTCGACGAAACGCTCGCGGCGCCGCACGACCGCCGATGGTAAAGCGCTACAACCGTTTGCTCGTGGCGTTTCACATCGTCGTGGACGTGACGCTGGGCATGGCGGCGTTCATCCTCGCCTACCTGCTGCGTTTCGAAACCGGCCTGATCGCGGTCACGAGAGGTCTCCCGCCGATCGAGCAGTACCTCAACGTGCTGCCCTTCATCGCGGTCGTGATTCCGCTAGGATTCCATCTCCAAGGGATCTATCGCCTTCGACGTGGACGTTCGCGCATCGACGACTTCTTCAACGTCCTGGTCGGCAGCATCTTCGCCGTCGTGCTCGGAGTCGTCAGCACACTGTATTTCCAGGCGTACTACGTTCCCGACGAATTGAAGGATCGCGGCGCCTATGAGGTGTCGCAGATCGTCTGGGCGATCTTCCTCGTCTGCAACATCGCGTTTGCCTATCTGTCTCGCAAGTACATCCGCGAAGCGCTCGAACGTCGCTGGGCCGCCGGTGTCGGGCTTCGCAGAATCCTGATCGCCGGCGCCGGCGACCTGGCCCGCGTGGTGGCTGATCGCATCCTCGAGCATCGCGAGCTCGGCTATCAGATCGTCGGGTTTGTCGACGACCGCGCGGGCGGCGATCACCTCGGCTATCGCGGGTTACCGCTCCTCGGATCGCTGTCCGATGCCGCGGAAATCGTCGAGCGCGAGCGCGTCGATCACCTGTACGTCGCGCTCCCCCTCGAACAGCACATGAAGCTGCTCGATCTCATCGAGTCCACGAGCCGCGAGGGCGTGGACGTGAAGGTCGTGCCCGACGTGCTTCAGTTCATCGCCCTTCGGGCGCGGCTCGAAGACCTCGACGGCGTTCCGGTCATCAACCTCAACGAGGTGCCCCTGCAGGGCGTGAGCGTATTCGTGAAGCGTTCACTCGACGTGATGATCTCGTCGGCGGCCTTGTTCACGATCGCCATTCCAGGCCTGATCATCTCGTGGATCATCAAGCGCAGCTCCCCCGGTCCGGTCTTCTACGCACAGGAGCGCATGGGACTCGATGGCAAGGCGTTCCGCGTGTACAAGTTCCGGACCATGCCGATCGATGCGGAGTTGGAAACGGGCCCCGTCTGGGCCGAAGAGAATGACGAGCGCGCGACGCCCTTCGGCGCCTGGCTTCGCCGTCACGACCTCGACGAGTGGCCGCAATTCTGGAACGTGTTGGTTGGCGACATGTCGATCGTCGGCCCGCGCCCGGAGCGACCCTTCTTTGTCCAACAGTTCAAGCATCGCATTCCCCAGTACATGCTGCGCCACAAGGTGAAATCCGGCATCACTGGGTGGGCCCAGGTCAACGGCTGGCGCGGCAACACGTCGCTGGAGAAGCGAATCGAGTACGACCTCTACTACATCGAGAATTGGTCCGTGGCGCTCGACCTCAAGATTATATGGCTCACCCTCCTTCGCGCGTTGGCGCTTCCTCGAAACGTCGCGTGAACCCGGTGCGGAACCGTTCACGTGGCTAGAGTCGTCATCACTGGCGCCGCCGGTTTCATTGGCTCACACCTCTCCGAGGCGCTGCTCGATCGCGGCCACTCGGTCGTTGGGATCGACAACCTCCTGACCGGCGATCTCGCCAACCTCGCGCACCTTCGGGATCGCGAATTTGAGTTCATCCGCCACGACGTCACCAACTACATCGATGTGCCGGGGGCCGTGGACTTCGTGCTGCATTGGGCCAGCCCGGCAAGCCCAATCGACTATCTCGAGCTTCCCATCCCGACGCTGAAGGTCGGCGCGCTTGGGACACACAAGGCACTCGGGCTGGCAAAGGCCAAGGGCGCGACGTTCGTGTTGGCCTCCACGTCGGAGGTTTACGGCGATCCCCTCGAGCACCCGCAGAAGGAGACGTACTGGGGCAACGTCAACCCGATTGGCCCGCGCGGGGTCTACGACGAAGCCAAGCGATTCGCCGAAGCCATGGCGGTGGCCTATCGGCGGTACCACGGTGTCGATACGAAGATTGTCCGAATCTTCAACACCTATGGCCCGCGCATGCGGATCAACGACGGCCGCGCCGTGCCCGCCTTCATGTCACAGGCGCTCAGAAACGAGGACGTTACGGTCTTTGGCGACGGCAAGCAGACGCGCAGCTTCTGCTACGTGAGCGATCTGGTCGGCGGGATCGTCAAGTTGATGCATTCGAAAGAAAACGATCCCATCAACATCGGGAATCCGCAGGAAATGACCATTGAGCAGATCGCGCAACTCATCATCAGGATGACCGGGTCAAAGAGCCTCATCGTCTACAAGCCCCTGCCGACAGACGATCCCAAGGTCCGGCAGCCGGACATCACGCGCGCGCGCACGCTGCTCAACTGGGAACCGCAAGTTCCTTTGGAGCGGGGACTGAGCAGCACCATCGAGTACTTCCGCCGCAAGCTCGACCTGTAGAGAGGCGTTTTTCCGGCCAGTCCTACCAGCCTCAAGGATTAAAGATCTTCTTGATCCGCCACACGTAGTCCACTCCCGAGGCGAGCGTAATCGCAAGCGAGATCCAGATGGCGACGTCGACCCAGGCCGAGGTGCGGCCAAGATAGTTGAAATACATCACGATGACGCAGGTCAGGATGAAGATCGCCGTTGCGGCTTTGCCGAGAGGAGATGGCCGGAACGTCTTGGGGCCGACCGCCAGGCTCACGATCGCCACGGTGAGGACGATGCCCACATCGCGACTGACGACGAGAACGGTGAGCCAGAGTGGGAGTCGGTTGGCGAGGCCGATATTCGGAAGCGTCAGCATCGCGAAGGTCGTCACCAACAGCAGTTTGTCGGCGGCTGGATCCAACCACGCGCCAAGCTCGCTCTTCTGACCGGTCGTGCGCGCGGCGATCCCGTCGAGCGCATCGGTAATGCCCGCCGTCATGAACGTCGCCAGCGCCCACCCAAACTCTCCATAGATCAGCAGCAGCACGAACGCCGGAATCAGCAGAAGCCGAAGAATGGTCAACTGATTGGCGATCGTGAAGATCGGAGCCGTCATGGACGAGTGAGGGCTTCGAGACGCGCGGTCACGTCCAGGGCTTCGGCCCCGGTGACGACACGCAAGAGTTGGAAGGCTCCAGCCTCCAGCGGCATGACGCCAGATGCAACGGCCGCCGAGACCGCGGGGTAGCTGAGATGTCCGGCCGGCACATCGCTTATCCGCACCATCGCGCCCTTCCACCGTGCGGCGACGTCGGGACGAACGCTCGCGATCAGCGTGAGCACGCGCGAAATGATCAGCGCCAGGTCACCGCGGCGCACCCGGCTTGCCGGCTGGAACTGATAGTTGGCCAACGTCTCCATGATGCCGGCACGAACGACGGCGGTGATCCAGCGCTCGGCCCAGTGTCCGCGAATGTCGGTGATGATGATCTGTGAAGGCCGCGCGCGAACGACGAGCGACTCGAGGCGAACGCCAATGAGGGCGGCCATGTCTCCCTTCGTGATGCCGGAGGAGCTGGGGATCGCGCGGTATGGCTCGGGCAGTGTTGTGAGCGCTGCCTTTCCGCGAATTCGCGCGAGGTCGGCATCGGAGACCTCGGACGCATCGAGGTTCCGGGCGCGTTCGTATGACGCCAGGGCCGCAATGATGTCGCCCTGCTCTTCGAGTATCGACGCCGCTGCCGCCAACGATCGCGCATCGGTCGGATCCAACTGCGCCGCTTTTTGGTAGCCCTCCAGCGCGCGATCCAACCGGCCAGCCCGCTGTTCCACTGCCGCCAACTCACGATAGAGAAACGCGGAGTCCGGCGACGCCGCGATCGCCTGTTCGTAAACCGAGCGTGCTTCGTCCATGCGCCCGGCGTTGGCGGCCGATTTGGCTCGCTCGAGCATGGCCTGTGTCGCTCGAAATCGGAGAACGTCAACGCGAGGGCGCAGCACCGTGAGCGACGGGTCGGCCGCCAGCGCTGCTTCGAGGCTCACCAAGGCATCGGTGTCGCGGCCAAGCTCCAGGAGCGCTTGCCCTCGGCCAATGAGCGCCGGCACGTACCGGCCCTCACTCTTGATCGCACGGTCGAATCGCTCGACGGCGGCCTGTTCGCTGTTCTTCGCCAGCTCGGCGTACGCCATTGCCGTTTCGGCTGGCGCAAACCCAGTGCGTCGGCTCAGCACGGCTGTGAACTCACGTTGCGCACTGCGAACATCGTCGGCCTGCAGGTATTGCCACCCCCGATCGATCAGCGCGGTGAGGTCTGCCGGCGTGCCCTCGGGCGATGCCGGAAAGATGAAGTCGGGATGCCGTGGAGCGCCTGTCACGACAGGGGCAGCCTTGGGCGCACACGCCACTGCGGCGGCGATCAGCAGGCCAATGACGGCGCCGCGCATTGCCCTACCCACGGCGGCCACCCATGCCGGCGACTGGCGTGGCGTGACTCAACAGCGGGACGAGGCGACGCGGCATCTCGACTTCGAGCACCGCGCGATCGCCCATCGACACCTGACTGTGCACCGTCCCGTGACGATAGATCCACGCGAGCCGTGCGGCTCCCGCGGGGTCGGACAGATCGACTTCGATCGAGATCTGCTGCTGATCGAGCGCGAGTCGTGCGGCGACGGTTTCGAGCAGGTCGGCACACCCGTCTCCGCGCCGCGCGGAAATGAGCGCCGCCGAGGGGTCGTTTTCTCTCACACGACGCTGCTCGTCGGGCGAGAGTTGATCGATCTTGTTGTAGACCTCGATCCGAGGGACGCCAAGCGCGCCGATCTCTTCGAGCACGCGCGTGACGGCCGCGATCTGACGATCGCGTTCGGCGTTCGCCGCGTCGATCACATGGAGCACGAGATCGGCATCCGCCGTCTCCTCCAGCGTCGCGCGGAACGCGGCGACGAGCGTGTGCGGCAGCCGATCGATGAAGCCGACCGTGTCGCTCAGCAGCAGCTCGCGACGATCGGGCATGGCCACTCGGCGTACCAGGGGATCGAGGGTCACGAAGAGCGCGTTTGACGCTTCCGCCTCCGATCGCGTCAATCGATTGAAGAGCGTCGTCTTCCCCGCGTTCGTGTAGCCGACCAGCGCGACCGTCGGCAAGTGCGTCTTGTGCCGTCGCTCTCGCAACTGGCGCCGGCGTCTTCGGACGACTTCGATGTCGTCCTGGAGCGCTTTCATCCGCATGCGGATCCGCCGGCGATCCGATTCGAGCTTGGTCTCACCGGGGCCGCGCGTGCCGATCCCGCCCCCCAGTCGCGACAACTCGAGACCCGCTCCGACCAATCGCGGCAGCAGGTATTTGAGTTGCGCCAGCTCGACTTGGCGCTTGCCTTCTCGAGTCCGCGCGCGTCGCGCAAAGATGTCCAGAATGAGCTGCGTGCGATCGATCACCTTTCGATCGAGTCGCTCCGTGAGCTCGCGAAGCTGCGCCGGCGACAGTTCGTTGTCGAAGACGACGATGCCGACATCGGCTTCGGAGGCGGCGCGAGCGAGCAGCTCAACCTTCCCGCTGCCTAAGAAGGTCGCGGGATCGGGCTTCGGTCGATCCTGCAGCACCCGCAAAACGATGCGCGCGCCCGCAGCTTCGGCCAGACCGCCGAGCTCTTCAAGGGAATGTTCCGCGTCAACGCGTCGAGCGCCGCCAGTGACCAGACCAACGAGCGCTGCCCGCTCCACCAACATGGGACGCCGCATGTCCATGGAAGAAACGATCTTAGCACGCGCCTATAATCCCCTGATTGTGCCCGAGGTGCCGATCGACTTCGTACTCTTCGCGATGACGTTGCTCGGCGTCGCGCTCTTTCATCACCGCACGCTCGAAGTCGCGGTTTCTGGGCTCACGGTCATCACCATCTACAAGGTACTGTTCTCTCCGTTTCGCGAAGGCGCAGGTCTCAACGGGCTTGTCGTGCATCTCGAGCGCGAGTGGGTGATCCTCGCCAACCTGGCGTGCCTGCTGCTGGGTTTCGCGCTGCTGTCACGTCACTTCGAGAAGAGCCACGTTCCACTGGCACTGCCGCGGCTCCTGCCGGACGGCTGGAAAGGTGGCTTCGCGTTGCTGGTCATCGTGTTCGTCCTCTCGTCGTTTCTGGACAACATCGCCGGCGCGCTCATCGGCGGTGCGATGGCCAGATCGCTCTTCGGTCGGGTGCACATCGGCTATCTGGCGGGGATCGTGGCGGCGGCGAATGCTGGCGGCTCCGGCAGTGTCGTTGGCGACACGACGACAACGATGATGTGGATCGACGGCGTCGCGCCGTCAGACGTGTTCCACGCGTACGCGGCCGCGACCGCCGCGCTTGTGGTCTGCGGATTTCCCGCGGCGCATCAGCAACACGCGCACGCGCCGATGCGGAAAGCGACGCATCTTCACACGCCGATCGATTGGACACGAGTCTGGATCGTCGTGGCCATGCTGGCCGCGGCCATCGTCGTCAATGTGATCTCCAACTTCGAATATCCCGAGTGGTCCGACCGCTTTCCCTTTATCGGCGTCGCAGTCTGGATTGTCATTCTCCTGACCGCGCCACTGCGCCGGCCGGACTGGGAGCTTCTGGGCGAAGCGACACGCGGCACCGTGTTTCTCCTGTCATTGGTGCTGGCGGCATCGATGATGCCGGTCGAGCGGCTGCCTGTTGCGTCGTGGCAGACCGCGCTCGGAATGGGCTTCGTTTCAGCGGTCTTCGACAACATTCCCCTCACCAAACTTGCCCTGGAGCAAGGGGGCTATGACTGGGGCATCCTCGCCTACTGTGTCGGGTTCGGCGGTTCGATGATCTGGTTCGGCTCCTCGGCAGGGGTCGCCCTATCGAATCTCTTCCCCGAAGCTCGGTCCGTCGGCCGTTGGGTTCGAGAGGGCTGGCACGTCGCGCTCGCGTACGTGGTTGGCTTTCTCGTCGTGATGACATTCGTCGGCTGGCAACCCCATCCGGCTCATAAGGTGCGGCCATCAGTTGTCGACGCACCGGCGAATCGGTGATCACGCCATGCGCCGCCGACCCGTGACGAAAGGCAAGCCCCGCCTCCCAAGAGCGCCCCTTCCACGTCAGACTGGAGGCGCGCACGAGGACAAAACGAGACGGCCGCTCCGGAAACAGAAATATCGAAAGCGGCCAGCTGAGGATGAATAGAGTTCCATGGTTCCCATAGTTCCAGGGTTCCATGATTCTCGGGTTCGAGGTTCGGAGTGAACTCTGGAACCCTGGAGCTCTTCAAGGTTCCGTGGCCGGCGCATCCGGCTCGCGCGCTGGATGCGCGCTGAGGCGGAACTCTTTGAGCCCCTGCGCGACCAGCGCCGCAAGCACCAGCAGCAATGCGACATCCATGACGAAGACCAGACGGAGGCCCGATCCGCCGATGAATCCGGCAACCACTGGGCTCACCGCAAGTCCGATGAGCGAAGCAGTGGTCATGAACCCAAAACCAGTCGCGTGGGCGTCCTCCGGCAGGAGCGACCCCGCCACGGTGTAGATAGTCGTCGTCGACACGCCGATTCCGATTCCGGCGACCAACATGGCGACGCCGACGAGCCACAGCGTCGGAGCGAGGACAATGGTGGCAATCGCCGCGCCAGCGACCAGCGTACCCGTCACGACGATGCTCCGGGCCGTTCGCGTCGCCAGCATGAGTCCGGCCAGGTGATGTCCGAGGGCCGCCGACAACGCGCCCAGCGAGAACAGAACGCCGGTGACGATCGGAATCCGTGACTCGCTCACCCCGACCTGCGCGACATAAAGCGGTAGGACGGGACCGAAGCTGCGATCGACGGCTTGAAGGCCAAAGATCACGCCGAGCGCCAGCACGAAGCGTCTGAGACGCACGAGGTGGATGAGAACCGCTTTCCCGCCGCGAACCTTGCTGGGTTTCGAGCGATCCCGCGGTTCTCGGTACAGGATGAGCACGCTCATGAGCGCCAGGAGATAGAAGCCAGACGCGACGAGAAATGACGCGCGAAGACCCACGATCGGAGCCATGAGCCCACCGATGACGGGACCGATGGCCGGCCCGAGCCGCTGCCCGGTCTGCACGAACCCGATCGCTTGAGCCATGCGATGACGTGGCGCCGACTCGGCCGCCATCGAGACCGTGAGCGCGCCGTACCCCGCGAAGACGCCAAGCAGCGCGCGAAGCGCCAGCAGTTGCCACGGCGCCGTGACGAAGCCCATCGCCGCTTTGGTGAGAATGAACGCGCACAGCGATCGGATGACCAGCACCTTGCTGCCGTACCGGTCGCCGACTCGTCCCCACAACGGCGCGCTGATGGCAGTGATGGTCGGCGTGGCGCCAAGAATCAGACCACTCCACATCGCGATCTCAGCGACGTCGGTCACCCCCAGTTGCTGGATGTAAAGCGGGAGGAACGGCATCACGAGCGTAAAGCCCGTGAAGCCAATGCAACCGGCGGCCGCGGCAGCAAAGATGTTGCGCTGGACCTGACGCTCGTTCAATCGACCGCTTAGAATCTGATTTTCACCGACGGCCCAGGGTAAACCTGAATGCTGTCGATGAAGCGGATGCGATGCGGATTGATCTGCATCACGAGCGAGCTGGTGCGGATGCCGGCGCCGAAGAACTGCACGCCCTTCATCAGTGACCCATCCGTCACGCCGGTTGCGGCAAACAGCATGTCCTTGCCCGGCGCGAGATCGGCGGACCGGTAGATACGCTTGAAGTCGGTGATGCCCATCGCCCGACATCGCTCCTCGTCTTCGGGCTTGGTGAGCACGAGCCGGGCGAGAATCTCGCCGTTCAGACAGCGCATGGCGGCGGCAGTGAGCACGCCCTCCGGAGCGCCGCCCGTGCCCATCACCGCATGCACGCCGGTACCGGAGACCGCAGACGCGATACCCGCCGACAAATCGCCGTCGCCGATCAGGCGGATGCGGGCGCCTGTCGCGCGAATGTCGTGAATCAGCTTCTCGTGCCGCGGCCGGTCCAGGACGACGACGGTGAGCTCGTCGACCTGACGGGCGAGACTGCGGGCAATGGCCCGCAGATTTTCACGGACGGGCGCATCGAGATCCACCAGGTGCTTGGCGGTGGGTCCGACCACGAGCTTCTCCATGTAGAGATCTGGCGCATGCAGCAGTCCGCCGCGCTCGGACGCGGCCATGACGGCAATCGCATTGGCCGCGCCAGTCGCGCACAGGTTCGTTCCTTCGAGCGGATCGACGGCAATGTCGACCTCGTCGAACGTGCGCGTGCCCGGAGACTTGTGCGCCAGGCCGACCTTCTCGCCGATGTAGAGCATCGGCGCCTCGTCGCGCTCGCCCTCGCCGATCACGATGGTGCCGTCGATGGGCACCGTATCCATCTCGCGGCGCATCGCCTCAACCGCCACCTGGTCGGACAGATGCCGATCGCCCTGGCCCATCGTGTGTGCGCAAGCAATGGCTGCCTGCTCCACGACTCGCAGGAACTCCAACGAGAGATCGGATTCGATAGACGTACTGGCTGCCGTTCGCTCGTGCATGGTGACCCTCTATTTCGTGACCGCCGGCAATTCGCACCGCAGGGGTTTGTCCTGACGAAACCCAAGAGCGTAGTCGGCCTGCATAATCGTGTGGATTTCGCGCGTGCCCTCATAGATCACGGCGCCCTTGCAGTTGCGGTAGAACCGGCCCACTGGATACTCGTTCGAATACCCGTTGGCGCCGTGGACCTGAACGGCGTCACCAGCGGCCCGCTCCGATGCGACGGTCGCGTACCACTTGGCGAGGCTGGTTTCTCGCGTGTTGCGCTGACCCGTGTTCTTCAGCCAGCCGCTTCGCAGCCACAGCAAACGCGAGACCTGATAGTCCGACTCCATCCGCGCGATCATTTCCTTCACGAGCTGATGCTCGGCAATCGACTGGCCGAACGCCTTGCGCTCCAGGGCGTAGGCGGCGCTTGCGTCGCGGCACGCCCGAATCAGACCTGTCGCCCCGGATGCCACCGTGAACCGCCCCTGGTCGAGCGCAAACATCGCGATCTTGAAGCCCTCGCCGACGCGTCCGAGCACGTTTTCCTCGGGGACCTCCAGATCATCCATCTTGAAGTACCCGGTGTTGCCTGCGAGGATGCCCCACTTCTCCTTGAGCGTGCCGCTGGAGAAGCCCTTGAAGCGCCGCTCGATCAGGAAGCAACTGATGCCCGACGGGTCGCGCTGTTTCTTCTTGTCGGCGTCGCTCCAGGCGAAGACCATGAAATGATCGGCAACATCGGCCAATGAGATCCACATCTTCTCGCCGTTGAGGATCCAGCGGTCGCCTTTCTTGACCGCGGTCGTCTGAATGCCTCGCACGTCACTCCCGGCGGCCGGCTCGGTGAGGCCGTACGTGGCGATCTTGTCGCCTTGCGCCTGCGGCACGAGGTAGCGGCGCTTCTGATCCTCGGTGCCCCACGTCAGGAGCGACAGACAATTGAGGCCGCCATGGACCGACATGATCACGCGCAGCGAGGTGTCGATGTACTCCAGCTCCTCGCTCGCCAACCCGAGGCAGATGTAGTCCATGCCGGCGCCGCCGTACTCTTCCGGAACCGACACGCCAAGCAACCCCAGGCGCTTCATGCCGCCAACGACGAGATCGCGATCGAATCGGTGATCGCGGTCGAGATCGTGAATCCGGGGGGCGACGTCGCGCGCGCCCCATTCGCGAACCGTCTGTTCGAGGAGACGCTGCTCCTCGGTGAGCGAAAGTTCAATCATGAGAAGTCTTTCCAGTCAGGATGAATACGGGCCGCCAAAACCCTGAATCCTAGCACTTCTGCCCCCACAACCTGTCGTGGCGACTTCGTCGTCGAGCGCCCTCGACAACCTGACCAGCCTCCGCCAAGGCTACGGCGGTCCGCCGAAGCCTCGGCGAAGGCGGAAGCGCGTCGCGCGAAGGCGGAGGGTTTGTCGTCACAACCACCGATTGCCGGTGGCCGGGAGCTACGACCCGTGGCCAACAGTGACCGGTGCGCCGCGCGACAGCCTGAGCATCGCCGCGGCGTCACCGGCGTTGGCCGCAATCTCGAGGTGATCGGTGCCGCCAAAGAGCGCGCAAAGTGCGCCGGCCGGCACCTCGGCATAGGTGGCGACCAGCCGCGGGACCTCGTGGGCGCCGACGCGAACCACGATCGGGCCGTCGCGCGCAAACTGGTCGAACGTCCGTCGATCGATATTCGTGATCAGATTGCCGAACCGATCGATGCGGACCACCTCTCCGTCGATCCGATCCGAGGACACCGTGAGCCTGGGAAGCTCGAGCGTCCGGAAGTCCGTCACGCTCTTGCCGAGCGACACAAGGTTGATGCCCTTGGCCAGCCAACCGGCGGCCGGCGCGAAGCGGTCGCGGCCTTCAAACGTCCGGCTCACGGTTGGGCGGGCGTATTTGCGTTCGGTGAGCTCGACCACCCGCTTGGGTGGCGCTTCGCGAAAGACGGCCGACAAGACGCCGTTGTCAGGCGCGACGAATCGGTAGTCGCCCGTGTCGGCGGCGAGA
This sequence comes from Vicinamibacterales bacterium, assembly GCA_050747925.1. GTDB lineage: Bacteria > Acidobacteriota > Vicinamibacteria > Vicinamibacterales > UBA2999 > 12-FULL-67-14b. The sequence goes on from JBOGIV010000221.1 coordinate 12,867, forward strand.
CCGCGACGGGCGGACCCGACACCCGGATCCACGACGACAAGAAAGATCGTGCCCGTGGGGAAAAAGCGATAGCAGGCTGCGAGCTCCAGCGCGCCGGCCAGCACGTCGTGCGGTGGAATCTCGTGGCCGATGTCGACCAGCGTCGCATCCGGGCAGACGCTCAGCACCACCGCTTTAATAGCGCCGGCGTAATGATCCCGCGTGCCGAAATCGGTCAGAAGCGCGACGGTGGGCCGGGCCATGCCAGCCCGAAGCCTACACCCACCACGTTAGGGAACAAATCAGTCAATCGACAATTGACTGATTTATTGACGATCGACTGATTGGTCCTCTGATGGCTACACCCGGGGGATGGGCTTACGGAACAGCATCTCGCGGAGGTTTGACTTCATCAGGAACGAGTCGGTCACCTTCAGGTCTTTGAACAGTTTGATGATATCGCCGTTCAACAGGCCACGATGCCGCGCCCGCCGCGCCGGGTACGTCTTGTACTGAAGGGTCGACTCGTCAACTACGACGTACTTCGTATAGATCAGGGCAGGTGAATCGGTCGTGCTGAAGAAGCCCAGCAGGCACCCACCCGGTCTCAACAAGCGCGTGAGCGACGTGGCGAGACTTTGGGCAGTCGGGCGATCCAGATAGTCGAGAAAGTCCCAGCACAGGATGCCGTCGACGCTTCCGGGCGCTTCGGTAAAACGCTTCGCAAAAAACGCCGGCAGCTGATCCAGAGTGTTGTCCTTCGTGTGCCGATCGATGTCGGTCCCGACATCTTCGACGCGAATGCGGCAGCCAAGTTGCTCACCGAAGAAGGTGATGTTGGCGCCGACGACGGGGCCCAAGTCGACGATGACGGGTTTAGTGCGCCCCTGGAGGCATGAAAGGAATTTCTGGAGCGCCTTGGTGGCGTACGAAGGATCGGCGGAAATCTTCGCCGGGGCCTCGACAGGAATCGCCACCTCGGCCACGCGACGCTGGCCGAGCAGGGCAAACAGGTCGCTCAACGATCGAACGGCGTCAGCCATGAGTCTCGCCCAGCGCGGCGGCCCGCCGCAGCGGCCGCGCGCCGGTCACGTGTGTGAGACGGTCACACTCCCAACTTCTGCGCTTGCGGTAGTGTCGGCGTCGCATTGGGCACGGTCGCGTGGGCCGGCGGCTTAACGGCAGGCGCGGCCGCCGCGGGCTTGGTGGCACCGCGCTGCATATCGACGCTGCCACGGAAGTGCGCGCCCTCGGCAATCGCGACGCGCGGTGACGAGATGTCGCCTTCCACAGACCCGTGGTCGCGAATGTCGACTTTCTCCGACGCGGTCACGTTGCCGACGACTTCGCCGAGGACCACGACGGCTTTCGCAAAAATCTCCGCCTTGATCTTTCCGTTGGGACCGATCGTCAGCACATTTTCCTTGAGATCGATCCGACCCTCGGCGTGGCCCTCGATCGTGAGATCTTCACTGCCGCTCAGCTCGCCCTTGATCACCACCGACTTCCCAATGTTCACTTGATCCCTCTCAATCTGAGTGCGCGGCTCAGTGCGAGCCGCCCCCGAAGCGGAGACCGGAGCTGCGGGCGTTGGCGCTGCGGGCGGCGCCCCAGGTGTGGCCGGTTTAACCGACTCGTCACGTTTCCACATCGTTTGTTCCTCCCCCTCTCACTGGATTTCATGCGCGAGGGTAAGACTGTTGCCACAAGGCCCGGGGAAGTAGGGCCTCAATGAGAAGCGCGGCCAGTATAGAAGTGGTTTCGACGCGTTGTCTAGCCGATTTATTGATTTATTTGATGGCCGAGAGGCGATTCATTGCTGCAGGTAAGGCCGAGTGCTACGATCGAGGGTCACCGCCATGCGGATCTACCTCGACCATAACGCGACGACGCCGCTTGCTCCCGAAGTAGCGGAGCGGATGACGTCGGCTGCGCGCGAGATCTGGGGCAACGCGTCGAGCGTGCACCACTTCGGGCAGCAAGCCAAGGCGGCGCTCGACGAGGCGCGCTCCTCGGTCGCGGCTCTCCTCGGCGCCGATCCGTCCGAAATTGTCTTCACCGGTGGTGGAACAGAAGGCGACAACGCCGCCATTCGCGGTGCAGCGGAAGCACTCGAGCCGACAGGACGCCGCCATCTCATCGCGTCAGCCATCGAACACGAAGCGGTCCTCAGCACGATGAAGGCGCTCGGACGCCGAGGGTGGCGGGTGACGCTTCTTCCGGTCGACACCAGCGGCATCGTGTCACCAGATCGGCTGTGGGAGGCGATCTCGGACGAGACCGCGCTGGTCTCCGTGATGCACGCCAACAACGAGATCGGAACCATCCAACCGATTGAGACGCTGGCCGAGATTGCGCACGAGAAGGGCGCGCTTTTTCACACCGACGCGGTTCAGACGGCGGGCAAGCTGCCGATCAGCGTGCGCACGCTCGGCATCGATCTGCTGTCGATTGCCGCCCACAAGTTCTACGGACCCAAGGGCGCCGGCGCGCTCTGGCTTCGTCGAGGCGTGCGATTGCTGCCGTTTCAGACTGGCGGCCGCCAGGAACGCAATCGTCGCGCCGGCACCGAAAACGTTCCGGCCCTCGTCGGGCTCGGCGTCGCCGCCGCTGTCGCGCGCCGAAAGCTCGAGAGCGAGAGCGCGCGATTGGCGGCTCTGCGCGATCGACTCGAGGAAGGGCTCCTCACCCGAGTCCCCGGCACGGTGCGAAACGGCGCAGCCTCACCGAGAGTGTCGAACACGACGAATGTCAGCGTCGATCGCGTCGAGTCCGAGTCGCTGCTCATCGGACTGGATCTGGCCGGCATCGCCGTATCGTCCGGGTCGGCGTGCTCCTCGGGCACGCTCGAGCCGTCGCACGTCCTCAAGGCAATGGGGTTGCCGCACCTGCGAACGCTGGGCTCGATCCGCTTCAGCCTGGGGACCTCGAACACCGACGCAGACATCGATCGCGTCCTCGACACGATGCCGCCGTTGGTTGAGAAGCTGCGGAGCCTGACGACGGTCGGGACCCGGAAATGAGAGCGCGAGCTCTTCTGAAACACGGCAACGTAGGTAGCCACAGAGCCACAGAGCCACAGAGAATTGTTTTGCCAAACGGCTGTGTGTCTCGGTGTCTCAGCGGCCAACGTTCGTCAGGCAAGCCACACGAATTCCGCCACTAAGCAGATGCGCGTCGTTGTCGCCATGTCGGGCGGCGTTGATTCATCGGTCGCCGCGGCCCTGCTCGCCGAGCAAGGTCATGACGTGATCGGTGTGTCGATGCAGCTCTACGACCAGACCACTGCTGACAGTCGTGGCGACCAACTGAGGCCCTTCGGAACCTGCTGCACCATCGACGACCTCTACGATGCGCGCCGGGTTGCCGCGGCCATCGGCATCCCGCATTACATCCTGAACTTCGAATCCCAGTTCGACACGCACGTCGTGTCGAACTTCGTGCGCGAGTATGCCGGCGGACGAACGCCGATTCCCTGCGCCCACTGCAACAGCGATCTCAAATTCTCGGCGCTCCTCGATCGGGCCCGAGCTTTTGGCGCCGACGTTCTGGCGACCGGTCACTACGCGCGGGTTGACGAGGCGCCGGCTGGCTCGTTCCGCCTGCGCCGGGGGACGGATGCCTCGAAGGATCAGTCGTACTTCTTGTTTTCGCTGACGCAGGAGCAGTTGAGTCGCGCGGTGTTCCCCGTCGGACACCTCGACAAGGGAGACGTGCGTCTCCACGCGCGCCGCCTCCAGCTGAGGGTCGCCGACAAGCCCGACAGTCAGGAGATCTGCTTCGTGCCAGACGGCGACTACGCCTCCTTCGTCGAGGAGCATGCACCACACGCCCCGCGTACTGGAACGCTGGTGAGCGCCACCGGCGCCGTCCTCGGCACGCACAATGGCGTTCACCGGTTCACCATAGGTCAGCGCAAGGGGCTCGGCCTGTCATCGACGGCGCCGTTATATGTCCTGGAGATCCGACCTGATGAGCGAGAGGTGGTTGTGGGGCCACGCGAGGCGCTCAACCACACGCGGCTCACCGCCTCGGGCGTCAAC
>JBOGIV010000222.1:0-8616 GCA_050747925.1 Vicinamibacterales bacterium
GATTAGGAGCGAACCGGAGCGGCCCGCCGGGCCAGTCGGCCCCGTACGCGCTCGCCTGTGCTCGAGACACGAGCCAGCACGTCGGTCATCGAGTCGCCGGCAAATCGCTCCAGCACAGCATCGGCAAGCACGAGCGCAACCATTGCCTCGCCGACGACCGCCGCCGCGGGAACCGCGCACACATCGCTCCGCTCGATGGCGGCAGGGGCGTCCTCGAGTGTGGTGAGGTCGATCGATCGCAGCGGCTTCATCAAGGTTGAAATGGGCTTCATGAAGGCCGTCACGCGCAACTCCTCGCCGTTGGTGACGCCGCCCTCGAGGCCTCCGGCCCGGTTGGTCGGTCGACAAATGCCCCGTTCGCCGGCCTCTGCCTCCGGGTTCGGCAGGATCTCATCGTGTACTTGCGAGCCCGGCCTCCGCGCGCCGTCGAAACCGTCGCCGATGGAGACGGCCTTGATCGCTGGAATCGACATCAGCGCCTGCGCGAGCCGGCCATCGAGCTTGCGATCCCACTGTACGTAGCTGCCGAGGCCAACCGGAACGTCGTGCGCGATCACTTCGAACGATCCGCCCAGCGTGTCGCCTGCGGCCTTGGCGGCGTCGATTGCCGCGATCATCTGCTGTTCGAGCGCGGAATCGGCACAACGAAGCGGCGCGTCCGCATCAATGGCCCGCACTTTCTGCCACGAAACGGACGAGTCCGGTGGCAACACCACAGCGCCAATCCCCGTGACGTGGCTGGCGATCTCACAACCGATCGCCTGCAGCAGTTGTCGTGCGATGGCGCCAGCCGCGACGCGCGCCGCAGTTTCGCGGGCGCTTGCGCGCTCCAGCACATCACGGATGTCGGCGTGGTCGTACTTGAGCGCGCCGGCGAGATCGGCGTGACCCGGCCTTGGACGAGCAACCGGGGCACGATTCGCGCCCGTCGCGCCCGCCGGCGCCTCGAGCTCGACGTGCATCGTCTGTTGCCAGTTCTCCCAATCCTTATTGCGAATCAGGAGCGCCACTGGGGCGCCGGTCGTCCGCCCACGCCGAATGCCGGACAGGATTTCCGCGCGATCGCTTTCGATGGCCATACGGCGGCCACGACCGTATCCGCCTTGACGACGGCGAAGATCCGCTGTAATCGCGTCGAAGTCGATCGCCAGACCCGCTGGGAGACCCTCGAGAATCGTGACCAGGCCCTGTCCGTGCGACTCCCCGGCCGTCAAAAACCGCAGCATTCGTCGAGCATTTTATACGAAGAATTTGCGGCCCCTCGGCGCGCGTCGCCGTATCCGCCAGCGATCGTCGACGTGTTCAGCGGCCTTCGGTTTGCACCGGAGGCGAAGCATGTTGATGCTCGATCGCTACCTCGTCGCTCGCGGGCGAGCGCTCGATCTCGCAACGGGCGCGCCTATTCGTTGGCACGTGTGCCGGCACAGCTCCCGCTCGTCGCCGCCCCTCTTCAGCGAGCGCGGGCGATGGTGGCTAATCGACCTGGATGTGCGCGGCCACTCTCGTGTGGAGGTGTGGGAGCGCCCGTCGCTTGGGACTGTCGAGAGCGACCGGCAGTCTGGACTCGATGCCTTGCGGGCGGCGTTGGCGGACGCGCGAGATGGCCGGCCACGGGCCATCGATCTGGAGGAGCAGTCCACCCAGGCCTGGGCGCGATCGGTTCGAGTACTCGCTCGGGAAGCTCGAATGACTGGCTTTGTTCCCGTCGCGGTCGAGGCGTTGGGCGCCATTCTGGCGCAGTCGAACTGGCGATGGCCGAGTTGGCTGAAGGATAGATCGCTCGTTCTCTTCACGTCCGGCGATGCGCTCTCCTCGGAAGCAACCATCGCGCTCTTTCGCCTCGCCACTCGTGATGCGCGACCGCACGTGATTGTGCGCGCGGCGGTCGGTGAGTTGCTCACGCCAGCGCGACTGGTGGTGGCGCCGACGTCGGTCCATGAGTCGGCGGCGACGTTCCTCGACGGGTCAGAGGGGATCGGCGGCGCCGATGCCAGCGAGACCGTCGACTCTCCAGACCTGTTGGCGCCTCGAGCCGAGCGGCTGTTAGAGGCCGGGCGCGTCGCCGACGCTGAGGCGTGCGCGCGATGGGCCCTTCTGCTGTCGCCAGCGGGTGGCGCTCAGATTGACGCCCAATGTGCGCTGGCGCGATGTCTGATGCGCCAGCGGCGCGCACTTGAAGCACGTGCGACGCTCGCCCAGATTCCCCCGGACAAGGCGTGACCACTCAGGCGTGAGCTGGAGCACAGCCAGTCATTGGCATTTGCTGAGCCGAGCATGATCGAATCGTTTCTCCAGATCCTTCGTGTCTGCCAGGAAATCGAAGACGAGTCGCTGGCGCTCACACGAGTGGCGGCGATGCTTCGAGAGCGGCTGTCGACCACCGTGGCCGCGTTCGTGGTTCGAGAGCATCATGGCATTCGAGTTGTCAGTCACGTGGGTGCCCGCTCGCCAACCGCTGGTGAGCTCGAGGTCGCCTCGCGAGCGCTTGACACCGGCGTTACCGCGGTTCAAGAGGGCACACCCGCCGAGTCGGCATGGCCCGTTCGATACGGCTCGACCGTTGTCGGCGCCCTGTGGTGCCAGTGGGCGGTTGATGCCCCGATCTTACGTGGAGATGTCGCCACACTCATGGGCATTGCCGCAACCGCCGCCGCACCAGCGCTTCACGGCGCCGTCGAACGATCGCGCGTGCGACGCGTGGACGCCGAGTCCCTCCCCGACTTGATTGGCGAGAGCGATGGAATCGAGCGCGTCCGACAGGCTGTCGTTCGCGCGGCCGCGTCGCCTTTCCCGGTGCTCATCGAAGGCGAGAGCGGCTCGGGCAAGGAACTCGTGGCCCGCGCAGTGCATCTCGCCGGCCCGCGGCGCGCGAAGCGCTTTTGCGCGCTGAACTGCGCCGCGCTCGCCGAGGACCTTGTCGAGGCAGAGCTCTTCGGCCACACGCGCGGGGCCTTCACGGGAGCCATTGCGGAGCGCGCGGGCCTGTTTGAAGACGCGCAGGGCGGGACGCTGTTCCTCGATGAGGTTGCCGAGCTCAGTGCCCGTGTACAGGCCAAGCTTCTTCGTGTCCTACAGGACGGAGAGGTCCGCCGTTTGGGCGAATCGAACGTGCGACGAGTGGACACACGAATCGTCGCGGCGACGAACCGGCCGCTGGCTCGAGAAGTGGAAGAGGGACGGTTTAGAGGAGACCTCCGCTATCGCCTGGACGTGATTCGGATCTCGATCCCGCCACTCCGAGAACGGCTGGAAGATCTGCCCGTGCTCGTGCGTCACATTTGGACGACGCTCACGGCGCGATCGGGCAGTCGGTCGGTGTTGTCACCTTCCGCGGTCCAGGCGCTGGGCGCGTACGATTGGCCGGGGAACGTTCGCGAGCTGCAGAACGTATTGGCGTCTGTCATGGTGGCCGGGCCCCGGCGCGGAGTGATTGGGGCGAACTCGTTGCCCGCTCACATGGCTCGAGCGGCGCCGATCGAACGCGGCGTCACACTGGCCGAGGCTCGACGCGCGTTTGAATCACGATTCGTCCGCGCGGCGATGCTGCGCGCCGGGGGGCGCGCGACGGCAGCGGCGCGAGAGCTGGGGGTGTCACGTCAGGGGCTTTCCAAGCTCCTCGTACGATTGGATCTGTCCAGCGATGCATACCAGCCGGTGGGTGAGAGAGTTGTCGCGAGTGGGCGACTCGGTCGATCGGTCGACGCTCAATGCCGGCTCCTCGCAAAGTTAGAATGACCGCCGGTGTTGGGCTTCCTTCTCCGTCGTCTCGTGCTGACGATTCCAGTGTTATTCGGCGTCGCGACACTGGTGTTTTCACTCATTCACCTGGTGCCTGGCGACCCGGCACAGGCGATGCTCGGCGAGGGCGCATCGGCTCAGGACATTCACGACCTGCGATCGAAGTTGGGGCTCGACCGGCCACTGCTCGAGCAGTACGGCGCGTTCGTGCGTGGAGCCCTCGCCGGCGATCTCGGCGTGTCGTTTCGTACAGGGCAGACCGTCACCGGCATGATCATCGAGCGCATGCCGGCAACGATCGAGCTGACGTTCGCCGCCATGCTCGTCACGATTGTCGTTGCGCTTCCCCTCGGCATCGTCGCGGCCGTCAAGCGAGGCACGCTGGCCGATCACAGCGCGATGACGTTCGCACTCGCCGGCATCTCGATTCCCAACTTTTGGCTCGGCCCGCTCCTCGCGATCATTTTTGCGGTGGAACTTGGATGGCTGCCGGTCTCCGGACGCGGCGGGCTCACCAGTCTGGTGCTGCCGGCCGTCTCGCTGGGTCTTGCGCTGGCGGCCATTCTGGCTCGCATGACGCGGGCGAGCCTGCTGGAGGAATTGCACCAGCTGTACGTCAGAGCGGCTCGAGCGCGCGGCGTATCCCGTTCGCGCTCGATTGTTCGCCATGCGCTGGCCAACAGCCTCGTGCCAGTCGTGACCATTGTCGGCGCGCAGTTTGGGGCGGTGCTCACCGGCGCGGTGATCACCGAGACGATCTTTGCCTGGCCCGGAATCGGTCGCCTGCTCATTCAGTCGATCGGCTTCCGCGACTATCCGATGGTACAGGGCTGCATTTTGCTGATCGCCGTGACGTATGTCGCCGTCAACCTCGTAACCGACGTGCTGTACGGCGTCCTCGATCCCAAGATTCGACTGCAATGACCCGCGCCGGCGCCTCGATCGTACTCATCGCCGTGCTTGCCGCGATCGCCGCTCCCTGGCTCATGCCGTGGGATCCGGCGGGCCAGGATCTGCCTCAACGTCTGCAGGGGCCGACGCTTCAGCATCTATTTGGCCTCGACGAGCTTGGACGCGACATCCTCGCGCGGGTGTTGATGGGCGCTCGCGTGTCCGTCATGGTCGGCCTCGTGGTCGTCGGCGTCTCGGCAGTGGCCGGCACCGCGATTGGCGCGATGTCGGGCTACTACGGCGGCTGGCTCGATCAGCTGATCGGCCGCGTCATGGATGTGCTGATGGCGTTTCCAGGGCTGTTACTGGCGATCGCGCTGGTGGCCGTGCTCGGGCCAAGCCTGATCAACGTTGTGCTGGCTCTGGCAACTATCGGATGGGTCGGCTACGCGCGACTGGTCCGTGGGCAAGTACTGCGGGCTCGAGAATTCGACTACGTGAGTGCGGCTCGCGCGCTGGGGGCCGGGACACCGCGGATTCTGATCCGTCATGTGCTGCCGTCCGCGATGCCGACGGTGGTCGTGCAAGCGACACTCGGCATGGCCGGCGCGATGCTCTCGGAGGCGGCGCTGAGTTTTCTGGGCCTCGGCGTCCAGCCACCGACACCGAGCTGGGGCACGATGATCAACGGAGGACGGGCGCACCTGCTCGACGCGCCGCACCTCACGGTCTTTCCTGGTGTGTTTCTGGCCTTGGTTGTGCTGGGGTTCAACTTCCTCGGCGACGGCCTGCGCGACCTTGTCGACACGAAGAAGGGTTAGGCGCGAGGCAGTCGTCGCTTGAGCTGCAGGAGTCCGGGATCGTCGGGCGCGGTTTGCAGACCTTTGTCCACAGCCGCACGAGCCCGGGGATAATCACCAGCTTTGAGCGCGGCTTCCGCGAGCCGCGAGAGCAGGGGCGCCGACGGGCCGCTTTCATCGACGGCGCGGTCCAGCCATCGCACGGCGACGGATGGTTCTCCCAGACGGAGCGACAAATCCGCAATCTGACTGGCAATCGACGCGAGCGGCCGCGAGTCGCCAACCAGGGCCGCGTATTTGACGAGGGAATCGCGTGCATCTTGAATGCGACCGCCCCGTTGCGTGACGGTTGCGAAGTGCAGGTACGCGTCCGCCGGCACCGGCAGACGGGCCAGCGCCTGCCGGTAGACGCGCTCAGCCGCCTGATAGTCGCCGGAGAGCATCCACGCGCGGCCGAGCTCCGCCGTCGTTTCGGACGTGACTCCCTGTTTCCCCGCGGCCCGGCGCAGCGCCTCCACGGCTTTCTTCAGCGCAATGCGATCGCCGCTGGTGAGTGCCGTCGTCAGCCAGATGTGGCCGAGCGCGGCGTATCCGTTAGGCGCTTCGGGAAAGCGGTCGATCGCGCGGCCGAGTGTCAGCAGCGCAGCTTCGGAGCGCCCGGCCCTCGACTGAGCCAGCCCGACGGCAACCAGGCGGTCGGGTGAGGCGGGCTCGAGCGCCGCGAGCACTTCGAGCTGGTCGATCGCTCTTCCGTGAGTCCCTTCTGCGACGTACACCTCCGCGAGCGCCTCCCGAGCTGGTGAGAGGCCGGGGCCCAGCTTGACCGCTTGCTCGAGCGCGCGTCGGGCCGCTGCGTTCTGGCCTTGCTCGCGGTGGACCAATCCCGTCACGTAATACGCTTCGGCGAGCCGCGGATCGAGCGTCAGGGCTTGCTTGAGAGGCTCGAGCGCGTCCGAGTGCCGGCCGGCGCGGTAGCGCGCCAGGCCTAGTTTGTAGAGCACTCGAGGATTGCGTTCATCGAGGGCGACGCACCGCTCGTACCGTTCTATGGCACGGTCGAAGCGGCCGAGGCCAATATTCACATCACCCAGCAGCTCGAGCGGCCGCGGCGCGCTGGGATCGTTGTCGGCCGACTGCCGCAGATCGCGCAGCGCCACGCCGAGCTCGCCTTGTGCCTGATACACCGCGCCACGCTTGAGATGCGCCAGCATGGAATCAGGTTTGAGCGCGACCGCGCCGCTATAGGCTTCGATCGCCAGAAACGGTTGATTGTTGGCGACAGCCTGATCGCCAGCGGCGATCCGCCGGTCGAACTCCTGCTCGGTGTGAAGAGCTGAATAGAGCAGGGCGCCCGCCACGCCAGCCGCGGCAACCAACATGACGACCAGGGCCGTCCGGCGGGATGTCACGCCCGGGATCGTAGCAAAAATCAGCGGAACTTTCGGCCGGACCCGGGTTCTAAGCTTTGGTAGACTGAACCGAACGGTGATTCAAGAGGTGCCTGCGAGCCAATGAAGCATGCAGGGGCGCTCGGGTGGGCGGACGTCGGCACGAGCGAAGCCGCGCTGGTCGAGCGGTGCGCCGCCGGCGAACAGTCGGCGTGTGCCGAACTGGTGTCCGACCACGAGCGCATGGTCTTCCAGCTCGCCCTTCACATGCTGGGCGATCGTGACGAGGCCCTCGACCTCTCGCAAGACGTCTTCCTCAGCGTCTTCCGAACCATTCACAAGTTCCGCGGTCAGTCAGCGCTAAAAACGTGGATCTATCGCATTGTCATCAACCATGCGCGAAACCGACAGCGCTGGTGGCGTCGCCGGCACCGGGCCGATCAGGTGTCGCTCGACGCGCACGTGGCGGCTCACGGCGAGCTGCCACAAACCGGCGACGATACCTCGCCAGACCGGGCATTGGCGCGCAAGCAGCTGGCCGAACGGCTCTGGACCGCATTGGACGAGCTTCCCTTCGATCAGCGGACGGTGATTGTGCTGCGCGAGATTGAGGGCATGAGCTACGAAGAAATCGCGTTTTCGTCAGGCGTGGCCGTCGGCACGGTTAAGTCTCGGCTCACTCGCGCCCGTCAAACGCTTCGCCGTCAATTGCAGGAGGTGCGCGCATGATGCACGAGCATCCCTGTGAAGAAATCCGCGGGTGTCTCGAGGCGTACCACGACGGCGAGCTGTCGATCGACGAGCAAGTCGCTATTCAGGGTCACCTGAACGAATGCGTCGGATGCTCGCTGGCCGTCGCGGAGCTCGAGGACCTGAGCGAATCGCTGCGCCAGATGGCTTCAGAGCTACCGAATCGGGGTCCACACCAGTCGCCCGAAGTCTTGGCTGGCGTCCTGGAGCGGCTGGGCGTCGAGGAGCAGCTCTCCCTGGGCGCCCAGATTCGGAGCCGGTTCCAGGACATGCACCTGGTGTGGGCGGGCCTGGGCGCCACGGTGGCGACGATCGTCTGCCTGGTTGGATCGATGAGCGTGCTTCACGCGGCCAGCACGGAACGGCCGGACTCGCTGGCGGGCGTCATCTCGTTCCTTGCGAACCCTGGTTCGAACGCGAACCCGATGCCGCTGGACGTGGAAATGCACCTCCCGCGCGCCAGACCAAATGCGGTCTTCGAGATGTCACAGGAAGAGGCCGTGCTGGCACTCGCCGCGGTCGTCACGCGAGAAGGTCGCGTCAGCAATCTCGCAGTCCTGGACACTCAGCCGAGAACGTCGCTGCGCGTGAAGCCCGAGGTCATGCTAGCCATGTTGACCGAGGCGTCACAAGCCACGTTCGAGCCAGCCATCGCGCGCGGTGGGGGTCCCATCGCGGTGAACATGATCTGGATTCTCACCAACACGACGGTCAAGGGTCGCAATGACGACGATACGCTGTTGCTGGTGCGACGGCAGTGGAAAGCGCCCCGTGTTGAGCCCGCGCCGACGGTACCGGCTCCCGCCGTGCCGGCAGCGCCAGCGCCCGTTCGTCCCGCGCCTTCATCCGAGTCGCTGACGATCGGCTAGCGAAGCTTCGCCTCAAACCGCCCAGAACAACACGTCGGCTCCGCTTCGCTAGCGGGCAGTGTCTTCTTGCCCCGCTCCGGCCTTCGACTCGCGCTCAGGCCGTCCCGAGCATCGTCGAGGGACGCGGGGCGGACATCTTCTGCGGCCTGCCAGAAACTTGCTTCAACTGTCGCCATGCAG
>JBOGIV010000223.1:0-4262 GCA_050747925.1 Vicinamibacterales bacterium
GCCTTCGACCGGGACGCGATCGAGACCAGGTTCGGGTTCAGCCCGAGGGTCATGAGCCGTGGCGCGGGCGAGAGCCCACGCGATGAGAGCCACCGTGGCATTGATGACCACCGCCACGCCGCTGGCGATCACCGTGTCGAAGACGCGAAGCAGGTAGAAGCCCGCAAGGACGGTTCCGCAGGCGGCGCCGGCGATGTTGGCCATGTAGAGGAACCCGATCGCGCTGGCCTTTGCGCCGAGACCTGAGGTCCACCGCGCAATCGCCGGCAACGTTGCGCCCATCAGAACTGTGGGCGGCAGAAGTACGACGGCGCAGACGAGCCCGCGGAGCAGCACGTTGGCGTACCCGTAACCCGCAAGTGCGACATACGTGTATCGCACGAAGGGCAGTGCGATCGGGATGAGGATGCCGAGTACGCCGATGCCAGCCTCGAGCGCAGCCACGACTCGAAGCGGATGTCGATCTCGTCCGACAAGTCGAGGCAGCAGCGCGCTGCCCAGAGCCATCCCGCCCATGAAGCTCGAGAGGATGACCGCCATCGAGAGCGAGGAGGCGCCGACGACGAGCTGCACGAGATGGAACCAGACGAGCTCGTAGATCAGCGCCGCACAGCCACTCGCGAAGAAGAGAAGGAGAAGAAGCGAGGTCACTTCAGCCCTTCGTACGATCCGAGTCCGGTCCCAGGGCTGAATCATCGTTGTAGTGACGGTTCTACTTCTTGACTCGCGCGAGCGTTTCCATCTCGATGGCGGCCAGCAGCGCCATGGCTCCGCCCCTGTCATCGGCGCCGTTCACCGCCGGTCGATTGAGGTAGTACTCCTTGGTCGCACCGGCGCCGGTTCCCGAGCAGACATCGTGCACTGAGCCATCCGCGTCAACGCGGGCGACGACCGCGCGCCAGCCACGATCGGCAATCGCTCGATACGTTGCGGCATCGAGCCAGCCCCGGGTGAGTCCTCGAGCGATCGCGGCAGTCGCCATCGCCGTGACGGTCAACTCGCGATAGCTCGTGGGTTCGTCAACCACCTGCCGCCAACTGCCATCGTCCGATTGATGCGCGAGAAGCGCGCGCACGTGGCGGCGATAGATGTCGAGCACGGCCGCGCGATCGGTCCAATCCGCGGGCAGGTGGGTGAGCGCTTCGGTCAAGCCAAGCAGCGCGAAGCCGTTTCCACGTCCCCACGCATGTGGACCATCAAGCGCGTGAATGAAGATTCCGTCCGGACGCTGCAGGGATTTCGCGTAGGACGTGAGAAGCTGTCCGACGGCTGCTCCATACTTCGCATCCTTTGTCGCCCCGCCGACGCGCGAGAGGACGGACGAGGCCATGAACATGTCGTCGGTCCACCTGGTGGAGAACCGGACGGTCTCGCCGGCAGCCTGAGGAAGGATGAAGTCGGCTGCTTTCCGCGCGAAGCCCAGCGCCTCGGGGTTGTTATCGAGCGCCGCCGCGTCGGCAAACGCAAGATGTCCAGCGAGGCTCGTCAGACGGTAGGGTTCCGCAATCGCAGGAGTATGTCCGCCGAGAAACGGCAGCATTTCACGACGAGGCTTGTCCTTCCATTGCGACTCGCCGGTCAACGCGGCGAGCCGAAACGATCCCGACCAGGACAGCGCCGGGATGTAGCTCATAATCGGTTGCGCCGGGTATTTGGCCGCCAGCACGCGCGCGATGTCGAGAGAAGAACGCGCAGAGGCTGGGGCCTGCGACCAGAGAGTCGATCCCCACAGAGCTGCGATCGCGAGAGCCAATAACGAGTGGGCCCGGACTTGGCTGCTCATGACTGCTCCTCATGTCGCAGGAGCGCCGTTGGGAAAATCGTCGAGCCACTCTCGGCGAAGTAGTTCGCGCCGGCAACGCCGATCACGACAAACCGGACCGACGACTTGCTCAGTTCGCGAATGAGCGGAAGGAACGGGTCCACCTTACCGCCGCCGTTTGACGTTGTGGTAGTGATCGCGGAAGGCAGCGTCCATCTGGCCGACCCAACTCTTGTCGGCGCCCGACTGATTTGATGGCATCGCTTCGACCAAGGCGATCAAGCGCAGGTATTCCTGGTCGAGCTCGATGCGGACAGATTTCGCAAGCTCAACCGCCTCGTCCAGCGCCCGCAAGCCGTCTTCAAGCGTCGGTTCCATCGGCGGATGTACCCTTTTCTGCCTTCTGTCTTCTGCCTTCACTCTGGCGCCGATTCTACGTCAGCGGGCGTATCATAGCCGCGCTTGAGCCTCTCCACCGGCTCTCGACTTGGCGTCCACGAGATCCTCGGGCTGCTCGGCGCCGGCCCCTCGACTCGGCGGAGATCTGGATGATCACGCCTGGCAAGAGGTTCGGCACCTTCGAAGTGATCGGCTCGCTCGGGGCAGGCGGCATGGGCGAGGTGTATCGCGCGCGCGACACCAGGCTCGATCGTGACGTCGCGTTCAAGGTGTTACCAGAACTCTTCACGAGCGATCCCGATCGCCTGGCGCGCTTTGAACGTGAAGCGAAAGTCCTCGCGTCCCTCAATCATCCGAACATCGCGGCGATCTACGGCCTGGAAGAATCTGACGGTGTCCGGGCGCTCGTGCTGGTGGAAGGGCCCACGCTCGCCGACCGGATCGTGCAGGGGCCGATTGGCCTGGAGGACGCACTGCCGATCGCGAGACAGATCGCCGAAGCGCTCGAAGCGGCGCACGAGCACGGCATCATCCATCGCGATCTCAAGCCGGCGAACATCAAGGTCAGAGCTGATGGCACGGTCAAGGTCCTGGACTTCGGGCTGGCGAAAGCGATCGGCGGAGACGGGAGCGGGCCCGCCGGATCAGCCCCGTCGCAGTCGCCGACGATCACGAGCCCTGCCGCCATGACCGGCGTCGGCGTCCTGCTCGGCACGGCCGCGTACATGAGTCCCGAGCAAGCGAAGGGGCGTGCGGCGGACAAGCGCAGCGACGTCTGGGCGTTCGGCTGCGTGCTCTACGAGATGCTCACGGGCACACGCGCCTTCGAGGGCGACGATGTCAGTGACACACTCGCAGCCGTCTTGCGGGGCACGCCGGATTGGACTGCCCTGCCGGTCGCGACACCAGATCCCGTGCGGCGGCTGCTCCGCCGGAGCCTCGAAAAGGACCGCAAGCGACGCCTGTCCGACATCGCGGACGCACGCCTCGAGATCGACGAAGCCCTCACGACGCCTGCCTCGCCGGGCGGGGAGGCCGCGGTTGCCGCGGTCGTCGCTCAGCGACGGCCGGTGTGGCGCCGCGCGGTCCCTGTGGTGGTCAGTGCCATCGTCACGGGTGTGCTCGTCGCGACCGCAGTCTGGAACTTCAAGGCGTCGGCTCCGCTGACGGTCACACGATCTCGTTTCATACTCCCGGAAGGGCAGCAATTCACGAATCCCAACCGCCAGATGGTCGCCGTTTCACCTGACGGCACGCACCTGGTCTACGCGGCGAACCAGCGACTGTACCTCAGGTCGATGTCGGAGCTCGAGGCGCGGCCCATCCAGGGGAGCACACAAGACGTCAACGTCTTCCTGCCCGTCTTTTCGCCGGACGGCCAATCCATCGCCTTCGCCAGGCCTTCAGGTACAGGTAGTGCAGATGATTCGAGGATCAACAGAATCGCCGTCAGCGGCGGGCCCGTCGTGACGATTGGTCAGGCCGCCCTTCCCACTGGCATGAGCTGGGGCACGAGCGGGATCGTGTTCGACCGAGGACCCAACGGCATCATGCGCGTCGCCGCGAACGGCGGCGCGCCGGAACTCCTCGTCAAGGTGGAGAGCGACGAAGTCGCAGCTTTTCCCCAGATGCTCCCAGGTAACCGGGCCGTGCTCTTCACGCTTGCGACCGGCGCCGGCGCCGATCGATGGGACAAGGCGCGCATCGTCGCCCAGTCGCTCAGGTCTGGCGAACCGAAGACGCTCGTTCAAGGTGGAAGCAGTGCCCGCTATGTGCCCACCGGTCACATCGTGTATGCGCTCAGCGGCACGTTGTTCGCGGTCCCGTTCGACGAGCGGCGCCTGGAGGTCACGGGCCAGCCGGCGCCGGTGGTCGAAGGCGTCAGGCACTCGCCAGTCACAGGGGCCGCGCAGTTCAGCGTCTCCAACACGGGATCGCTGGTGTTCATTCCCGGCCCGGCCACGACAACAGGAGATCTGCGCGATCTCGTGCTGATGGACCGAAAGGGAGACGTCGAACGGCTGAAACTTCCAGCAGGGGCGTACGAGTCCCCTCGCATCTCTCCCGATGGCCGGCACGTCGCGTTTAGTACCGTTGACAC
>JBOGIV010000224.1:0-8438 GCA_050747925.1 Vicinamibacterales bacterium
CTGCATGGCGACAGTTGAAGCAAGTTTCTGGCAGGCCGCAGAAGATGTCCGCCCCGCGTCCCTCGACGATGCTCGGGACGGCCTGAGCGCGAGTCGAAGGCCGGAGCGGGGCAAGAAGACACTGCCCCCTAGCGAAGCGGCGCCGACGTGTTTTTCTGGGCGGTTTGAGGCGAAGCTTCGCTAGAGTTCTGATGCACGCCATGGTCCGCCAAGCTTATCGCGATCCCCAGGTATTCCTGTTGTCGCCAGCCTTTTGCGGTGGGCGCCGTGCGGCCATCCTGCAACGCCAGGACTCGACGCTTCCGCTGGCGCGCGCCTTCAGGGACGGCACGCTCACGCTCGGGGAGGCGTTCTCGTTTCTCAGCGGGCTCTATTTCCGCGGCAAGTTCAGCTACGCGCGCGCGTTCGCTCGTGCTCCCGACGAGCTGGGTCCCATCTTGATCGTGACCCCGACGCGCGGTCTGCAACAACCCGAGATGAGGTTCACCCCCGACATCATGGGTGAGTTCGCATCGGTCGATGTCAGCGCCACCGACGCGAGGTACCGGCGACCGATGGAACGTGACGTTCAGGCGTTGGCGGCGCGCCTTCCCGCGACCACTCGCGTCGTGCTACTCGGCAGCGTGGCCAGCAACAAGTACGTGGACATCCTGATGAGCATTCTTGGGCCTCGCTTGTTTTACCCGCCGTCATTCATCGGCCGAGGCGACATGAGCCGCGGTGGGTTGATGCTGCGGTCGGTCGCCGCGGGCGTCGAGCTCGACTACGCGGTCCTCGATTCGACGGCGATTCGTCACGGTCCGCGACCACCCAAGCTCGTTCCACTACGGTAAGAAAACGATGAAGTGCTGACCTGGCGACGTGGGTAACCGAGTATCCAGTTTGGGTACCCACGGTCCCAACGCTCCTGCATCTTCGAGTTGACCGTGAAGCTTGGTGAGCACATCGAGCCGCTTCGACCACAGATCGAAGCGATTCTCCGCCAGCACAAGAGCAGCTACGAACTGCGGTCGGCTGCCGGCGACACCGTCTCCTTCATGGTGACCACACCGCGTTCGGTGCGGACCGATCGTGTGTCGCAGTGGCTCGAGAACCGCCGCGAGGTCGGATTGATCGTGAGCAATCCGTCGGTGGCGCGCAAGATCCTGCAAGTGTTCGAAGGCGGCTGGAAAGAGGCCGGCAAGGACTCCAAGAAGAAGGATGCCGCCTAACTTCGCCGAGCTACGACCGCCTGATCCGCGGCGTCGAGCGATTGTCTCAATGCTTCCGCAAGGACCTGGACGTGCGGTTCGCGCAGCATGTTGCTGTGGGAGCCTCGAACAATCTGGACGTCGACGCCGCCCTTGGCCATCTCGCTCCATCCGAGATCGGGCTCCGATAGACGGAACGCGGGCCTGGTCCGTGCCTTGATGAGTGCGACCTTTCCCGGATAGGGTCGGGGTTGGTACTTTTTGTGCGAAACGAAGTGTTGTTCGAGCAGCGGGGCCCATTCGGCCGGTACCCAGGGAACGCCCAGCGCATCACGAACGTCGGGTGTCCGTTTGGGCCGTGTCCAGCCGAACCCTGGCACTTTTGCCAGGCGCCCAGCGAGAAGCGTGGACTTGCTGCGCAGCCGCGACACGATCTCTCGCGCATCGGCTTCCATCAGGTCGTCCGCAATCAACCAATACAGATTGGTAACCGATCCAAGCCAGGCGCGCACGCTGGCCGAACGATCGCGTTTGAGGTTCGGTAAGGTCGAATCCATCGCAACCACGAGCGACACGCGTTCTCCGCTCTCGACCAGCTGCTGAGCCATCTCGTACGCGACCGTCGCTCCCGAGGAATATCCCCCAAGCAGGTAGGGACCCTTCGGCGCCGCGCGACGCACATCGATGAGGTGCCGGGCCGCGAGCTCCTCCACGCTGGGGAAGCGGTCACCGGGCGACCATCGCGGCGCCCGCAAACCGAAGAACGGCCGATTGGGGTCGAGTAGCCGGGCGAGCTCGGCATAGACCTGCACTTCACCAGCAATGCCATGCACGCAGAAGAACGGCGTTTTGAAGCCGCGAGCGTGGAGCGCAACCAGACCCTCACCGTCGAGGGGCTTTTCGGAATCGAGCCGGGCCGCAAGCCCGGCGACCGTCGGCGCGTCAAATATTGCACGCAGCGGCAGCGTCACGCCGCAGTGGCTGCGGATGCGCGCGACAACCTGAGTCGCCAGCAACGAGTGACCACCAAGTTCGAAAAAATCGTCGTGCAGGCCGACGGGTTCGACGCCGAGCACCTCGCTCCAGATTCTGGCGATGAGCTGCTCGCTGCGCGTGCCAGGCCCAGCGACTGACGGGTCGGCGGTTCGGTGTCTCGCCGCTCCCGTCGGAAGAAGGCGTCGTTCAACTTTGCCAGCGGCGGTTTTCGGAAGGGCGTCGAGGACGGTGAAGGTTGACGGCACCATATAGTCAGGCAACTGGCGGCTCAGGGCCTGGCGCAGATCACTGACATCAACGATCGAGCGGCTGACGATGAAAGCCGCAAGACGTTTGTCCCCTTGAGCGCCCTCGTCGACGATCACGGCGGCCTCAGAGACCGCTGGATGCCGTCCCAACACCGCTTCGATCTCTCCCAATTCAACCCGGTGACCGCGCATCTTGATCTGATGGTCGACGCGTCCCAGGAACTCGAGGCTTCCGTCCTCGCGGTAGCGCGCGCGGTCGCCAGTGCGGTAAACGCACGCACCTGTGGCCGGCTGAAAGGGATGGGGAAGAAACCGCTCGGCGGTCAGCTCCGGGCGATTCCAATACCCGGCCGCGAGGCCGTCGCCGGCGGCGTAGAGTTCTCCAGGGACGCCCACTGGCTGCGGGTTCAGGTGCGGATCGAGCACGAACACTTCGGTATTCGAAATCGGCCGCCCGATCGGCACCGATCCGCCGATAACCTCGTCCTCGGTCATCCGATGGCAGCAGGTGAACGTCGTGTTCTCAGTCGGGCCGTACCCATTGATCAGGGTGCTGTGTTTCGCGACCTCCAGGAAGCGGCGCACGTGCGACACCGACAGCACGTCGCCTCCAGCCAGCACTTGCCGCACGTGGCGGAGGCGATCCAGCTCGTGATCGACCATCTGTGAGAAGACGGCCGATGTGAACCACGCGACGGTCACCTGATTTCGTTCGAGTACTTCTCCCAGCTCCGAAAGCGACGGCTGCTCGACCGGGACCTGTATCAACGTCCCGCCGTTGAGCAGCGCACTCCAGATTTCGAATGTCGAAGCGTCAAAGGAGAGCGGTGCGGCATTGAGGACCCTGTCTTCCGCGCCGAGCGTGACATACCACGTGTCCCTGACCAGTCTGACGATGCCGCGATGCACGATCGTCACGGCCTTCGGCACGCCGGTCGATCCCGACGTGTACATCACGTAAGCGATATCGTTGGCTGCCGGTCCATCGTCCATGTTGTCGGTCGGCATTCCTGCGAATTTGTCCCTCTCGTCGTCCAACTCGAGCGTGCTCGATTCGGCGATGGGCCCCAGCCGAGAGGCCGTTCGCGCGTGCACGAGGATCGGCGAGGCGCCGGCGTCTTGGATGGCGAAACGGAGCCGGTCCGGCGGGTCGTCAGGATCGAGCGGCAGGTAGGCTGCGCCGGCTTTCAGGACGCCGAGCACGCCGACGATCTGATCGATCGAGCGTTCCATGCAGATGCCGACCCGCGCACCGCGACCGACGCCCCGCCGACGCAGCGCTTGGGCGAGCTGATTTGCGCGCGCATTGAGCGCGGCATACGTGAGCGTGTCGGTCCCACAGGCGACCGCGATCCCATCGGGCGTCTGACGGACCTGACTCTCGAAGAGCTGCGTCGTCGACGCCTCTCTGGGGTACGGCGTCTTCGTGTCGTTCCACTCGATCAGAATCTGTCGGCGCTCGCTGTCGGTGAGCAACGCGATTTGAGACAGTCGCCGATCGGGATCCAGACAGACGCTTTCAAGCACACGCTCCAAATGAGTGGTCAGCCTGGCAATGGTCGCCGGCTCGAAGAGGTCGGTGCTGTATGCGACCTTGCCGCGCAATCCGTCGGGACCGTCTCGCAGCGAGAGGCTGACGTCGAATTTCGCCGTTGAATCGGGTATCGGATAGGGAACTGCGACCGTGCCGTCGATGGTCAGGGCGGATGGCTCCATGTTGTGCAGAGTGAACGTCGCCTGGCAATACGGCAAGTGCGGCGCCGATCGATCGGGTCGCAGTTCCTCGATGAGTCGCTCGAACGGAAGGTCCTGGTGGGAGAAGGCGCCGAGTGCGACTTCGCGAATGCGGCCAAGCAGTTCGCGAAACGTCGGATCGCCAGCCAGACTGATGCGCAGCACCAGTGTGTTGACGAAAAACCCGATGAGGGGCTCCAGTTCAGGCCGGTTCCTGCCCGCGATCGGCGATCCAACGGTCAGATCGCGCTGCCCCGTGTAGCGCATGAGCACCGTTTGAAACGCCGCGAGCAGCGTCATGAAGAGCGTCGTCCGCTCCTTCCGCGCGAGGGCGGCGAGCCTGTCGCTCAGACGGCGAGGCCACGCAATGGGCAGCATGGCGCCGTGCGGCGTTCGCGCGGCCGGCCGCGCCCGGTCGGTCGGCAGGTGCAGATCCGGCGGCGCGCCGCGTAACTGATGTCGCCAGTACGCGAGTTGCTTCTCGAGCTCGGCGCCTTGCAACGATTCGCGCTGCCAGACGGCGTAGTCGGCGTACTGGAGGTCGAGAGGTGCGAGCGCCGGCGGACGGTCAGCAACGAACGCGTTGTAGTGGGTGCTCAGTTCTCGGAGCAGGATGCCGAGGGACCAGCCGTCGCAGACGATGTGGTGAAGGGTCAGAAGGAGGATATGGTCATCGGTGCCCAGCTTGACGGCGAACGCGCGAAGGAGGGGACCCTTGAGGAGATCGAAGGGTTGATTCGCCTCTTCGAGCAGCATCCGGTGCGCCTCAGCGTCACGCACGGCCGCCGGCCTGGCCGCCACATCGCACCGTCGCAACATCACAACGAGGTCGGAATCGACGACCTGCACGGGCTCACCGTCTCGCGCGGCAAACCGGGTGCGCAGTGCTTCGTGACGCGCCGCGATCGCCGTCAGACTGCGCTCGAGCAGATCGAGATCGAGATGCCCGGTGATTCGCGTTGCCAACGGGACGTTGTAGGAGGGGCTGTCCGGTTCCAATTGATCGAGGAACCACAGCCGGCGCTGGCCGAACGAGGTCGCGAACTCGTGTGGTGTGCGCACTAGACTATAGACTAGCGGTTCGGTTCGGCCTCGGTGTCAGTCACCGAGAAAGTACGGGACGCCCGTGGAATGCCAGCCGCGCGGTGTCCGGTCGTGTGGATTTCAAGGGCCTCGATCGCCGAAGCCAGGGCGGCAATCGTCGAGTGTTCGAAGAGAAGTCGCATCGGGACCTGTCGCTGAAATCGCTCGCTGGCTCGAGAAGCGATCTGCGTGGCCAGCAGCGAGTCACCGCCGAGCTCGAGGAACGGGTCGTCAACCCCAATCTGGTCCAGTCGAAGCAGGTGCTGCCATTGACTGACCAGCCACTGTTGCGTGCTGGTCGCGGCGGGGGCGTACGGCGCCTCCAGGCGTGGCCGCTGGCGGCCCGGCGGCGGCAACTGGCGGCGCGCGATCTTTCCGTTCGGCGCAAGAGGGAAGGTGTCGAGTCGGACGAACGCTGCGGGAATCATGTATTCCGGCAGCCGTGCCGCGAGCACCCGACGAAGCGCCGAGACGGTGGGGCTGGCCGAGCCCACGAAGTAGCCCACGAGCCTGGGTTCTTCCTCAGGCTCGCATTGAGCGATGACAACCGCATCGTCGATCCCGTCGATCGCGACGAGAACCTGCTCGATTTCGTCGACTTCGACTCGGTACCCACGAATCTTGATCTGGTGATCTCGACGGCCTAGCGGCACCAGGCACCCGTCGGGCAGCAGTCGCGCCATGTCGCCGGTGTGGTAGCGCCGCACTTCAGGATCGGCGAGCTCGGTCTCGAAGACGGCCCGGGTCTGTTCCTCGCGGCGCCAATAGCCCGGCGAGAGAAACCTGCTGCGCACCACGATCTCGCCGGGATCGCCGACGGGGACGGTCTGTCCATGTTCATCGACGAGCAAGACCTCGTGGCTGGGCGTCGGGTAGCCGACCGGCAGGTTATTGCCCTCGAAGGTCGAATGTTTGTCGAAGAACTGCCAGCACACTGGTCCGGTTTCGCTGGCGCCAAGGCGATTCACGAGCGCACAGTGATCGGGCGCCACCTTCTGGAACGTGACGAAGTCACGACGATACGACGGTTCGCCCCAGAGTCGAATGAGTCGAAGAGCGGCGAACCGTTCGTCGCCGCTCGAGTTGGCGAGGAGTTGCCTGAACGCGGTCGGCACCGAGCTGTAGATCGTCGTGCCTTGGGAGACCAGCCAGCTCGGCAGACCTGCAAAGCCCAACTCCCTTGCATTCCACGGACACAGCGTCGCCCCGGTGACGAGCGCGAGCAGGGCGTCGTGGAGCCCGCCGTTGACGGTGAACGGGAACAGCGTGGTGACGCGATCCTCCGGCGTCATGCGAAAAGCGTCGACGTAGAGCCGGAGGTAGTGCAGCAGATTGCCGTGATTCTGAAGGACGCCCTTGGGGACACCCGTGGTGCCCGACGTGTAGACGATCCAGGCATGTGAGTCGAGCGGAACAGTCCGACTCGGATTCGCGTCGGTCAGCCCATGCTCGAGCGCGTCGAGATTGACGCACACGGCTTCGGTGGCGGGCAGGGCGCGAGCGCTTCGGACATGCCGATCATCGGTCAGCAGGATCGTCGCCTGAGCGTCGTCGAGCACGAAGTGTTTACGCTCGGCAGGAAACCGAGAATCGATCGGGACGAACCGCTGGCCGATCTTGAGTGTCGCCAGAAACACACCGATCTGTGTCACCTCGCTGGCGAGCAGCGTCGCAACGGACTCGGGTCCCGCGACGTGCCGTTGGATCGCATCGGCGATTCGATTGACTCGCCGATTCAGTTCACCGTACGAGACCGCCTCGTCCGGCGTGCGGACTGCGAGGCGGTCTGGGGCCAATGCCGCCCAGCGCTCAAACTGTTGCCCAATCGCGACGTTTGCCTCCACGTCCATCATCGCCTCGGCCTCAGCTCTGGTCCTAGGGAGACACTCTGCGAGCGGCGCGTCGAATGATCGGGACGGGGCCCTGTTGGCCCAACGGCGGCTCCCCCTCGATGATCTTTGCGAGTGCCTCGATCGTCGCGCTCTCGAAGAGATGCCGCAGCGGAACGCGACGGCCGAATTCGCGGTGGATTCGCGAGATCACTTGCGTGGCGAGAAGCGAGTGACCACCGAGCTCGAAAAAGTCCTCGTTGACCCCGATCGGCGCCACCTGCAACACCTCACTCCAGATTCGAGTGAGGGTGCGTTCGACGTCCGTCCGCGGCTGCAGGAGCCGCTCCGCTGGCGCCGACCGTCGAGGCTCGGGAAGGGCACGTCGATCGATCTTGCCATTCGGCGCTAGAGGCAATGCCTCCAGCCTCACTAACCATGCTGGAACCGCGCTTGCGGGCAGCGTGTGGCGCAGGAACCGTCGCAACTCGTCGCCGGTCGGGTTGGTCTCGCGTGTCACGTAGTACGCGGCAAGTTGCGGATCTCCGGTCGCGTCGTTTCGCGCGACCACTACGGCTTGCTGGATCGCTGGGTGCCGAGCGAGCGTTGCGCCAACCTCCTGCAGCTCGATTCGCACGCCACGAATCTTGACCTGCTCGTCGTCACGTCCGAGAAACTCGACATTTCCGTCGGGCAAGTACCGGACCCGATCGCCGGTCTTGTACATCCGCGCACCGGCGGTTCCCGGGAATGGGTTCGCAATGAACCGCTCCGCCGTGAGATCGGGCCGATTGATGTATCCACGCGCCAGTCCGTCACCGGCGATATACAACTCGCCGGCCGCTCCGATTGGTGACAGGGTCAGGTCCCGACCGAGCACATAGAGCTGCGTGTTGGCAACGGGTCGCCCGATCGGAACCAGCGCGGTGGGTGAGCGCTCGCATCGGTACATCACCGAGCAGATGCAGGTTTCGGTGGGCCCGTAGACGTTGTACAGCGCCGTCCGCTCGAACCGGTCGAAGAACCGGTCTCGCAGAGCGGGGGCCAGCGCCGCGCCGGCACAAAACACGTGGCGAACCGTCTGGCAACGAGATGTCGTCGGCTCGTCGAGCCAAAGACCAAGAAGCGAGGGCACAAACTGCAACACGGTGACGCCGTGCTTGACGACCACATCGACAAGCTCGGGCGGCTCGAAGTCGCCGCCCCGCGGAGCCATGACCAGGGTCGCACCGAAAGAAAGTGGAATAAAAAAATCCCACACCCAGAATTAGAAAATTAAAGGCGTCCGTATGACGACCCGAAAATCACCAATGAACAAAAAATCCAATCTCATAAAAAAAAAAAAAACAGACAAACAA
>JBOGIV010000225.1:0-18454 GCA_050747925.1 Vicinamibacterales bacterium
GCCAGGCACTGGGGCGTGCATGCCCCCATCGCCGGCACCTTCATCGTCCCGGCGGGCGCGAAGGTCAACGACTGCCAGGCCGCCCGCGTCGCCTGTGATCAGGGCATCGACGATCAGCAGATCAAGAGCGCGGTGCTGCGGCTGACGTGGCAGGCGAGCGCGCGGAATAAGATCTCGGTCTACTTCGACGAAATTGACAAGGCCCGAGGCCACGGGATGAACGCGGGCGTCGATGTCGCCACGGCCTCGCAGGTCTGGACATCGCCCCGCTATAACGACGCCGTACTCAAATGGACGAGTCCCCTGACCAACAGGCTTCTGCTGGAGGCAGGCTATGCCTTCAACTATGAAGAGTACGTCATCGTGAACCAGCCGGGGGTCAACAAGGAGCGTGGCACGGCCGAGTGGTACTCCGGCGCCTCTCGGAGCGATATCACCACGGGCACGCTGTGGAGCGGGTTTGGTTCCGCCAATGGCGGCCGCTATCCCGATCGATTCACGCTGGCCTCGTCAGTGTCGTACCTGGCCTCGTCTCACACTATCAAGACCGGCTTCTCGTGGAGCTGGGGCCCGTACGAGAACACGCGAGACACCAACGGCGATCTGCAGCAGGTCTATAACAACGGCGTGCCTCTTCGCGTGAACGTCTTCAACACCCCGCTCCGCTACAAGGACAATTTGAACGCGGACCTCGGCATCTACGCTCAGGATTCGTGGGCGATCAACCGGTTGACGGTCAACTACGGCGTTCGCTGGGAGTACCACAACTCGGAGGTGGCCGAGGAATCGTCGCCCGCCGGCCGCTTCCAGCCTGCGCGAAACTACGGGCCCATCCAGATGCCGATCTGGAAGGATTTTGCCCCGCGCTTCGGCGTGGTCTACGACTTGTTCGGCAACTCGAGGACGGCCATCAAGGCCAGTTTCAACCGCTACAACGAGTCGCGCACGACGTTTTTCGCCAACCGCTACAACCCGCTGGCAGTGCTCAGCTTCCCCTTGCCGTGGACCGACGTCAACGGCGACGACACCGCTCAGGGTGAGCTCGGCTGCGCATTCCTGTCGGCCGGCTGCGAAATCAACTTCGCCACGCTGCCGTCGACGTTCGGGCAACCACGCTTGAACACGGTGGACCCCAACTTCAAGCGCGTCTACAACCTCGAGACGGCCATCGGCGTACAGCACGAGCTCATCTCGCGCGTCTCGGTAAGCGCCAACTACTTCCGGCGTACATTCCACGACTTGCGGTTGACCGACAACCTGTTGCGGACCCAGGCCGACTACCAGGTCTACAACCTGTTCCATCCGATTTCCGGCCAGGCCTTCCAGGTGTGGGACGTGACGGCGGCGGCGGCCCCGCTCGTGCAGAACTTCGACACCAATTCCGACGGGCGCAGCCATATCTACCACGGCGTGGACCTGACCATTAATGGCCGCTTGCCGCGCGGAGCGATGATCTTTGGCGGGTTCTCGACCGAGAAGAACCTGCGCAACATCTGCGACGAGCCCGACGACCCGGTCATGCTGCTCTACTGCGACGACGCCAAGAACGACATCCCGTTGCGGCCCACGTTCAAGATGTCGGGCAGCATTCCGATTGCATGGGGCGTCAGCGTGTCCGCGACATGGCAGGACCTGGCCGGCCGGCCGCTGGGGTTGACGACCACGACCGGGAATAACCTCAGCGCGAACAAGCTCAGCGGTCCCGGTTACGGCGACACCGGCAGCCCAGTCGGGACGAACTGGCAGATTACCAACACGTCGACCTATCCGGCCAATTGCCCGGCGCCATGTCCAGCGGGCCAGGCGGTCTTCCCGGCCGGCGCGCCGCGGCTGGTGTCGGCGTCGGTGACCGTGCCGCTCGTGGCGCCTGGAACGGAGTTCCTGCCGCGCGTGAGACAACTCGATCTGAGCTTTGCCAAGAACCTCCGGGTTCGAGGCAAGAGCGTCACGGGCCAAGTCGACATCTTCAACGTCGGCAATTCGAACGCCGTGGCCGCGGTGGCGTCGACGCTGTACAACACGGCCGCTTACAATCGGCCCTCCAGCGTTCTCCAGGGCCGAATGATTCGGCTCGGGATGCAGCTGAAGTGGTGAGATAGCGATCGGCGCTCGGGCGTCGATCGCAGATAGTGTTCCCCGTTGAAGGGGCGGGCCGCGCCAAGTCCGCCCCTTTTTTTTGGCCACGAGTACGTGATAACCACGAATAGGGCTCAACCTCGAAGCAGATCAACCACGAAGTAGAGGCGCCCCTTGCTTGTAGAGGCGACCCTTTAGGGTCGCCTAAGACATCACGAAAAGCAGCCGTTTCGTTGGTTACCCTATTTCCCTAACGCCTTGAGCGCCATCTCACGATTCTTCACTGCGTCAGCGAAGTTCGGCCGGAGCTGCACGGCGCGTTCGAAGTAGCCGAGCGCCTCGGCAATCTGGCCCTGTGAAGCGAGGGCGATGCCGAGGTTGTTCAGCGCTTCAACGCGATCGGGTTTCAGTCGCACTGCCACTCGCAGTTGATCCGCGGCGAGATCGACCCGCTGCTGCTCGAGAAGCAGGCTGCCGTAGTCGTAGCGAGCGTCGGCGTCGTTGGGATCCAACTCTACCGCCGTGGAAAGGGTCCGGATGGCCTCGTCAGGCCGGCCGAGCGTTGCCAGGATATTCCCCAGATTGCGGTGCGTGGTCGACGAGGTCGGCTCCAACGCGATCGCGGCTCGAAACTCTCTGGCGGCTTCCTCCGCGCGTCCTTGTTCTGCCAGGGCCATTCCCAGGTTGTTGTGAGTGCCGGCAGTGGCAGGCGCGGTGGCGAGCGCTCGCTCGAGATGCGCTTCCGCTTCGTTGGCGCGGCCGCGCGCGATGAGCGCAGTGGCGAGGTTGACGTGCAGCTCGGCGTACTCGCCGGCGGCGAGTCCCTTCTCGTAGATCTGAATCGCATCGTCCAGGCGGCCTTGGGCGCGCAGCGTCACACCCAGGTTGTTGTACGCAGGCAAGTAATCAGGTTGGGTGGCGATCGCTCGTTCGTATCGCGTGACGGCCTCGCCCAATCGGCCCGCCTCGTGCAGTCCCGCGCCAAGATTCGTCTCGGTGATCGCCCTCATCCTCGTGGCCGATAGCATCGGTTGGTTGACGGCGATCGCGAGCGCGGCGACCGCCGCCACGCCAAGAACGGTGGCTCGCCGGCTCTGCCCGCGCCACCATGTGGTGATCGAGGCAAGGCCGCCTGCCGCCAGGATCAGGAGAAACGGCACGAGTGGAAAACGGTACCGGGCGAACACGAACATCAGCACGACGCTGGCGGCGTACGCGCCAAGCATCGCCGTGAGCGGCCACAGCCGGCGCCGGTCACTCCAGGTGATCCAGAGGCCCAAGGCGGCCACAGGGACAAGGACGCCGAAATGGCCGACGGGACTGAGCACCCTCAACGGCCAAGAGACTTCGGCGTGGCTCTCCTGGCTTTCGGTGTCGAGCATCTCGCTGGTGTTCACGAGGAGCGCGGCTTTCCGCGCCAGCAGGCGGCCCCACGCGAGCGGATCAGATGTGATGAAGGTCAACGCTCGATCGGTCCAGTACGACGACACCTCTCCCGGAGAGAGGCGCCGCTGCAGCGCTCGCTCCGCCAGCTCGGTGGCATCTTGCCGCTCGTACTCCGGTGCGCCGCGGCCGGGTCGGAGCGAGACGTAGGTGCCGTCGGCCCCCTTGTGGTTGCCGATGTAGAAGTTCGGCCCGAACTGCGACGTCGTGAGGTAGAGGCCGCCGCCGACGGCGTAGTTCCTGGCAACGACGGGCAGGAGTACAAGCGCCAGCCCGATCACGAATGCCCCTGCAGTTCCGAACCTCGAGAAGCCAGGCCTTGGCCCGCCCCGCCTTCGCTCGGCGTCGTCCGGCTTCGAGCTTCGTCGAGGCAGGCTCTCAACCTGCTCACGAGCGGTTCCTGCGAAGGCGGCCCACAGCAGAATCACCGCGACGAAGACCAGGGCGTTCTCGCGAGTGAGGCTCAGGCCGCCCATCGCGACGCCGAGCGCGATCCACGAAGCGGCGCCCACACTCGACGTCAGGATGCGCGACATGAGCCAGAGCGCGAGGCTGACGAAGAACACATCGAGCACAGACTTCTGCAACAGGGCGTCGAAGAAGATCGCCGGCGCGTAGAACGCCAGTCCCAGTCCCGCCATGAGTCCGGCTCGCATGCCGAACAGCCGCGCCGCCGCGAGACCGACGAGGGTGCTGGCGCCGGCGCCGAGTACGGCTTGCACAATCCGCACGAGCAAGAGATCCCGTCCGACCAGGGCATAGACGACTCCGAGAAAGTACGGATACAGTGGGGCCTGGTAGAAAACGTCTCGGCCGATCCACTCGCCTCCAGCGATGCGCCGCGCCCATTCGTCGTATCCGTGTGAGTCGCCGAGCAACACGTCAAAGAAGGGCGACGATCGCAGCTGGACGACGTGGAGCAGCCGCAGCGCGAGGGCGACGACAAAGATCATCGCGGCCCAACGTCGGAACGATTCGAGTGACGGTGGAGCAGTCGAGGCAGGAGGACGTTCGCGGCGGCGTCGCGTCATCGAGCGATGACGACAATGCTAACGCAGCCTGTCGCGATTCGCCGTTCGCCATTCGCGCCGACAGGCACGCCGAACCAGCGAACAGCAACCCTTCGACTCCGCTCTGGGTCGTCCCGAGCGAAGTCGAGGGACGAACAGCGAACAGCGTTTACTTCACAAACAACATCTCGCGGTACGTCGGCAGCGGCCATGCACCGTGCGGCACGATGCCCTCGATCTGATCGCCGATCTCCCGCAGTGTCGCCATCGCCGGAACAATCGTGTCGCGCATGTACTTCGCATGCTTCTCGGTCGACGACGAGTGGTGATCCAATGCGCGGGTGAGAGTGTTAGTCAGCACGCGGAACGTGTCCGACGCCTTCACGAGCGTGGTCAGCAGCTTCTTGCCTTCCTTGCTCGGAACTCCGCCGGCTTTCGTGGCGGCCACGCTCTGACCAAGCGACTTCAGATACTCGAAGGCCGCCGGCAGGATGTACCGGTTGGCCATCAGCACCATCAACTGCGCTTCGACGTTGATGGTCTTGATATAGGCCTCCAGGTTCATCTCGTAGTGGGCATGAAGCTCGCGCTCGTTCAGCACCTTGAACTTTTCGAACGTCTTGAGCACGGGCCCGGTGACGATCTGGCCGAGCGCATCGACCGTGTTCTTGGTGTTGAGCAGTCCGCGCTTGGCGGCCTCCTTCTGCCACTCCTCTGAGTAATTGTTGCCGTTGAAGATGATCCGCTTGTGCGCTTTCGTCGTCTTGCGCAACAGCGCCGCAACCGCAGCGCCGAGACTTTCACCCTTGGCGAGCCGTCCCTCGAGCTCGGTGGCCAGGACATCGAGCGATTCGGCCACCGCGACGTTCAGACACGTGGCCGGGAAGGCGACGTTCTGGCTGGAGCCGACGGCGCGGAACTCGAACTTGTTGCCAGTGAACGCAAATGGCGACGTGCGATTGCGGTCGCCGGCGTCCCGCGGCAGTTTCGGCAGAGAGGTGACACCGATGTCGAGTATGCCGCCGTGCTTGGTGCTCTTGGCCCCAGCGCCTTCGATCTGTCCGAAGATCTCGGTGAGCATGTCGCCAAGGAACACCGACAGGATGGCTGGCGGGGCTTCGTTGGCGCCAAGGCGGTGATCGTTGCCCGCATGCGCGATGCTCATGCGGAGCAGGCCCTGCCAGACATCGACCGCGCGAATCACCGCCGTGCAGAAAAACAGGAACTGCATGTTCGAGTGCGGTGTGTCGCCAGGATTCAGCAGGTTGTTGCCGAAACTGTCGCCGATGCTCCAATTGAGATGCTTGCCCGATCCGTTGACGCCGGCAAACGGCTTCTCGTGCGTGAGACAGGCCAGGCCGTATCTCGGCGCGATCCGCTTCAGCGTCTCCATCGTCATCATCTGATGGTCGGTGGCG
The DNA here is from genome assembly GCA_050747925.1 of Vicinamibacterales bacterium. Classification (GTDB taxonomy): domain Bacteria; phylum Acidobacteriota; class Vicinamibacteria; order Vicinamibacterales; family UBA2999; genus 12-FULL-67-14b. The sequence continues at coordinate 5,948 of JBOGIV010000225.1, forward strand.
ACGTTGGCGCACTCGAAGATCGGCGCGAGCTCGAACTGTGACGGTGCGACCTCGTTGTGGCGGGTCTTGATCGGCACGCCAACCTTGTAGAGCTCTGCTTCCACTTCGGCCATGAAGGCGAGGACGCGTTCGGGTATGGCGCCGAAGTAGTGATCCTCGAGCTCCTGGCCCTTCGGGGGCCGCGCACCAAACAACGTGCGGCCGGCGTTGATCAAGTCCGGCCGGTTGAAATAGAAGTTGGAGTCGATCAGGAAGTATTCCTGCTCGGGCCCACAGGTCGCCGTGACGCGGGTGGCCGACGAGCCGAAGAGCTTCAACACTCTCACGGCCTGCGCCGAGAGCGCTTCCATCGAGCGAAGCAGCGGCGTCTTCTTGTCCAGCGCTTCTCCCGTCCAGCTGACAAATGCAGTCGGAATCACCAGCGTCGCGCTGTTGTCGTGGACGAGCAGCCACGGCGCACTCGTTGGATCCCACGCCGTGTAGCCGCGTGCTTCGAAGGTGCTGCGCATGCCGCCCGACGGAAAACTCGAGGCATCCGGCTCTCCGCGCACGAGCTCTTTTCCGCTGAACTCGGCCAGCGCCATGCCGTCATCGGTTGGACCATAGAAGGCGTCGTGCTTTTCCGCCGTGATTCCGGTCATCGGCTGGAACCAGTGCGTATAGTGCGAGGCGCCGTGCTCGATCGCCCAGTCCTTCAGGGCCACCGCCACGGCGTCGGCCGTGGAGATGTCGAGCGGATCGCTTCGCATGATCGTCTCGCGCAGCGAGCGGTATACAGCCTTCGGCAACCGCGCCTGCTGCACTTTGTCGTTGAACACGCGCGAGCCGAAAATCTCGCTGATCTGCGCGGGTTGACCCAAGTGCCGCCCATGGTTCATGGCCCAGCTTCGAATGCCTTCGATCGCCTGTCCCAGCGCCGTTGCCATCGGTTGTGTCCCTCCGAAGGTTGGAAGAATGGGCGGAGTCTCCGCCGGTGAAGAATGTCCGAGTATGTACGGTTTCAGCATCAGTTTGCAATATCTGAGGCATCAATCAGGCTCATCGGCCAAAAAAAATGCAAAGTGACTTGTTTGTCGTGTCGATGGCGCACGTTGTCATGGGCACGATTTCTAGCGTACGACCTACGGTCACGCCGGTAAAAGGGCACCCGACGTGGGCGCGGGACTCGGGATTCCCTTCGACTCGCCGTTTGACTTCGAAACGGCTCGCTCAGGGCAGGCGGGACTAAAAGATCGTTCGCTGCAGGCAGGTCGCCGACGGTGCCGGGGCCGAACCGTTGGCAAGCGCTGGATAAGTCAGCTCGGCGATGATCGCGTAGCCGGCATCATTGGGGTGAAACCCGTCAGCGGCGAAGTGTGACCCCTGCAGCAAGCGCGCATCGCACATCAAATCCACAACGATCACATTGAGAGAGCGCAGCGCGTTGACCCTGTCGGTGAGTCCGACGGCGATACGCTGCAGCAGTCGCTTCTGGTCGATCGGGTTGGAGGCAACGTATGGTGCGGCCGCGAGATTCGGGAGGTTGAGAGCCACGATGCGAGTGTTGGCTGAACGATCTCGAATTCGGCGAATCAGGTCTTCGTAATCGGTTCCCCACTGACGAACCTGGGCATCCACGTAGCCGTTCACATCGGAACCGCCTCGTCCTGCACGCGCCGCTTGCGCGATCGTGTTGGCGTCGTTCCCACCCGCAAAGATCGTGACTTGCGTCGTCGACAGCGGGACAAACGGCGCCTGCCGCTCGATGAAGTTGCCGGTGTCGATCCGCCGTCCGATGCTGGTCGCTAAATCTTCAATCGCGCGACTGAGCACCGCCCCGGGCAGGCTGAGGTTCAAGTGCGATACCGTACGCCCGCCGTCCTTGAGACGCCGGTTGAGAATCTGCACATAGCCGGTTCCATTCGCGCACTCGAGTGCGAGAGGAACGCACGGGGCGCTCCCCCCGAAGCCGATCCCATCGCTGGCTCCAATGGCCGTATAGCTGGTCGCTTGTCCTTCGGAAGGAGTGGGCGCGGTTGGTGTGTCGGACTTACTCGAGCACGCGGCGCCCGCGAATAGCAGGACACCGATAATCAGTGAGATTCGCATCGTTGTTGTCGTATTGGAATATCGGCCGGAGGCGTCCGATTCATCTGTGCAAGAATTGCGCCCTGTGCCGGGCTGAGCCTGGCGAGCTGACCGTCACACATGGCGAACCCCGCGCGCCCCTGGATCCGGTTTTATCACCCCCTGACAGCAACCGACGTTGCGTCGCCGCGCTGGCCCCACGTGCCGGCGGCCGTGCGGGAGGCCGCCGCGACTTACGCCACGCGCCCGGCCTTCACGTTGGCTCTGCCTAACGGGTCGCAGGGGGGCCTCACGTTCGCCGAAGTCGATCGGCATTCTGACCAATTTGCGGTCTATCTGCGCGAGGTGGCTGGCTTCAGGCCCGGCGACCGCGTGGCGCTGCAGATGCCGAACTGCCTGGCGTATCCCATCGCGGTATTCGGCACGTTGAAGGCCGGCCTCGTCATGGTCAACACCAATCCGCTGTACACCGTGCCGGAAATGGTGCACCAGTTTGTGGACAGTGGCGCCGTCGGGTTGATCGCGATCGATCTGTTTGCCCCCAAGGTGCAGGAGGTCCTGAGCAAGACGTCGATCAAGACGGTGATCGTCGTCAGCGTGTCCGATCTTCTCTCACCGATGCGGCGGCTGCTTGTCCGTGTCGTTCAGAAATACGTCAAGAAGATGGTGCCGCGCATCACGTTTGCCCACACGACCTTCACGCGTGCGTTGTCATTGGGGGCGGAGCGCATGATCTCCGGTGCGGATCCGCTGGTCTATGCCACGTCGTTGAACGCGGCCAGCGTGGCCGCCCTGCAGTACACGGGCGGCACGACAGGGATCGCGAAAGGCGCGATTCTCACGCATGGCAATCTCGTGGCCAACGTCACGCAGTGCATCGAGATGTGGAAGCCGCTCCTTCGGTTCGGCGAAGAGGTGATCCTGACCGCGTTGCCGCTGTACCACATCTTTGCGTTCACGGCGAACCTGATGGTCTTCTTCGTCGCTGGTGGGCGGAACGTGCTCGTGCCGAGCCCGCGTCCGTTGTCGAATCTCAGGGCGCCCATGACCACTGAGCCCATCACCTGGTTCACCGGTGTCAACACGCTGTTTGCCGGGCTGATGCGCGAGTCGTGGTTTCAGGAGCGCACCGGGTGGCAGTTCCGCGGCTCGATCGCTGGTGGCATGGCGCTGGCTCCCGCCATCGGCGATCGCTGGGAACAGATGACCAAGACGCCGATCTTCCAAGGCTACGGATTGACGGAAACCTCTCCGGTCGCGACGTTGAATCCATTTCACCGCTCGAAGCGCGCCAGCATCGGCGTGCCGTTGCCCGGTACCGATGTCCGACTGGTCGACGAGTTTGGCCACGATGTGCCGCACGGCGAGGCCGGCGAGCTCTGGATCAAAGGTCCACAGGTCATGGACGGCTATTGGCAACGACCGGACGAAACCGCTCGCGCGCTCCACGAGGGCTGGCTGGCCACCGGCGATGTGGCCACGATCGATGACGAGGGGTATGTGTCGATCGTCGATCGCAAGAAAGACATGATCCTCGTCAGCGGCTTCAACGTGTATCCGAACGAAGTGGAAGGCGTGCTGGCGATGCACCCGGGCGTCGGCGACGTCGCCGTCGTGGGCGTTCCTGACGATGAGACGGGTGAGATCGTGGTCGCCTACGTCGTGCGAAAGACCCCGGATCTGACCGCCGAGGCACTGCGAGAGCACTGCAAGCAGTCGCTGACCAACTACAAAGTGCCCAGAGAAATTGTGTTTCGAGACGATCTGCCAAAATCGCCGGTGGGGAAGGTGCTTCGCAAAGATCTGAGAGACGACGCGCTGAAGGAACATCTGGCGAGCAAGGGTCGTTGACGTGGATCCGTTGTGTCACACGCTGGCTGGCGCGGCAATCGGCCACGCCGGCCTGGCACGACGATCCGCCCGCGGCATGGGCACGTTGCTGATAGCCGCGAATCTCCCCGATGTGGACGTCGCCGTCTTTGCGACCGACGGCCTGGCGATGGCGGTGCGTCGCGGGTGGACGCACGGGATTCTCGCGCAAGCGTTGGCGCCGCCGCTCCTGGCAGGAGCGGTGATCGCGTGGCATCGAGCCGTTGGTCGCCGTTCCGCGACCACGAGCGATCCCCCGCGCTTTGGGCCGTTGACACTGTTGTCGTACGCCGGAGTGCTCTCGCACGTCTTCCTCGATTTCCTGAACAGCTATGGCGTGCGACTGCTGATGCCGTTCTCCGACCGCTGGTTCTACGGTGACGCCTTGTACATCGTCGACCCCTGGATGTATCTCGCACTCGGCAGCGGGGTGGTGTTGGCGTACGGGCGACGACGTGATGGCCGCCCGCGGCCTGAGCGTTCAGCCCAGATCGGGCTGGCGATCGCCAGCGTCTACGTGGCGCTGATGCTGGTCTCGAACGCGCTGGCCCGGTCCGTGGTTGCCGACGGCCTTGTGCGAGCGGGCTTGCCCGCCACGACCCGCTTCATGGTGACGCCTGTGCTGGTGAATCCATTTCGGCGGGAAGTCGTCATCGATCTCGGGGACCGGTATGAGAAAGGGTTCGTGTGGTTCCAACCAGCCGCCCATTTTCGACCGGCCGGGTACGGAGTCGCCACCAACCTCGACGACCCCGCCGTTCAAGAAGCGCTTCGCGTGCCGCGGGCGCGACGGTATCTGCAGTGGTCGCGCTTCCCGTTTGCGATCGCCGAGGCGTCGAGGTCACCTCGGCGCATCTGGCTCAACGACTATCGTTACTCGAGCGTCGCACCGAGTGGTTGGTCGGCCTCGCGCATCGATGTGTCGTCGCCGTGAATGGCGCGGTCTCCACTAAAATGGTGCCCGTGCGCGGCTTCCTGGTGTTGGTCGCTCTGCTGTTCACCTCGACGACCTCCGTCGGCGCGTGGGGCTTCGAGGCCCACAAGCTGATCGCCGATCGCGCCATCGATCTGCTGCCGCCCGAGCTAAGGGCTCTCTTCGAGAAGCGACGCGCGTTTGTCGTCGAGCGAGCGATCGATCCCGATTTGTGGCGCACCGCGGGTTGGCTCGAAGAAGATCCGAATCATTTCCTCGACATCGATCACGCCGCCTTCGGTCCGTATCCGTTCGCTGCGCTTCCGCGGGAATACGACGCGGCAGTACAGAAGTTCGGCAAAGAGTTCATTCACGAACAGGGACTCGTGCCGTGGCGCGTGCAGGAGTTCTACGGCCGGCTGCAGCGCGAGTTCGAATCGTTGAACGGGCCGACGCCATCGGCCTTCGCCGGTGACGACATTCTCTACTACTCGGCAATCCTGGCTCACTACGTCGGCGATGCGCACGTGCCCCTTCACTCCGTAGTCAACTACAACGGTCAGCTGACGATGCAAACCGGTGTGCATTCCCGATGGGAAAGCGAGCTCTTCGAGCGCGTTCGCGGCCGGCTCGCGCTTCGGCCCGCAACACCCAGGCCGGTGACCACGCCCCGCGATTTCATCTTCGACGTCATTCTGGCCAGCAACCGGCTGAGCCAGGGGGTTCTGGACGCGGACAAAGCGGCCGCCGACGGCCGAGAGTTTTATGACGATGGCTATTTCGCGGCGTTCGAGCGAAGCACGTTCACCGTTCTTCAGCAGCGCGTCAATGAATCGATCGCCGCGGTGGCCTCGGTCATCATCGGCGCCTGGGAACAAGCGGGCAAGCCCCGGGTGCCGACCGATCCGAAACGAACCCCGCGTCGAATTCGACGTCCAAATCCTTAATGGACGTTTACTTCGTGCCGATCGGACGCGATCGGTTTGAGTCCTACTTCGAAGCGGCAGACGCGGATCCCGAGCCAAGCCACGAGCCAGGCCTCCTGGCGCGCTGGCGCGCGCGATTCAAGGCCATCATTCGCGACGCCGAACGGGAGCGTCACGAGGCTCGTCATGCGGAACGCTCTGAACTCCTGTCGCGCGTGAGGCGCTGGGTGATGCGGTGGATCGCCGAGCGCGTCGCCGAGCAGCGGTTGCTCTGGAACCTCGCCAGCGCTCACGACGCGACGCTGCACGTGCCCGACGATCTCGACCCGGCTGCGGCCGAGCGCATGATGCGAGACGCGATGCGCCGCGATGCGGATCGTCATCTTCGTCTCATGGCCCTTCACGCCATCGGGTTGTTGCTCTCGGTGCCGTTCGTCCTGATTCCCGGTCCGAACGTGTTCGGGTACTTCTTTACGTTCACGGTCCTCGGCCACTTCATGGCCTGGCGCGGCGCCCGCAACGCCGTCTCTCGCATTCGGTGGACCGTCGCCTCGAGCGTCGAGCTCTCCGATCTCCGCAAGGCGTTTGGGCTCGATCCGGTCGCGCGGCATCAGCGGATTCGTGACGTCGCCGAGCGTCTGCGCCTCGAGCGGCTCGCCACATTCGTCGAGCGAATGGCCGCATCGAGCGCGTGATATTCTCGACGAAGTGTCTCGTCTCAGAATTCCCGTTGCATTCGGCCAGCGCTGCATCCCGCCTGGCTTCGTTGCTCCTCCCTCAAATACTCCCGGTATTCTCGGTCGTCGCGCCTTGCCATCCGGGCGCATCGCCGGCCTCGGTACTAACGGGACTTCTGAGACGAAACACTAGTGACCCTTGGTGAGCTGGCGCGACGATTGGAGTGCCCGATCGAAGGTGACGATCGCGTCGACATCACCGGCGTCGCCAAGATCGAGGCCGCCGGCCCCGGCGACCTCACGTTTCTCGCACAATCCAAATTCACCCGCGCGCTGGCCACGACCAAGGCGAGCGCGGTCATCGTGTCGGCTGGCATCGATGGCGCGCCGTGCGCGGTGATCCGAAGCGCGTCTCCGTATCTGACGTTTGGCCGTGCCGTGCAGGTCCTCGCGCCGTTGGAGCCTTCGATACCCGGTGTGCATCCAACCGCGCTCGTCGATCCCGAAGCCCTCGTGGATCCGACGGTCACAGTTGGCGCGCTTGCGGTCATCGAGGCGGGCGCCCGCGTGGGCGCGCGCACGGTGATTTACCCGCACGTGGTGATCGCTCGCGATGCGGTCGTGGGAAATGACTGCGTCCTCCACGTGCGGGCGACGATTCGCGAGCGCTGCACTCTCGGCGATCGCGTGGTCCTTCAGGATGGCGCCGTCGTCGGCAGTGACGGATTCGGCTTTGCTCAACGTCCCGACGGATCGCACGAGAAGATTCCGCAACGCGCGCCCGTGGTGATCGAAGACGACGTCGAGATCGGCGCCAACACCACGATTGATCGGCCCGCGATCGGCGAGACACGGATCAAGGCCGGCACCAAGATCGACAATCTCGTCCAGATTGGGCACGGTGTGATCGTGGGCAAACACGTGCTATTGGCCGCTCAGGTCGGTATCGCCGGGAGTACCGTGCTTGGCGATCAGGTGATGTTTGGTGGTCAAGTCGGGATCGCCAATGGTCTGGCGGTCGGCGACCGGGCAAAAGCCGTGGCAAAATCAGGTATCACCAATTCGGTGGACGCGGATGCGTTTGTGTCTGGGTACCCGGCGATCGACAACGGCGACTGGCGACGCTCGTCCGTGATTTTCAAGAAGTTGCCCGACATGCGTCGGCAGTTGCTGGATGTCGTCGCCCGACTCGAAGCCCTTGAACGAAAAGCGAAGAGCGAATGACGATCACTCTCCCCCGATTCCCACGTCGCAGATGGACCCGCGCGCTGAGCCTGGTGCTCGCCGCCTTCGTCGTTGCCGCGCTGTGGCTGGCCTCGCCTGAAGCCGCCGTTCGCCCGCCCAAGCTCGAATACCAGCGGCTGCAGCTGCCCAACGGGCTCGTCGTCATCCTCCATCAGGATCGGTCAACGCCGATCGTCCACGTCGAGCTGTGGTACCACGTCGGCGCCAAAAACGAACGACAAGGGCGAACCGGCTTCGCACATTTCTTCGAGCATCTGATGTTCAAGGGATCGAAGAACGTGAATCCCGAGCAACACACGTCGATCGTGGCGTCGGTCGGCGGGCAGGCCAACGCGTATACCAACGAAGACACCACCGTGTTCTGGCAAACGCTGCCCGCGCAGTACTTGCCGCTGGCGCTCTGGATGGAAGCCGATCGCATGGCCACGCTTCGCATCGACGAGGCGACGTTTCTGGCCGAGCGCGAAGTGGTCAAGGAGGAGCGGCGGATGCGCATCGAGAATCCGCCGTTTGGTCTCCTGAACGAGCTCGTCAGCGACCATGCGTTCGACGTGCATCCCTACAAGCATCCCGTGATCGGAAGCATGGGCGATCTGAATGCCGCCACGATCGAAGACGTGCGCGACTTCTATCGCACTCACTACGTGCCCGAAAACGCCACGGTGATGATCGTCGGCGACTTCGAGACCGACACGGCGATCAGCCTCGTCAACCAGTACTTTGGCCGTGTTCCCAAGGCGGCCAAGCCCGTGCCGCGCGATATTCCACAGGAGCCACCGCATACCAAGGAGCGGCGCGTGACGCTCTCCCAGCCGTGGCCGCTGCCGGCGATCGTCGTCGCGTATCAGTCGCCGTATAACGGACACCCCGATTCGTACCCGATGTTCGTCATGTCGAAGACGCTGTCCGACGGGCAGACGTCGCGCATCTATCGCAAGCTCGTCTACGACACCGGATTGGCGTTGACCGCCTTTGGGAGTGCGAGCTTCCTCGAGGAGCCCGGTATCTTCTATGCGGTGGCGTTGGCGAACCCGGGCAAGTCACCCGAAGAGATCGAGAAAGTCCTCATCGGCGAGTTCGAGCGGCTCAAGGCCGAGGGTATTTCTGAGCGTGAGCTTCAGCGCGCCAAGAACCAGTTCGCGCGCGACTACATCCTGAGCCGGCAGTCGATCAAGGACAAGGCGTCGCAGCTTGGCCATGCCGAAGTGATTCAGAAGGACATGGCGTCAGCCGACGGCGAGTTCGACATCTTTCTGAAGCTGACCACCGACGACATCAAGCGTGTCGCACGCAAGTACTTCACGCCCGAGAACCGGCTCGTGCTCCGGGTGATGCCGTCGGGTGGAAGAGGGCTTGAGGCGGCCGCGGGGGTGCGACCGTGAAGGCCTGCACCGTTCTCGGCGTCACCATTCTCATGTCCACGCTGGTCTCGGGCCAGGCGGCGCAATGGCCGCGTGAGAACCCACCACGGCCACTGCCGGCGCGCGCCGTCACGTTTCCGCCCTACGAAATTCGCAAGATGGCCAACGGCCTTCAAGTGGTCCTGGTCAGTCAGAACGAACAGCCGGCCATCAGCGTTCGGATGATCGTGCGCGCCGGCGCCGCCCACGATCCCAAAAGCAAACTCGGTCTGGCGATGCTCACGGCGACGCTGCTCGATCAAGGCGCCGGGAGCCGAACCGCAGAGCAGATCGCCGACGCCATCGACTTTGTCGGCGGCGTGCTGAACACGGGCGCCGGCAGCGATCTGAGTTTCGTGAACGCCATCGTCATGAAGGACAGCTACGACGTGGCGCTCCAGTTGATGGCCGACCTGGTTCAGCGGCCGACCTTTGCTCAGAACGAGATCGAGCGACAACGGCAGCAGGCGCTTTCCGCGCTCAAGGTGTCGGCAGAGGACCCCGAGGCGGTTGCCGGCCGCGTGATCGATCGCTTGATCTACGGCTTCCACCCGTATGGTCTGCCCGGCAGTGGCACGGCTGAATCGCTGACCGGCTTGACTCGTCAGGATTTTGTCGACTTCCATCGTGCGCATTACGTCCCCAGCAACGCCCTCCTCGCCGTCGTCGGTGACATCACGCCGGACGAAGCGATGGCGGGTCTTGAAAAACACTTTGGCGCGTGGAGGTCGGGCGAGGTTCCGCCGTTGAAGGCCCTCGATCCGCCCCAGCCCACCAAACGAGTGATCGTGATCGACAAGAAGGGGTCGGTGCAGACGGAGATCCGCGTCGGTCAACTCGCGATTCCGCGCAAGCACGACGACTACGAGGCGGTGAGTCAGGCCGTGAAGATTCTCGGCGGTGAAGGGGCGAATCGGCTTCAACAGGTGTTGCGGTCGCAGCGCCAGTTGACCTACGGCGCCTCGGCGGATTTCGACACGTTCCAACTCGCCGGCGCGGTCGTGGCCGAGACGGACACGCAGACCAAGAACACAGCCGAAGCGCTTCGCGTGACCGTCGATGAATTCTCACGGCTGCAACGCGAGCGTGTCTCGGACGAAGAACTGCAGGGCGCGCAGGACTACATGGTTGGACATTTCCCGTTAACCATCGAAGTTCCCGATGCGATTGCGACGCAGGTCCTGAATCAGCTCTTCTACGGCCTCCCCGTGAGCGATCTCCCGAAGTTCCGGGAACGGGTGCTCAAGGTGACAGCCTCCGAGATCGAGCGCGTGGCGCGCTGGTTCATTCGTCCCGGTCAACTGTCGATCGTGCTCGTCGGCGACGCCGACGGGTTCGTGAAGGATCTCAAGGGCGTCGGCTTCGGCGACTACGAGCGAATTCCGATCGAGCAAGTCGACCTGCTGTCCGCCGATTTCCGCCGAGGTCCCATCGCGCCGGTCCGCCCCGAGTGACGCGGATCATGGTCTCGTGCGGCGAGCCGTCCGGCGATCTCTACGCTGGCGCGCTCGTCGCGGCGCTTCGGGCGCGCGAGCCAGAAATCGAGGTCTTCGGATTCGGTGGCGACCACCTCGCCGATGCCGGCGCGCGCCTCATCGGCAATTTCCAGGGACACGCGGTGACGGGCCTCACCGAGGCCCTCAAGGTTCTTCCGCGTTCCTGGGCTCTCTATCAGCGATTGATGGCGGCCGCCAAGGATGCGCGTCCGTCAGCGCTCGTCGTTGTGGACTATCCCGACTTCAACTTCCGGTTGATGCACGGAATCAAACGTCGGTTGAGGGTCCCCGTTGTCTACTACGTCTGCCCACAACTCTGGGCGTGGCGGCCCCACCGCATCAAGAGGATGAAGGCGCTCGTCGATCGCGCCCTGCCGATCTTTCCATTCGAGGTCGAGCTGTATCGGCGTGCAGGAATGGATGTTCGGTTCGTCGGACACCCACTGGTCGATCTCGTCCGGCCGACGCAGTCGCGCGAGGCATTTCGCAAGAGACTCCGTCTAGATGCCGAGGCGCCATTGCTCGCGCTCCTGCCTGGAAGCCGGCCCAACGAGCTCGAGCGGCTCGCCCCAGTGATGGCCGAAGCGGTTCCGAGAATTGCGGCCCAGGTAGCGGGCGTGCAGTTCGTCGTCGCTCGGGCCCCGCACCTGGACGATGGGCTGCTCGATCCGTTCGGCATTCCCGGCGTCACGCTTCGCATCGTCGAGAACCAGACCGACGATGTGCTGCACGCGTGTGACGCCGTCGTGACGGCCTCCGGCACCGCGACGGTTCAGACGGCGTTACACGGCAAACCGATGGTCGTTCTCTACAAGTTGTCGCCGATGACGTATCGGCTGGGCAGGCGGCTCGCGCGCGTCAGTATGTACGCGATGGTTAATTTGATTGCCGGCGACCGCATCGTGAGCGAGCTGATTCAGGATGCGTGTACTCCTGAAGCGATCTCGGCCGAGGCCGTCAGCCTGCTGACCGATTCGTCGCGGCGCGCGCGCATGATCGACCACCTTGCTGCCGTACGAGAGAAGCTTGGTGGCCCTGGCGCCAGCGATCGCGCCGCGGAGGCTGTTCTCGATGTCGTACACTCAGTCCATGGCGCGTAGCGTCCTCACGTGTCTTGCGCTGGCGATTCTTGCCGCGCCTGTCTTCGCCACCACCGTAGCGCCGATGAGTTTTTCCGAGCTTGTCACTGAATCGTCCGCGATCGTGTATGGGCGGGTCGCGGACGTGCGAGGTCAGTGGACCGACGATCGCCGCTCGATCGAGAGCGTTGTGACGATCGATGTGATGACCGCATTCAAGGGCTCCCCTGGGAACACGATGACCTTCTCGGTACCTGGTGGTCAGTCGGGCCGCTTTCTGAGCTTCACACCAGGAATGCCGGCGTTTGCCCCAGGCGATCTCGTGGTCGTCTTCTTGTCGGCACGAGGTGTGCGCTTGCCGGGTCCGACTGGTCTTTCCCAGGGCGTCTTCCGCGCGACTCCCGACCGCTCGAACGGCGCCATCCTCGTCATGCCCCCCGTCGTGAACTCAGGCACGAGAATCGTACGTGGCGATCCGCAGCGGCGGCCGCTGTCGCTGGCCGCTTTTGGCGATGCGGTTCGCGCCGTTCATGGTTCTCGGCCATGAGGCGCATGGCCGCTTGGGCGGCAATTCTGACGCTGTCAATTGGATGGCCCCCGTCTGTGTTCGCGTATCTAAAGCTCGGCGCGAACGTGAACGGACAAATCGTGGACGTCAGTTGGCGTCAACAGCCAGTTCGCTATTTCGTCAGCGAACGCAGCGTTCCCGGAGTGACCGCCGCCGACCTGCGAGGTGCGATCGGTCGAGCGACAGCGTCCTGGCAGGCCGTGGCATCGGCGAACGTCCGATTCGAGTTTGCGGGCTCAACGTCGGCGATTCCAGGCGATCTTGATG
>JBOGIV010000226.1:0-5412 GCA_050747925.1 Vicinamibacterales bacterium
TCCCGGACCTGCCCAGTGGACCCGTCGTGATCACGGCAGCCGACGTGCACGAAGCGTTCGTGAATCTTCAGCCCGGCTCGACACGACTCGTCACGACGCAAGCAATGTTCAGTTGCGAGGTGTGGGCGCAGGCGTTGCGCGATCATGGTCAAGCGACGCTCGTTGCCACCGCCGATGTGTCATCGCTTCACGAGCACGCACCCGAGGTGCTCGCCCGACGCGGTCTCTTCGCTGGAGCGGTGACAGAGATTGATGACCCTGCACCGTCCGCACCGCCCCACTCGCGCAGTCCTTCACCCTCGCCCCTCCGCACCTTCGAGCCCTTGATCGCTGCGTTCCGCGCTTCGGACCCCTCCGATCGACTTCGGCTCTGTATCCAGGCCGTTGAACACGAACGGTCGGCGCCGGCGCTCGTGGCCACGGCGAGCGCGTGCATGGAAGTGAACGATCTCGAGGCTGCGGCTCGAAACTTGGACGAGGCCCTCGCGCTCGCCCCTCATTGGCCAGCCGCTCATTTCGAACGGGGCAAGCTATGGCTCCGGACCGACGATATGTCCCGCGCGAGCGAGTCGTTTCGTGCGGCGGCGCAAGCGCTGCCCCTCTTCGGTCCAGCCTGGGCGAACCTTGGGGCCACGCTCGGAGAGCTCGATCGGCCAGGCGAGGCGCTGGAGGCGTTCGTACGCTCGCTCGCCTGCGATTCCGCCAGCCACCAGACGCTCAACAACATCGGAGTGGTCCGGCGGGAGCTCGGCCGGCTTGCCGAATCGGAGGCGGCGTTTCGACGGGTCGTCCAGCTCGCGCCGGAGCTGGCCTTCGGCTACTACAATCTCGGGCACACGCTCTTTCTGCAGGGACGTTACCGCGCCGCGCTTTCGGCCTATGCTGAAGGGCAGGCCCGCGATGCGGAACGGAATCCCGTCCAGGCCACCAGGTTGGCGCTCTGTAAAGTCGCGACGGGCGACGCCGCGGGCGCGCTGCGCGACCTGCAGGAGGCCACAGCGGCGCTGCCGCAGGCGTATCGGCAGCAACTGTTAGCGGACACCAGCGCAGTGCTCTGGGCTTTGGTGTCGCAGAAGCCGGACCTCTCGGGTTGGCAGCCGGTCCACGCGTGGATGAGCGGAGAGCTTGAACGGCCCGTTACAAAGTAAGGCTGACGTATGACGAACAGCTATCGGCCCAGCTCCCTTGGTCCGTTGTTCTACGACCGCGGCATCCGCTTCGCCGCCGGCCTCGCCATCGTCGTCGCCATTCCAGTCGCCGTGCTCTTCTACTTCCAGTTCCGATCGTTGAACGACCTCGAGAAGACGTCTGCCGTCGTGCTCCAGCAGTTGAGCAACGACACGGCCGAGTCGATGACGCGTGCGGTCGAAGACTACCTGAAGCGTCCCCATATCAGCGTGCTGCTCCGCATTCCGCAGGCCAGAACCGAGCCGATGGACATGGCCTGGATCGATCCGATCATGCGGGATGCGCTCAAGGAGAGCCCGTTTGTCGAGTCGTTCTACATCTGGACCGAACGCGGGCCGAAAGCCAGACGATGGCTCGCATACGACCGCACGAGTGGGGCCGATCCGATTCTGGAAGATCGATTCCGCGAGAACTGCACGGTCGGCGCCCGGATCCTGCCGCGGCTGATGGCGCTGGTCAAGACGCGCATGGCCATCGTGGCCTTTACCGTCGACATCGGCGGGCGCAAGCACTACCTGCAGGCCCAGCTTCGGTTTGATTCTCCGTCGCGCGAGCGGATGACCAGCGTCGTGGCGTTCGCGGTCGACATGGAGAAGCTGCGGACGCAGCATGTGCCGGCGCTGCTGCGCGATCGGCTGGCCTCTATTCAGCAGCCGACCGGATTCCCACGGCTCGATATCGAGGTGCTGGACGAAGCCGGCAGCCCCGTGTTCGCGTCGAGCTCGAATCGTCCCGAGAAGCCGGTGGACGAGCGGCACTTCCCCATCATCTTCTTCGACAAGGAGCTCCTCGAGTTTGCCGCACCGTACGAGCAGCACCGGGAAATCTGGCATGTGCGCACCGGCTACGGCGCGCTGGGGATTCCCGAAGTGGTCGGAGCGAGCACGCGGCCGCAGATGGCCCTGATGATCGTAATGGCCGTCGCGATGGCGCTGGGTGTGTTCCTCGTCGCCGGTGCGGCGGCGCGCGAAGTACGCCTGGCGGAGCTCAAATCCAATTTCGTCGCGTCGGTCTCGCACGACCTCAAGACGCCGCTCGCGCTGATCCAGATGTTCTCGGAGACGCTCGAGCTTGGACGGGTACGAAGCAGCGAACGGGCGCAAGAGTACTACCGGATCATCAACGGCGAGTCGAAGAAGCTGACGCGGCTCATCGAGAACATTCTGGACTTCTCGCGGATGGAAGCGGGCCTTCGTCCCTATCGAATGGAGCCGATCGACGTCGGCGCGCTCGTCACCCGAGCGTTGAGGGAGATGGATGCGCAGGTCTCGCAGAGTCAGTTCAGCGTCGAGACCGACATCGAGCCGTCGCTTCCGCGCGTGCTCGCCGACGAGGATGCGTCCGAGCAGGCGATCGAGAATCTGCTGGCGAATGCGATCAAGTACTCGGGAGAGTCGAAGACGATCTCGATCGATGTGCGACGAAGCAAGACCCACGTCACCATCAGCGTGACCGATCAGGGCATTGGGATTCCACGCCGCGAGCAAGGACGGATCTTCCAAGTTCTATCGCGTGCAGCGTGACCTCGGCGGCGGTTCTCAGGGCTGCGGACTAGGGCTCGCCATCGTCGAGCACACCATGCGCGGCCACGGAGGCTTCGTGGGGGTGGCGAGCGAGCCGGGACACGGCAGCACGTTCACGCTGCACTTCCCGATTCCAGCCGAAGCGCCGGCTGAGGTTTTCGTGGAGCAGGCGTCGTGAAACGGATTCTGGTGATCGAGGACGAGCCGCAGATGCGGCTTGGCCTCCGCGACAATCTCGAGCTCGAGGGCTACGAGGTCGAGACCGCCATCGACGGAAGCGAGGGCCTCGCCAAAGCCGCGACCTTCTCGCCGGATCTCGTGCTGCTGGACGTGATGCTCCCGAAGAAGAACGGATTCGACGTCTGCCGTGAGCTGCGCGCACGCGCGTCATCGACGCCCATCGTCATGCTCACGGCGCGATCGGCGGAGACCGACAAGGTCTTGGGATTCGAGCTCGGCGTCGACGACTATGTGACCAAGCCGTTTTCGATCACGGAGCTTCTCGCGCGTGTCCGCGCGGTGTTGCGCCGGGCTGGCTCGCAGCCAACGCAGGCCGAGACGATCCGCATCGGCGATCTCGAAGTGGACTTCAAGCTGCATCAAGCTCGGCGCGGCAAGGAGCGCGTGGAGTTCACCGCGCGCGAGTTCGATCTGCTCCGCTATCTCGTCGAGCACAGGGGACGGGTCGTCACCCGGGAGCAGATCCTGAACGAGGTGTGGGGCTACGAGGAGTTTCCGACGACGCGAACCATCGACAACTTTGTAGCGAAACTACGCCAGAAGATCGAGACCCTGCCGCACGCGCCGGAGCATATTCTTACGATTCACGGCTCGGGGTACAAGTTTGTCGGTTAGTTAAGTTAGGCCGGGTTGGCCGGGTGAGCCGGGTGAGCCGGGTAGGACAAATCATCTCACCAGGCCTACCCTACCTACCTGGCTTACCCGGCCTACCTGGCTTACCCGGCCTACCTGACTTACCCGGCCTACCTGACCCACCTGGCCTACCCGTCCCACCCGGGCCAAAGTAGAATCGCCCCCCATGGATCCCAAAAACCTCCTCCTGGCTGCGCTTGTCGTCATCGCCGTTAGCTACTTCCTGTTCTGGGCGCTGACGGTTCGGAGGCAACGCGCTACCAGCAGTGACTCGTCGGGTCTGGCGCCGGCGCCGCTGACGCTGCTCATTTCGTTCATCGCGAACTTCTTCGATACTCTCGGCATCGGGTCGTACGCAACGACGACATCGATGGCGCGCTTCTGGAACGTCATCCGCGACGAGAAGATCCCTGGAACGCTCAACGTCGGCTACGTACTGCCGACGGTGCTGCAGGCGCTGATTTACATCACCATCGTACAGGTCGACTTCATCACCCTGGTGTCGATTATCGCCGCCGCCGTCCTGGGTGCGTATTTTGGCGCCGGCATCGTCTCGAACTTCTCGCGCCGGAACGTGCAGATCGGCATGGGATTCGCGTTGCTTGGCGCCGCAAGCCTGATGCTGGCTTCACTGACGGGAATCGGACCTGCCCCTGGAACGGCGCTGGGAGTATCAGGTGGGCTGCTCCTCACGGCGGTCGTCATCTCCGCGATTCTTGGCGCGTTCATGATGCTCGGCATCGGCTACTACGCACCGTGCCTGATCATGATCAGCCTGATTGGAATGGATCCCACCGCTGCATTTCCGATCATGATGGGAGCCTGCGCTTTTCTGATGCCGATCGGCAGCGTTCAGTTCATCCGGAAGCAACGATATGACCTTCGCGCCGCGATCGCGTTCGCCGTCGGCGGAGCACCGGCGGTCTTGATTGCCGCGTTCCTGGTCACGTCCATGCCTCTTTACTACGTGCGTTGGCTGGTGGTCGTAGTGGTCGTCTACACGGCGATCAGCATGCTGCGAACCGCGGCGGCCGAGCGCGCGCTCAAGGCCGCAGAAGCGACCGCCTGACTCTTGAGGGCAACCACGAAGGGTTGCCTCCACATTGAATCAAATTCGCTGTCTCCAGCCACTGATTGGAGTGGGTCCCCGCTCTGACTAGCCCGAACTATTCATGAGGCCCCCATAGTTCGCCCTTCGGGCTTCGACTCCGGCTCCCAGAACAGGCCTTCGCTCAGGGCTAGCCCTGAGCAAGGCGCGCCAGCGCCGCGTCGAAGCCGGCGTCCTTTATCCAGCCGGCGCATTGTTCACTTGTGGCACTGCACTGAATAATGCGGGCTAGTCTGTCGCCCAGCAGTAATTGATTCTTGTGGGAGGCAACCCTGGGTTGCCTGCCAAGATCAGTCCTGCCGCAGGAGAACGGCTGGCGGGACCCGCGAGACGCGCCGCACTGACGGCCACGAGGCCATGGAGGAAGTTGGACGCTGGCGAAGCCTGCGCAGTCCGTGCCCAAGGGCCGATCGAATCACCCGGCTAGTATCGCCGGGAATCGGAGGAAGGGTGGAGGCGACCCCCGCTTCGCCAAGGCTACGGCGGGCTCGCCGAAGCCTTACACGAACGCGGCCGGTCGCCTCCAGAGTTGGCTTGGCGGCGACTAGTTGATCGTCACGGTCGTGGCGACCAGCGTGCCTGACTGAAGCAGACCCATGACCACCACACCCGATCCGTTGACGATCACGTTGCAGGTGCCGCCGAAGAACGTCGTCGAAGCGTTGGTCTGGACGGCCTGAGAACCGACCATGAAGGTCTTATCTGGGCACGCCCCCAGGC
>JBOGIV010000227.1:0-4009 GCA_050747925.1 Vicinamibacterales bacterium
ATTGGCATCGCCGTCGGTCTGATCGCCACCTTGCCTCGACTGGGTTTCCTGAATGCCGACGACTTGAGAAGACTGAACTACTCGGCGATCTGGTTCACGGCGGCTGCCCTCAGCATGGGCCGTCTGCTGGCCTCAACGAAAGCGTTGGACCTGCTAACCGACTTCTTCGCGGCGGTGATTGCCCCTCTGGTAACCGGACCGCTGACCAGTGCCCTCGTCCTCTACTGGGCCGGCTTCGTCTATCACTTCTTCCTCGGCAACGAAACCGCGATGCTCAGTACCTCCATGCCCGTCATCTTGGCGTTTGCGAAGAGCCACGGCCTCGACATATTGGCCACGGGGATGATTTGGACCTTCGCGTCCGGCGGCAAGATCTTCGTGTATCA
Organism: Vicinamibacterales bacterium; assembly: GCA_050747925.1. Lineage (GTDB taxonomy): Bacteria > Acidobacteriota > Vicinamibacteria > Vicinamibacterales > UBA2999 > 12-FULL-67-14b. Next base: position 387 of record JBOGIV010000227.1, read on the forward strand.
AGGTGCGGTTCTGATCGTCGGGTACTCGTTCGGCTACTTCGACGCGCGAGACCTGCTCAAGGTGGGATTCATCCTGACCGTCGTTGAATCGCTGATTCTGCTCTTGCTGGTTCCAGTCTATTGGCCGCTCCTCGGCATCGGCTAGGTGCCATGGAAGACGCGGCGCGCCCACTCGTCCGCCTTTCCGTGCCGGCCGCCGGCGTGCTCCTGGTGATGCTGGTCCCGGCCGCGATCGAGGCCCACGCCCGGTACGCGCTGGCGATCACCGTTGGGATGGTGCTGTGCTGGATCGTTGACGCCTTGCATCCAGCAATTGTCGGCGTCGTCGGCTGCTTTCTGTTTCGCGCCACCGGCGTTGCCGAATTCGAAACCGCGTTTGCGGGCTTCGGCTCGGCGACGCCCTGGCTGCTCTACGGAGCTCTGGCGCTCTTCAGCGCCGCCGACCGCGGAGGAGTCATCGCAGTCATCGGCGCCCACTCACCTACACGGCTAACGCAATCGCTCGTGGTGTCATCGATCGCGCTTGTGATCGGCGCGTATGTCTTGGGACTCATCGTGCCATCGAGCCTCGCCCGCGCAACGATGCTGGCGTTTCTGGCTGTCGGCTGGAGCAGCGCGAGCGGCCAGGCTGCCGAGCGTACGACCTGGCTCGTGTTGGTCGCCACCTATGCCGCCACCGTGTTCGGACGCACGGAGACAACCGAGGCCACGGCGCCGCTGGGATGGAACATCGTGATGATGCTCATCCTCAGCGTCAGCGTGGTGTGGTTGTCCAAGCGCTCAACGAAGAGCGCCGAGCCGATAGCCGGTTCCGAAACGCCGTCGCCAGCTGGGGCGCTGAATGGGAAGGTCGCGGCGCTGGTCGTGGTGGCGATTGGGTTGTGGGTGACGACACCACTTCACGGCCTGTCACCTGCTCTGGTGGGCTTGGGCGCGGGGCTGGCGGCGAGTCTCCCTGGCATCGTGTCCGTCACTGACAGACGTCCGCCCGCTCCGGATCCGCTGGCGATCGTCCTGGCCGGCACGGCGCTCTCAATCCCAGTCGTCCTCACCGAGACACACGCAGCGGCAGCGGTTTCACAAGTCTGGTTGACGTGGCACCGGAGTGGGGGGATGCTACCGCAGGAACTGGTGTCGTACTGGACCATGACGCTGCACCGATTGCTATCGCCCGACGGTCTACCACCCGGGCTTCCGCCGATCGATGCTGGTGGCAACCCCATAGGAGCGGACGATCTTTGGGCAGTGGCGAATAGTACGCTCGTGGCGATCTATCAGTCGCCTGCCCTTGTTCTCGGACTATCCGTCGGAAGCCTCCGTCAGGGCCAAGTGCTCATACTTGGTCTTCTGGTCCTGGCGGCAGGCTCGGTAGCCGTCATGTTGTTCTGATCGCGTCTTTTTTCGAGAGAGGAATTGTCCGATGAAGCCGACTCGAGTGATCGTCGCCGCTCTTGCCTTGCTGGTGTTGCCTGTCGTCGTCAGCGGACAGCGATTCGTCAAACAGACCGAGGCGGTGGACTACGTTCTGACCGTCGAGAACGAATCGCCCACCGTCGTCAATGCCTGGTGGAAGCCGTTTCAACAGACTGCCGCACGCGATGGGTACTGCTTTGAGCTGCCGACCATGCCGCTGGTCGATCGTCCGCAACTGGGCGACAAGTCAGTGATCATCAAAGCGGGCGGCGTCGGCCAACTCGTGCAGCTGATCGAAATCCCGCCTGGAGGCCAAACCAAATGGCACGGGTATGGATGGGAGGGCGAAGCGCTCTTCTATGTGCTCTCGGGTCGCGGCGAAACCGAATACCGATCGGTGGGCGGACTGCCGACCAACAAGTACACATGGAAGAGGAACTCGTTGTTTGCGATTCCGGTGGACCATCAGATGCAGCACCGGAATCTCGACAAGACTCAGCCGCTGCGGATGCTGAGTGCCGTGGGGTACGCGATCAACCTGTATCCCTATGTCGCTGAAGAACTGCGGTCGGGCCGTCAGAATCCGGCCGAAGGACCGGAAGAGCGCGCAGCGACGCTAGCTCGAACCACCTACCCCGGGCACTATGTCGACGATCTCCGCGAGCATCCGGTGGCGATGCGCGAAGCGCGCGGCAACAAGACGGCGTTCTTCAATCTGATGGCGACCGTCGGTCATCGCACTCATCCCAATGTGCACATCAGCGAGCTCACCGGGCCTGAGGCCTACGCGCACAAGCACGGCAATCAGCCGATGTTCGTGATTCTCAAGGGCAAGGGGTATGACATCTGGTCGGAGGCCGCAGATCTGAAAGCGTACGAGGCCGCGGTCAAGGCCAAGCAGGCGCAGTCGGCGCCCTACGATGTGGGCACGATGTGCGCTGTTCCCGCGGGTCCTCATTGGCACCAGCACTTCAGCACGGGTACGGAGCCCCTTCGCTACCTGGCGATCGTACCGCGCGGCACTTACGAGGAGAAGCCACGCTGACCTTTAGAAGTCGATGGCGTAGGTCAGTTTGACCATCAGGGCGTACTCCGCAGGTCGCCCAGTGCCTCGGTCGACGGAGCGATTGAACACCACGAAGAGGTCGTCGCCGGGACGATAGATGTAGTTGAGGCGCGCAAAGAGCACTTGACGCCGCGACGCGCTGTCGTACTGCAGCAGCGTCGTGGTGAGCCAGCGATTCGACAGATTGAAGTTGGCCCGCGCATTCAGCACCCGCGTGGTGAATGCGCCTTCGGGGAGTGTGACGTCATTTAGCTCGTAGCTGGCTTCGATCGACAGAATCTCGGACAGCTTGACGACCGGCGTGAGTCGAACATATTGGCGGCGGCCCGAATAGAAATCGCCGCCGCCATAGCGAAGGCGCCCCGAGACCAGGCGCTTGCCGCCTCCTTCCACCTCAACGAACTGGTCGCGGAACTGGTAGTCGCCGGGCAGAAGGGTCACCCCCTGCGCAATTTCGAAAGGGCGGTCCAAGCGGTCGAGCGTTGCCGTGGAGTTGACCCGCAGGGCATCATCTGACTGCCACCGGGAGGTCGTCTGCAGGATCTGTTCACGCGTCTCGAGTCTTCCGCCCGTATCGGTGACGTAGACGACCTCACCACGAAAGACGAGATTACGGATATCGAGGACACCGGGTCGAGGCTGCCAGATGGCGGAGACATTGGACCGCTGCACGTCCGTGCGCCTGACGAACCCGACATCGTGTTGAAAGTCGGGGCCCACATACAGGTACTCCGCGAACAGCTCGTACCGATCAGTGAACCAGTTGTATTTGGCCCGTCCAGCGTAGGAGTCGCCCGTACGACCAGGGGTCCACGAACGCGCCAGGAAGCCCTGAACATCGGTGTTCTTCCGGAATGTGAACGTGGCATCTGCACCCGCCACGCGGTTGTACTCGCCGCCGCCCGACTGCCGGTTCGAGAAGAACGTGCCGATGTTGGAACGGGCCAGGATGTCACGCTTGGTGCGAACGACGGCGGAGTTGCTGCCGGGTGTGGTGCCGAACCTGTCGGTCTGCACCGACAGCGCCCCGAGGTCCAGTCCGGCTGCACGACCGACGAGCTTGACGCCGCCGATGACAGGGACGGGACGGCGATCGTCGGTCAGGCCGATGCGCCGCGAGAAAAACATCTGCAAGTTGCGCTCG
>JBOGIV010000228.1:0-9070 GCA_050747925.1 Vicinamibacterales bacterium
GGGCGATTCGCCGAGGTGCACGCTGGTAATCGGGAGATCGGACGCGTTCACCACCGCTCGGATCGCGCGGAAGAGCTCCGGTGAAGTGGAGTACGGGGCGTGGGGCGCGATTGAGATACGTGCGCCCAGCGACCTGGCGTGCTGGCGAGCAGCAGTCGATCGATCGACCGCGCCGCCATCACGTTCGGCAAACCCCAGTAGCTCGTGGAAAATCAGCCCGTGGAGCCCAGCCTGCGCCATCGGCTTGACCGAAGCGAGCGAATTGCTGATGTCGCCAAGGGCGACCGTGCCGAATTCCCTCGCCTCTGTCGCCGCAGTGAGCGCCGCTGACAAGACGACTGGATCCTCGGGATCCTCGGGCTTTCGACGGAGAGCGAACAACTGCGTCATCCAAGCGATAAAGCTCGTGCTCGGTGGAACACGCCCGCGCAGCCACGACAACTCGAGATGCGTGTGAGCGTTGACGAGACCCGGCATCAAGACAGCCGATCCAAGGTTGCGGGCGACAAGATCGGATCGCGGATAGTCCCCGCTATTTTTTTGAAGGGGACTGTCACTTTCGGTTCTTGGGAGGGGACGGTCCCCGGTGTTCGGAAATGGGGCGGACGGGCCACCGACGCCAACAATGCGGCCGTTCTCGACGGCGACCCACCCGTTTTGAATCGGCGGTTGGTCCATCGGGCAGACCCAGGCCGCCCGGTAAACGATCATGCGACCGGCGAATTGGGCTGCTGGGCCCTCTGCCGTTTGCCGGCGGCGCTGCGCGCCGGGTAGTTGACGAGCTCGACAGGAACCGAGGCGTCCCCCGCGTCCCGCGCCGTCGCCAGCTCGAGCGTTCGAGGGACGTCACGCTCGCGGAAGACGGGATCGCCGAGCAGGTCGTAGTGCATGTTGCGACGTTTGGCGATGAAGCCGGCGTCCTCGACGTTGCGGACGATCTCGGCCTCGTCCATGCAATAGACCGCGCCCGCGGCTCGCACCACGTTCTCCTCGATCATCACGCTGCCCATGTCGTTGGCGCCAAAGGCCAGGCTCAATTGGCCCACCTTGCCTCCCTGGGTCACCCAGGAGGCCTGGAGGTTGTCGAAATTGTCGAGGACAAGCCGCGCGATCGCCAGCGTACGGAGGTAGTCGACGCCGGTGGCTTCGGCGCCACCGCGCTCGGTGTGCTCAGGTTGATAGCTCCAGGTGATGAAGGCAGTGAACCCGCCCGTCTCGTCTTGGAGCGATCGCAGTCGGAACAGGTGCTCGAGTCGCTCCTCGTCAGTCTCGACAGTCCCGTACATCATCGTCGCCGTCGTCCGCAGCCCCGCTCGATGCGCGTGCCGCATCACGTCAAGCCATTCGTCGGCGCTCGCCTTCGAATAACAGTTCAGGAGTTTGCGAACGCGATCGACCAGGATCTCGGCGCCGCCGCCCGGAATACTGTCGAGGCCGGCGGCAATCAGCCGGTCGATAACCGCCGGCACGGCCAGCCGCGACGTGCGGGAGAGGTGAATCACCTCCGGTGGCGATAGCGCATGCAGCTTGAAGTCCGGATAGCGCGCTTTCACCGACCGAAACAGATCCTCGTACCACTCGATCGGGAGATCGGGATTGTGTCCCCCTTGCAACAGCAGTTGGACGCCTCCGAGCGCTCGCGTCTCGTCGATCTTTCGGAAGATCTCGTCAAAGCCCAGCACGTACCCTTCGCCGTGGCCGACGGGCCGATAGAAGGCGCAGAAATTACAGCGGGCCACGCAGACGTTCGTGTAGTTGACGTTGCGGTCGATGATGTAGGTGACGATCCCTTCGGGATGCTGTCGGCGACGAACCTGGTCGGCCATGCGTCCGAGCCAGTAGGTTGGCGCGTGACGATAGAGATCGAGCGCCTCTTCGGCCGTTAGGCGTCCGCCGGACTCGATTTGCTCCTGCAGCGCCTGCATTCTCATCGTCCTTCGAAGAAGCGGAGGGGCTTGAGGCCGGCAGCCACGCCCAGCTCGACCGCCCACACGTGAAACGTCAGAAGGCCAGCCACTTCGGCGGCTCCAAAACCGTATTTGAGATTATCACGCAGGTAGTGAAGCGCCCGGGCCTCGCGCATTGCGTCGCCACGGCCTGTCGCCCGCGCGATTTCGGGCACGTTGGCAACGCCGCGATCGCGCGCGGCCTGCAGGCCCTCGCAATGCTCCCTGGTTGCGATACCAGGCCGGCCAGCCCAGACTGCAAACACAAACGGCAGGCCGGTCAGCGCGTGCCACTCGGTTCCGAGATCGACCTTCGAAACGCCGTGAGCGTCTGGATCCAACTCGAGCGCGGGATCGCCGATGAGCAAAGCCGCGTCCGCGTTGGCCAGCATCGTCTTGATGTCCGGTCTCGACGGAACGACGGTCGGCGCGATCTGCCAACGCTTCGCGCACAAGATCTTGGTGAGCACCACCGAGGTGCGCGAGCTCGTATCGAGCGCCAGCGTGCGAATCCGATCGATTGGGACGCGAGAAAAGATGGCCACCGACGCGATGGGACCGTTCGATCCGATCGCCACGTCAGGCACCATCGAGTAGTCGCCTCGCAAATACTCGACCGAGGGAATCAACCCGAGATCGACGTGTCCTTGATGCAAGAGCGTCGCGCATTGCGACGGGACGTCGTAACGAACGGTGAAGAGATCTCGAAGGGCGTCGAGACCGTAGACCAGCGGCTTGGTATTGAGATACGAGACGGCGCCGAGCCGCAAGCGCCTCATGCGCGCGGATCCCGCTCGACGGCCACGAACCCCGCGGCAGAGATGTTGCGTTGGACGTCTTCAGCGGCCATGCGACGGCGGCCGACGCGTTCGTCGTCGATCGCGGAGACGCGATCGAGGTCGTCGGCCCCAAAAGTCAACGCGATCTGAGCGAGCTTTGGTCCGTACTGTGACCAGTCCACTTGAATGTGAGGCGTCGAGGACAGCACGAGTCTTGCCATCGCGACCATGCGCACGTCATCGTAGCCGGTCGTCGGCGTCGAGACGGCTTGCTCGCGCGGCAACGGGGCAACGGTCTTCACCTGCGGGAATTCGGAGGCCAGCGCTCTGATCTGAGCCAGGATGTCAGTGCGACCCGTTCTGATCGGGTGCTGTATGGACAGGCACCCCACCGGGAGGCCTGACTCGAGACTCGCCCGCAATGCCGATGAAGGATCGGACAGGGCGTCCACGGGCGCGTGCACGATTGCATCCAGTCCCGCCTCCTTCAACCGGCCGAGCAGCTCCGCGGGTGAACCCCATCCCGCTTGCGCGCGATCGATGACGTGGGCCAGCGAGAAGCCCGTCACCCACCTTCGACCGGCGGCCGATCGCGCCGCCCGCACGGCGGTGACGGCGGCCTCCAGTGCTTCCGGCAGCGCCGTGAGACGAATCTCCCTAGCGGCCGGCGGGACCTCCGTTTGAGTCGGCGCCCAGTCGTACACGCGAACATAGGTGACCCGATCGCCAACGCGTGCGCGACGAACGTCGTCGGCCAGCGTGCCAAGCGACAGCACATCGACGGTGGCCAGCTCGTCGATTTCAGCCGCAGTCAACAGCGCACCGGATCGCGCTCGGTCGGCGGTGGCCGCGTTGATTGCCATCAGGCGGTTCACGCTCTTCCATGCCCCATGAGCTCGACGATCCTGTGGGCCAGCTCCAGGGCGGCCCGCCCCTGATCGCCCGTCACTTCGGGAGCGCGCCGGTCGCGAATCGCTCCGACAAAATCCTCGAGCTCACGCTTGAGCGGCTCCTCGCCACTCACGTCGAGCTTGCCGCCATCGATCCTCGGCAACGCCCCTGGTTGTGAGACGAGCTGCCACCGTTCGACTTCCTTGGCCGCCGAGTCGATCGACACGTACGAGTCCCGCTCGAAGAAGCGAATCTTCCGCACGATTTCACGACTGATACGACTCGCGGTGAGGTTCGCAATGCAGCCGTTCTTGAACTTGAGCCGCACGTTCGCAATGTCGATCCGTTGCGTCAGCACAGGCACCCCGACGGCTTCGGCATTCTCAACCTCGCTCGCGACAACGCTCAGCAAGAGATCCAAATCATGGATCATCAGGTCGAACACGACGTCGATATCCAGGCTTCGCTCCGCAAACGTCCCGAGCCGGTGGACCTCGATGAACCTGGGATCGCGGACGAATGGCCTCGCGGCGGCGAATGCCGGATTGAACCGCTCACTGTGGCCAACCGCGAGGACAACGCGACCGGACCGTGCGGCGTCAATCAGCCGATCGGCCTCTTCGAGGGTTCGGGCCAGCGGCTTTTCCACGAGCGCGTGCACCCCGGATTCAATAAGCGGTACAGCGATTTCGGCGTGAGCGACCGTTGGCACGGCGATGATGGCCGCGTCCATCTTGCCTGCCAGCTCTCTCCAGTCGGAGTACGCCTGCGTCCCGTGGTCGGCGGCAATCTTGGCCGCGCGCGCGGCATTAATGTCCACCACTCCCACCAGCGTGACGCCTGGGAGCGACGAGAGGATTCGCGCGTGGTGCCTGCCGAGATGGCCGACCCCGATGACCGCCGTCCTCATCGCTCTCTCCCGACGATGGTGATGCCGGCGTCGTGAGCGGAGGCAAAGAAGTCGTCACGGTCGAAGATGAGGGTCTTGCCGGCATCCAGCGACAACGCGGTCGCCGCCGCGCGACGCATCGCTTGAATCGTCGCCAGCCCCACGACCGGCACGTCGAAGCGCATGTCCTGCTGCGGCTTGGCCACTTTCACGATGGACACGCCCGCACCGGCCAGAAACCCCGCGCGGCCGATCACTTCGTCGGTGCCTTCCATCGCTTCGACCGCCACAACCGCCTCGTGTTTGATCGCCACCGTCTGGCCGATGTCCAGCGCCGCGATCGCGTCGGCCATGCGATAGCCAAACTCCAGGTCCTTGCGCTCGGCCGCGCTCGGCGCCCGCTCGCTCATCACCCCCGGTGTCGCCAGAAGCGGCTGGAGGAGCTGAGTCGAGTTGACGAGCTCGATCCCGTGACCGCTCATCAGGTCGGCGACGGCGGCGATGAGTGAGTCCGTATTGCGCGAGCCCAGCCGCCGCAGCAAGGACAGCGCTGTCAGGTCGGGCACAATGCCGAAGATCTTTGTGTGCTTGACCTGACCCGCCATCACTGCGCGTGTCACTCCTGCTTTCTTCAGGATGTCGAGGAAGGTCCCTAAGTGCCCCAGCGAGACCCAATGGAGCGCGGCGCGGTGCCGCACTGCCGCTTGCGCCAGATCGGGGAACGCCTCTTCCTTGATGGCGACGACGGTGACCTCGTACCCCATCGAGTACGCGGCGTCGAGCACCAGGAACGGAAATCGGCCGTTGCCGGCGATCAGTCCGAGCTTCTGGTGCGGGTCAATCAGTCGATCGGTCATTGGAACTCGAGGACGCGCCGACGTGCCTCAGTCTTCGGAACCCTCGTCCGATCGCCGCCCCACGCGCCGGAGAATCGCGCCACGCGAAGCCGTCCGGATGAAGTTGACGAGGTAGTCGACTTCAGGACACGAGAGCGCCTTGTCACGTTCGATCTCATTCAGCGCCTGACTGGTGTTGAGCTTCGACTGCAAGAGATACCGATAGGCGCGGCGAAGCTTGGCCAGAGTCTCCTCTGAGAATCCCCCCCTGCGCAGGCCGATGATGTTCAATCCATAGACGCGCGCGGGCCGGCCGCCCACCGTTCGCCCGTACGGCAGCGCGTCCTTCGTGATCACCGAGTAGCCGCCGATGAAGGCGTGCACGCCGACGCGGCAGAACTGATGCACGGCCGATCCGGCGCTGAGGTTGACGTGGTCTTCGATCGACACGTGCCCGCCGAGCGTCGCATGGGGACCGAAGATCGTGTGGTTCCCGACGTGACAGTCGTGAGCCACGTGCACGTATCCCATGAACAGGTTCTGACTCCCAATCGTCGTGACCCCTCCGCCACCGGCCGTGCCCCGGTGAATGGTCACGCACTCGCGGAAGATGTTTCGCTGGCCGATGATCAGCCGCGTGTCCTCGCCCTTGTACTTCAGATCCTGGGGCGGCAGGCCGATTGACGCGAAGGGAAAAACCTCCGTCTCGTCCCCGATCTCCGTGTTCCCGTCGATCACGGCCGAGGCGCCGATGCGGCAGTTGCGTCCGATTCTGACCCTCGGGCCGATGACGGTGAATGGGCCAACGCTGGTGCCTTGACCGATGCACGCCCCTGGGTGCACGCGTGCGAGCGGATCGACGTCCACGCAGTCCGGGGTGACGACCAGCACGAGATCGGCCTCGGCAACCGGCTGCCCCGCGACCTCGGCGACGGCGTGGGCGCGGACCAGTGAGCCGCGGCGCGACCGCACGCTGACCTCGAAGCGAAGACGATCGCCGGGAACGACCTGCTTGCGGAACTTCGCACGGTCCACGCCGCGAAGGCGAACGTGTGCGAAAGGGCCGACCGATCCGTGCTCCAGCAGGAGCAGCGTCGCCACCTGCGTAAGCGCTTCGATCATCAGCACCGCGGGCATCAGCGGTGTGCCCGGGAAATGTCCCTGGAAGAAGTCCTCCCCGACCGTGACGTTCTTGACCGCCACCATCCGCTGCCCCGGCTCGTGCTCGTCGACGGCATCGACCAGCAACGAGGGATATCGGGACCAGAGGCGGTCGAGAACGACGGGGATCGCGACGCTCACCGTCCGGGTGGCTTGGTCGGCGCGGCTGGAGGTTTGGGAACTGGTGGCTTCGCCGAGTCCAGCCTTCGGATGACGTCGGCCGAGATGTCGAGCGCCGAGTCGGCCCAGACCAATCCCGCGTCAGGTCCGTTGAAGACAAACTGCAGGCCCTTCTCCTGCGCAACCGCCTGGAGCACCGGCTCGAGCCGCTGCTGGAACTCTGCCTGCAACTGCTGTTGCAGTTCCTGGACTTCCTGCTGCGCGTCCTGTGTAAAACGCTGGACGTCGGTGGTCATCCGCTCAATCTGCTTTTGCAGCTCGTTCTGCGCGGAGAGGCTCATCACCGAGCCTTCTTTCTCCAGTTTCTGTTGCGAAGAGGCCAGGGCCTTGTTCTTTTCGTTCAGCTCAGCCGCCTTCTTTTGCTGGAGTGCCTGAATCCGCGTGGTCGCCACGCGGCCGTCGGCCGATTCGTTCGCAATCCGCTGCAGGACGACATACGCGATCTTGGCGCCCGCTGGGAACTCTCGCGGCGCCGCGGCCGCCGGGGCAGGCGCCGGCGCGGGCGCCGGAGTCTGAGGCGCTGGAGCAGCGGGCTTCGCCGAGGTCTGGGCGGGTGGCGTTTGCGGCGGCGTTTGGGCCGCTGGAGCCTGCGCCAAGGTTGGAGAGGTCGCCAGCAACACGCCGAATCCGGCCACAACAACAAAGGCTTTCATTACCGGGGGTCCTTTCATGAATGACGCCAAGTTGATGATTTTACACCAGTTCCGCGGCCCGAGTGGATCGGCCGCGCCGCCAGAGGCAGCGTCGTTTGGCCCGCCTTCGCTGGCCGAGAAAGCTTGACCCAATTGGTTGGAATCCTCAGGGTCAAGTTTTCTAGGGATGAATGACTTGGACTTCGTACGACGTCGGCTCGGTGATGTTGCCCACGTCGTACAACCGCACGCACAGATTGCCGACCGAGGAAACGTTGCCAGTGACCGTGGTGTTGAGCGCCGCTTTGTCGGCAGCGATGATCAGCTGACACGCGATGCCGTTCCACGTTCCAAGGGCCATGCCGATGACGGTGGTGTCTGGCGTCACCGCGGTGAGGGTGGACGTCACCGTGCCGAACGTGCCGGCGACGAAGTTGTGCGTAATCGCCCCGTTCCTGTTGAGCGTGCCGGTGAAGGTCTCGGTCACCGTCTGCGTCGTTGGCGTGGTCGGAGTGGTCACCGGGTCGTCGCACCCGATCATGACCAGGGCGATCGGCACAATCAGGGCGACGCGAGCAACGACTAATTGCATGAACCGTCCTTCGGGTTAGAACGTGGACCCGACGGCGAACTTGAACGTGAACTTTTTCGCCGGCTGCAGGTTGTTGTCGAACACGCCCGCTCGCTGCGGATTCATCGCGAAGATCAAGCGGAACGGGACGTTCAACACGGGCATGAAGAATCGGATCTCGGCGCCCGTCGAGGTCTTGAAGGCGCTGGTCCGGCCGACGACGACTTGCTGCGGGCCGGGCGCGCTCGGATCGGTGAGCGACACGGTCGCGAACGGATCGAACAGAATCGGCGCACCCGGAAAGACCGTCTCGGTGACGTCTTCCTTCATCCCGAACGGAATTCCTTGTGCTCTCACCTGGCCGGCGTCGTAGAACAACACCAGGCGGACCGGGCCGGCAATCGTAATCAAGTACTCCGCGTTGAACAGCAGACTCTTGTTGCCGCCGAGCACCAGGCCGTTGACGTCGCGCGGGCCGACCGAACGAATGTCGTAGCCGCGAATGGTGTACTCGCCGCCCTGGAAGAGCGTCTCGGTGATCGGCAGGAAGGTTGTGCTGGCGAATGGCCGAATGTACTCAACCTGCGCCCGATAGCCCACCGAGGTACGGCGTGTGTGCTGGAAGAACTGCGCGTACTCCAGACGCGGCTTCAAGAAGTTCGTGTTGCCGCCAATGCCGGCAAAGTCCATCGAACCGGTGAAGCGCATGCCGGTATTGGGGAAAATCGGGTTGTCTACCGTGTTGTGGATGTAGCTTGGTGTGACCTTACTGACGCGGCGATAGCCGCCTTCGCCAATCAGCAATGAGTCACGGAGGTACGGATTGCGCTGGAGAATCTCCGGCGAGTAATAGATCGGGTTCAGATCGCTGACGGTCGTCGCCTCGTAGCTGTACGTGAAGTACATGCGCGAGAAGCCCGCCAGCGGGAACCCGGTCGTGAGATTGCCGCCGGTCGACGATTGCGTGAACTGATCGATGAAACGAATCGTGCGTCGATAGATATCCGCGCCACCGGTAATCGCCCGATCGAAGAGGAACGGCTCGCTGAACGAGAGCTGATAGTTCTCCGATCGTGACCCCGCCTGCAGCGACAACGTCAGGGCTTCCCCGCGGCCCAGGAAGTTGGCCGTGGAGAACGACAACTGTCCGAAGAAGCCCTCGAACTGCGACACGCCGGCGCCGAA
>JBOGIV010000229.1:0-12010 GCA_050747925.1 Vicinamibacterales bacterium
GTTACCGACTTGTGCCGCCGGCGCGCCGAAGTAGGGGCGGGTTAGGGCGGGTGGGCCGGGGAGGCCGGGTAGGCCGGGTGGGCCTGGTAGGCCGGTAGGGTAAGGCCTGGAAGGTCGGCAGCCAGCGCAGGTGCTACTATTCGTCATCTCCAGAGCGCAGACGGAGAGCTGAAAGCCGAAAGCCGATGTCTGAAGCCGGTAGCTGATTAGGGGGCGTCAATGAAGCGTGCAGCGTTTCTCTTCGCCAGCGTGATCGTCGCGCTAGCTTCGGGTACCTCGACGGTTCAAACCGCTCCGCCTGCCGCGGCGACTCCCACATTCGCCAAAGACGTCGCACCCATCGTCTACAACAAGTGCTCGACGTGCCACCGGCCCGGTGAGGTCGCTCCCATGTCGCTGATGTCGTACGAGGACGTGAGGCCGTGGGCCAAAGCGATGCGGGCCAAGGTCGTCTCGCGTGAGATGCCGCCGTGGGGCGCTGACCCGACGCAGAGCCTCAAGATGCGGAACGACACCAGCCTGACGCAGGCACAGATCGACACGATCGCGGCATGGGTTGACGCGGGCGCACCGAAGGGCAGCGATACCGACATGCCGCCGGCGCCAAAGTTCACCAGTGGTTGGACGCTCGGTCGTGAGCCCGACCACATCCTCGAAATGCCGGTTGAGTTCGACATCCCTGCCGAAGGCGAGCTCGGCGTGCAGATGTTCTACTCGAAAGTGCCATTCGCCGAGGACCGATTTGCCGAGGTCGTCGAGCTGCACCCCAGCAACCGCGCTGTCGTCCACCACGCCGGGATCTACTTCGTGGATATTCCCGAAGGCACGAGCGTGGTCAACGGTCGCATTGTCGGCCCGGACGGCAAAGTGATTGGCGATCGGGGCTCGCGCGGACTGCCGAATGCGGAGTTCGGTCTCCCCGGCTCGAGCAAGCTACTGTCGTGGGTGCCGGGGCGCGGTCTCGATCAACATCGCGCCGACATCGGCAAGCGCATCCCGGCGGGGAAATACGTCAACTGGCAGATCCACTACAACCCAATCGGCACGCCCGCGAAAGATCGCACCAGGCTTGGGATCTGGTTCAACAAGGTTCCGGTGACGCACGAAGTGCTGATTCGCCAAGCGGGTGATCCACTCGCGACGACCAAAGGCGGCCTGTCCATCTACCGAGCGGAAGGGCGAGAAGTGGAGTACACGGCCGAAGAAGGCAGCACGCGCCGTCGCGGCAAAACGCCGAACATTCCGCCGTACGTCGAGAGCTGGAGTCTCACGGGCATCACACCGGTGACCGAAGACATCACGCTCTATGCGATGTCGCCGCACATGCACCTGCGCGGCAAGAGCTTGAAGTGGGTCATCGTGTATCCCGACGGCCGCGAGCAGACGATCCTCAACGTGCCGAAGTTCGACTTCAACTGGCAGTTCAACTACGAGCTTGCCGAGCCACTGAAGATTCCGGCCGGCAGCAAGATCCTGGGCATCGGCACCTACGACAACTCCGTGCGCAACCGCTGGAACCCTGGTCCGCAGCTCGAGGTGTACTGGTCTGAGCAGAGCTGGGATGAGATGTATCAGCCGTTTACTGAATACTCGGTGGACAGCCAGGACCTGACGATTCTGAAGAAGGTGAGCGAGCAGAAGTAGGCGGGTAGGCCTGGTGAGTCCGGTGGTAGGCCAGGTAGGCCCTGGTAGGCCTGGTAGGCCAGGTAGGTAGCTAAGAGAAATCTGCCGAATCACGATTGAAAGGGGCACCTCTCGTAGGCGCCTTTTCTTTTTCTTACCACACATCTGACCAACCCTAATCCGTCCCACCCGACCTACCAGGCCCACCCGACCTACCCGGCCCACCCGACCTACCAGACCCATCTGACGTCCAAAGCGCGGGAGGCCAGAATGCTGTACGCCGTCCGATTCGCCAGGACCTTCACCGTGGCTGTATTCGGGACCGCGATCCTTTCGACTGCCGCCGCCGCCCAATCGTCATGGCAGATTGTCGGCGTGAACCTGAATTACGTCGCGGCCAACAGCAAATTCGGCAAGGCGGCCCTGGCGCGCATCGAAGCTGCGAACAAGCAAAAGACCGGCGAGGCCGACGCCAAGCTCGCCGCGCTCACGAAGCAACAATCGGAGCTGCAGAAGACTGTGAGCACGATGAGCGATCGGGCGCGCGCCGATCTGCAGCGCGCGTTCGATCGAGCCCAAGTGGACTTCGATCGGTTTCGCGAGGACGCTCAGGCCGAGCTGCGCGTGATGCAGACCCAGTTCGAAACGGAGTTCCGGCTGAACGTGACGCCGCTGGTCGATCAGCTTTCACGCGAGCGCGGGTACGCGTTCGTGTTTGGTCTCGAGCACCCGATCATCGCGTGGTTCAGTCCGGACGTGGACATCTCGGAGGAGATTGTGAAGCGCCTGGACGCCCAGTCCGAACCGAAGCATTAGCGAGGCTGCGACGCCACTGGAAAGCATCAGCCCGGCGAACGCGCTCGCCGCAGCTTGTCCGTCTGACCTTGCAACGCGTCGAGCTTCTGAAAACAGAGTCAGGCGTGGTCAATTGACGTGGACCCAGACGTCGACTAACCTGCGTTCGATTCCCAATCTGTCACCCCATGTCGCCTGCGCCCGCCCCTCGGCCAGGGGAAATCACTGAGCTCCTTACCGCGTGGGGGAAGGGTGATCTCGCGTCAGGAGAAAGGCTGCTGCCCCTCGTTTACAACGAGCTGAAAGCCATGGCGCGCAGCTACGTTCGCCGCGGCTGCGGCGACCGGACCTTGCAGCGGACGGCCCTCGTTCACGAGGTGTATCTGCGGCTGGTCGACCAGCGAGTGTCCTGGCAGAACCGGTCGCAGTTCTACGGGCTGGCGGCCCAGATGATGCGCCGCATCGCCATCGACGATGCGCGGCGGGCCAAGCGATTGAAGCGCGGCGCAGACGCGGAAAAGGTCCCGATCGAGCTCCTCACCGACCTCGCCGCCGAGGCGGAGATGGAACCGGTGAACGCAATTCTCCTAGATCGCGCGTTAACAGAATTAGAGGCTCTGGATCCCCAGGCGGCCAAGATCGTCGAGCTGCGCTTCTTTGGCGGATTGACCGTCGAGGAAACCGCCGAAGTGACCGGTCAATCGGCGAGTACCGTCAAACGCGAGTGGGCAGTCGCGAGAGCCTGGTTGTATCGGCACATGACGAGTGAGCCTCAACACGGATCGACGTCACACGACTAGCACGCGGCAACGATGTCCGATTCACTCTGGCGTGAAGCCAAAGCGATCGTCGCAGAGGCTCTCGGGCAGCCCGAGTCCGAGCGCGCTGCCTTCATCGCGCAGAAGTGCGGGGCGCGGCCCGAGGTTCGCCAGGAAGTGGATTCGCTGCTCTCGGCTCACCAACAAGCCGGTCACTTCATCGATCAGGCGTTCGTCCCGTGGCCGCTCGACGATGAGACTGCCGACAGTGGAGCGTCACGGCGAAGACATCGATCGGATCGTGTCAGCTCTCGAGAGAGTCGAAAAGAATCTCCCGCAGTAGCGAGACAGACTCCCGCGATCGGCGAAGCCCTTCGACGAGCTCAGGGCAGGCCGCAAGCCCGCGAGGCCGCCAAGGCCTACGCTGCTGTGTCCTTCAAAAACTGCAGGATGGTCGCTGCCGTCTTCTCTGGCTGCTCCTGCTGCACCCAGTGACCGGCGCCGTCGATGAGGTGCGCGCCCCGGAATTTCGTGCATGCGGTTTTCTGCATCGCCTCGTAGCTGCCGGCGCGCTGGAACACGCCCCAGTCGGCTTCGCCCGAGATGAACGCCGCGGGCACGTCGATCGTGCGGCCGGCGAACAGCTGCAGCTCTGCCGACAGCCGCGGCGTTCGACCGACACGGTAGGATTGCAGACCGCCCTGAAATCCCGTGCGCCCGTACTCGCTCGCATACACCGCCAGCTCTCGATCGGGCAGCCACCGGCACGCCGCGATCTGCGCTGGGGAAGGCATGTCGGCGGCGACCTGCTCGGCCATGCCCTTGTCCTTGTCCATGACGTAGTAGCGTGGCAGCCCGGCGAACTCGGACGGCGTGTTTGCCGCGAGCGGATGCGGTGTGTTGTGCGGCCAGTCGGCGCTCTTGGCGTGGTAGTAGGCGCGCAAGAACGCGTGCAGACCCTGTGCGGCATGCCACATGTTCTCGTTGGCGTCGCGCGTCGTGTAGTAGGTCTGATAGTGCTTGCGCGGCGGTGTCAGAGCCGCCAGCCCAGCATCCATGTCGGGCACTGGGTTCTGCGGCGCCGGCGCGATGTTCGCCGTGTTGAACGGCAGACGCGCGGTACCGGCGAACGGCGCGCTCATCATCACGACGGATCTGAAAACGTCAGGACGCATCAGCGCGCACCACGCCGCGACCGGCGATCCGAAGTCGTGCCCGACGACCGCCGGCACCGATCGGTGTCCCAGGGCCGAGATCAGCGCCAGCATGTCGCGCACGCGGTTCAGCATCGAGAACGGCGCCAGGTCATCGTCGAACTTGACATCGGCGCCGCCGCTTCGTCCGTAGCCCCGCTGATCGGGCGCGATCACGTGGAAGCCGGCCTGCGAGAGTGGAAGCATGACTTTCCGCCAGCTGTAGCCGAGCTCCGGAAAGCCATGCACCAGCAGCAATCCCGGACGGCCTGCCGATTCGAATCCCGCTTCGAGCACGTGCATCGCGATGCCGTTCACGCCGGCAACGATGCGCGATCGAATGCCTGCGGGAAGCGTGCCCGCGCCATAGTTGGCGTCAGAGGGCGCCTGCGCCGACGACGCCGGCGCTCCAAAGGCGCCGACGACCGCCGGTGTGGCGGCGAGCGACTGAAGTACCTGACGACGTGACAACATACCCATGCTGGTCTCCTGAACGTTGCGGCAAGACTAGAGCGTCTCGTCTTCGAAGTCTTGTGCATTTCGGCTCGTGCTGCATCCAGGGCGGGCGGCGTCGCTCCTGCTTCAAATGCGACCAGTACGCCCAGTATTCTCAGTCGTTGCGCCATGCCGGCCGGGCGCGTCGCGACCCTCGATGCTAACAAGACTTCCGAGACGAAACACCAGCGAAGCTCCGCCTCAAACCGCCCAGAGCAACGAGTCGGCTCCGCTTCGCTGGGGCAGGCGTCGTTTTGCCCCGCTCCGGCCTTCGACTCGCGCTCAGGCCGTCCCGAGCATCGCCGAGGGACGCTGGGCGAGACATCTTCTAAGGCTCACCGAAAAACTTGCCTCAAACGTCACGATGCTGGCCTTAGAAGATGTCTGGCCCACCGCGCTCTGGAATAAGCTCCTCCATATGGGGCTCACGCACGTCAGTGTCAAAGTCGGCAACCCGGCCAACGGCCGGAATGCCGAACACGTACGCTGCCTCGTGGACTC
The DNA here is from genome assembly GCA_050747925.1 of Vicinamibacterales bacterium. Classification (GTDB taxonomy): domain Bacteria; phylum Acidobacteriota; class Vicinamibacteria; order Vicinamibacterales; family UBA2999; genus 12-FULL-67-14b. The sequence goes on from JBOGIV010000229.1 coordinate 5,366, forward strand.
AGGCGCCATCTACTCGCTTGTTCCCAGGCCGGTGCTCCGCCGACTGGGGTATCAAGCCGCACTCGACGCGGGAGTTTGTACTCGCCAATGGTGAGGTCATTCGACGACGTCTTGCCACGGCGACCTTTGAGTACGAAGGCCGACGAGGAGACTCGATGGTCATCGTCGGAGAGCCGGGCGACGACGCGCTGCTAGGCGCGACGACACTCGGAGGGTTCGGTCTCGTTCTGGATCCGTTCCGCCGCGAGCTGCGCCCGATGCAGCTACCGCTGAAGCGGTCCCGCTGAAACGCGGCCACCCCTGCCGGGACCGGGGCGATGAAGGTTCGTATACTGGGCCCGTGACCTTCCGCGACCGGCTCCTGGCGACGCTGCGTCAGTTGCGGCCGGTCCTCGAAGAGCCGGGCATCCTGGTGATCGGGTCGGAGGTACCCAATCTCCTTCAGCCCAATGCCGCGTCGACGCTTGTCATCTCGCAGGATGTCGACCTCGCCGTACCGGTCGATGAACTCGAACGCGTCAAGCGTCGCTTGCGCGACGTCGTCGGACTCGTGCCGTCCACGGATGAGCCGTCGGTCTACGTACCCACGTCGCCGAATCTCATTGAAGCCAACTTCCTCGGTCTCGATCGCCGCATCAGCGACGCCAGCGAGACCTATGTGCTCGATGACCCCGAGTTGCCGCTGATGGTTTTTGGCCCCGTCGGCCTCCTGCGTCCGGGCCCAGTTGTGACGATCGAGGGACTGCGCCTGACCCTCCCGCGACCTGCCGACCTGATGGCCGAGAAGCTGCTGACCGACCGGACGGGGGAGAAGGGGGCCAGAGATCTTCTCGTGGTTGCGGGGCTGCTTGCGACGTCGGGTGAGGCCGAGCTCAATGAGTTCGTGTCGGTTGCGGGCAGTCTGACACTGGAAGCCCGCCACGCGATCGTGTCGGGGCTGACGGTGTTGTCGCTGATGGACGGCCGTGACGGGATGCCGGATCCCGCGCCGCATCGGGAGTCGATCGCTGCCCTCATCCGCCGTCTCGAGGCGTCGCATGACTGACACCCAACGTGCTCGTCTGGAGGCCCGCGCGAAGGCCGCACGGACCGCGGCGCTCGTGCGACAGTGGCGCTATCGCCAACGTCATTTGGCCGCGGGCGTGTGGTTCAAGTTTCGTCGGGTGCTCGCCAGCGCCAAGGCCGCATACGCGATTTCGGACGGCGTGGCTCAGCAACTGCTCGATGAAGGGTATCGAGCCGAGTCGTGCGGCAAAGAGCTGGCGCCGGAGAAGACGCTGCTATTCGTCGATGAGCGGCGGGTCTCGACCATTGCGTCGCGTCGGGAACTGCGAGTCGGCTTGGGTCCCGAGGTGCTCGCTGCACCGATCATCGTGCTCGTTCCCTTCGACGACGAGATGCTCGGCTGATCGCCCATGGGACACAGAGGATGAAGCGCGTCAGCGAGTTCGACCGCATCCTCACCGCTGGACGCAGCGAGCGACCCGATGAGCCCCGAAGCGGCGAGCCTACGAGGTCACGAAGTAGCCGAGCCTATTTAACGACCGGCCCGCCCTTGCGATCGTCCTTGACGAATTTGTCTCGCGCCGGCATCACAACCTTCGGCAGCGTCGTCTGATCCATCACCATGTCTTCCGGCACGATCTTGTTGAGCGCGAGGATATAGGCAACAAGGCTATACGTCTCGTCGGCCGTCAGTGTGCCCGGCGTCATGAACGGCATGGCGCGGCGCGTGTAGTCGAAGAGCGTGGTCGCATAGGGCCAGTAGTTGCCGACGGTCTTGACGAGCCTCGGATCGGTGGCAAACGACCAGTTCGGACCGGAATCCCGTCCCACGAGCCGATCGTTTGGACCGCCTTGGCCGTCGGCGCCGTGACACGACCGGCACTTCGCTTCATAGACCGTTTTCCCTTCAGCCGCCGTGCCTTTACCCGGAGGCAGCCCGCGCCCGTCGGGCATCACGTCGATGTCGATGGCGCGAATCTCTTCGGGCGTCGCGGCCCGGCCGATCCCAAAACGCGCGGGCGCGGGATCCGCGACTCGCACCGGCGCCACAACCGCCGCGCGTTTCTTTGCCTGACCGTCGGCGCTCTTCGCCATCAGAAAAGGCGCGGCGAGAGCCAACGAGAGGACGAGGTGCGAGCGCCTGATCACGCGGCGCCTCCGCCGGCGAACCTGACGGCGCCGTCGGCGCTCACGCGCCACGCGCGAATGTGGTTGAAGTGGTACGCGGTTGACGGGCCGCGCGCCGCCATCAACACATCGAGCGTCGGCTGCGTGTAGCCGGTCTCATCGGTCGCGCGACTCATCAACGTGGCCGCGCCTCCGTTCCACTGCCATGCGTGGCGGAAGCGCGTGTGGCACTTGGGCAGCACCGGGCCGTCGAGTTTTGCCGCGCGCCACGTGCGTCCACCGTCGGTGCTGATGTCCACGCGGGTGATGCGGCCACGCCCACTCCACGCGATGCCCCGGATCTCCCACCAGCCGGGTCCCGAAAGCCGGTCCGGGAACGACGGCTCGGTGATGAGCGACTTCGCATCCATGTCGAGGCTGAACATGCGCGCGGTCCCGTTTGGCAGCGGGTCGGTGTACTTCGAGGTCTCCTCCCGCGTCATGAACGGCTGATCGGACACCTCGATTCGTCGCAGCCACTTGACGCTCGCGTTGCCTTCGACGCCAGGAAGGAAGAGGCGGACGGGGTAGCCCTGTTCGGGACGCAAGGGCTCGCCGTTCTGCGCATAGGCGATCAGCGCATCCTCGTAGGCTTTGGCGACGGGAATGCTGCGGGTCATGACGGCGGCGTCCATGCCTTCGGCCAGGAACCATTGCGCCTGCGGCGATGCCCCGACTTCGCGGAACAACGTGGCGAGCGGAACGCCCGTCCATTCGCTGGTGCTCGTGAGGCCGTCGATCTGCTGCGGTGTAATGTCGGTGGTATTGCCCTCGCGACGGTACGCGCGACCGCCGTTGCCTGAGCATTCCATGAAGTGGATCACGGAGCGGCCTGGGAAGCGGCGGAGATCCGCCAGCGAGAAGACGAGCGGCCGATCGACCATCCCGTGAATCAACAGCGAGTAGGTGTTGGGATCGATCGCCGGAACACCCCCGTGATGCCGCTCGAAGTGGAGGTCGGACGGTGTGATGATCCCGTCGAGATCCTGCAACGGCGTCAAGCTCGACGACCGCCGCTCTCCAAACGACAACCGTTTGGGTTTTTCGAAAGGCGACCGCCCGCCGACGTCAGTAGCCAGCGGCCCCTGGACTTTGGTCGGGTCGGCCGGAATCTTAGCCCGAGCGGCCTGGTCCTGACTCTGCCCGGCGGCGGTGACGGCCGCGCCAATAACCCCTGCCGTACCAGCCACAAGCGCTCGTCGTCTGGAGATCGTTTTCAACTTACCCATACAGCCCCCTGCCCTGAGCGAGGTGGACTCGCGTGGCGCGAGACAACCAGAGTCGAAGGGTTTCTTTTGGAGATGATCGCGGGCGAGAGTACCACGGGTTCCCGCAGCTTTACATCCGAAGACAAAACCTACCCTAAGTTATTGAAAAGGCGACAGGTTTCCCCTGTTTTGTGGCAGAATCTTCGGTACTTATATAGTCCTCGCGTCGGGGACCGCATACACATGAAGCACGCTTCGTTGCTGGGCCTAGGTCTGCTCACGCTCGTTTGCGGGTTCCGTGTGTACGCCGCCGAACCACAGGCGCAATCACCACCAACACCCGGACGCCCCTCGACCAGCTCGAGCCCCGCACCTGCCGCTGTGGTGTCTCACACGGCAACCTCAGTCACCGATGCACAGACCGCGCTGGTGAAGCAGTACTGCGTCGGGTGCCACAACGATCGCGGCAAGGACCGCGCAGGCAATCTGACGCTCGCGGGTTTCGATGCGGCGCGCGTCGGTCAGGATCCGAAGGTCGCCGAGACGGCCGAGAAGATGATCCGCAAGCTGCGCCTCGGCATGATGCCGCCGGTGGGAGCGCGTCGGCCCGATGCGGCGACGGTGATCGCGTTTGCCGGGTCGATGGAAGCACGTCTGGATCGAGCGGCGACGCTGCACCCCAACCCCGGCCGCCGGCCCTTTCAGCGGTTGAATCGCGCAGAGTACGCACACGCGGTCAGCGATCTTCTGTCTCTCGATGTGGACGTGACGGCGTTTTTGCCGGCCGACACGATCAGCGGGGGCTTCGACAACGTCGCCGATGCGCAGGGTTTTTCCGCCACGTTGATGGAAGGCTATCTGCGCGCCGCCAGTCGCATCAGCACCCTCGCGGTTGGGGACCCCAAAGCGGGCGCGTCCGAGGCCACGTTCAAGGTCCCGCGCACCGGCTCGCAGATGCGGCACGTAGAAGGCACGCCGTTTGGGACGCGTGGCGGCATCGCCGTGATGCACACCTTCCCGGCCGACGGCGAGTACTCGTTCCGGATGCAGTTGCACTCGATTCCGACAGGCCAGCTGTTCGGCAGCACCATCAGGGGCGAGCACATCGAGGTGTCCATCAACGGTGAGCGCGTCGCCGTTGTCGAGATCAACCCGCGGATGAGCGAGGCGGATCCGAACGGCATGAGCATCAAGACGCCGCCGTTCCACATCAAGGCTGGAAGCCAGAACGTCGCCGCGGCGTTCATCCGTCGGTTTGATGCCCCCGTGGATGATTTGATGGCGCCGATCGATCACACGCTCGCCGACACGCAGATCGGCGCGGGCTTCGGCATCACGACGTTGCCGCACTTGCGCGAATTCGCCATCAGTGGGCCGTTCAAGGTGACGGGCGTCTCCGAAACGCCGAGCCGTCGCCAAATCTTCACGTGCCGGCCGACGTCGATTGCGGAAGAGCGGTCGTGCGCCACCGACATCGTTCGCCGGTTGGCCGTACAGGCGTATCGCGGACCGTTGACGACGAGCGAGACCGAGGGCCTGATGCGTTTCTACGATCAGGGACGCTGGAGCGCCTCGCCTTCGCGGCCGGAGCCCGTGACGGCGAAGCCCTCCCGCAGCTCGCCAGACTCGCGAGCAGAGGCGGGGGATTTTGAGTCGGGCATCAGGATGGCGCTGCAAGCCATTCTCGCGAGCCCGCGCTTCTTGTTTCGTCTCGAGCAGACGCCCGCGACGGCTCGCCCTGGCCAGAACTACCGCATCGCCGAGGTCGACCTCGCGTCGCGACTCTCGTTCTTCCTGTGGGGAACGGTTCCTGACGCGGACCTCGTGAAGGTGGCGCAGAGCGGAACGCTCAGGACGCCGCCGGTGTTGTCGGCGCAGGTGAAGCGCATGCTCGCCGACCAGCGGTCCGAGGCGCTGTCGACGCGCTTTGCGTCGCAGTGGCTCCGGCTGCAGGACCTCGAGAAGATCAACCCTGACGCCCTCCTGTTCCCCTACTACGACCACAACCTCGGACAGGCGCTCGAGCGCGAGACCGAGCTCTTCTTCGACAGCATCGTCCGCGACGATCGCAGCGTGTTCGACCTGCTCACTGCCGACTACACCTTCGTCAACGAGCGCGTCGCCAGGCACTACGGCATTCCCAATATCAACGGCTACGGCTTTCAACGTGTCCAGATTCCGGACGACAACCGGCGTGGTTTGCTCGGACACGCCAGCATCCTCACGCTGACGTCGGTGGCCGATCGCACCTCGCCGGTCCTTCGCGGCAAGTGGGTGATGGAAGTGCTGCTGGGGTCGTCGCCGCCACCGCCGCCGCCTGGCGTGCCGACGCTCGACGAAACCAAAGCCGAAGCGGGCGACAAGCTCCTGACGACGCGCGAGCGGATGGAGCAGCATCGATCGAATCCGCAGTGCACGTCGTGCCACCGGGTGATCGATCCGCTCGGCCTGGCCCTCGAGAACTTCGACGTGACCGGTCGCTGGAGAATTCGCGACAACGGCGCGCCGGTCGATCCCATCGGCGATCTCTACGACGGCACGAAGATGATCGGCCCCGCGGGACTGCGCGCGGCGTTGCTGAAGCACTCCGATGCGTTCGTCCAGAGCTTGACGGAGCGGCTCCTGACCTACGCCCTGGGTCGCCGCGTCGAGTTCTACGACATGCCGGCCATTCGCCGGATCATCCGCGACGCGGCGAAACGCGACAACAGGTTCTCAGCCTTCGTGATGGGCATTGTGACCAGCCCGGCATTTCAAATGAGCCAGGGCGAATCGGTCGAAACGTCCGTGGAACAGGCCAGCAAACACTAGGGAGACAGGCGCGATGTATCTCAGCAGAAAGCACATGTCCCGCCGCACGGTTCTTCGCGGCCTCGGCGTCACCGTTGCGCTGCCGTTGCTGGACGCGATGGTGCCGGCGCGAACGGTCTTTGCAAGGACCGCGGCTGGCAAGACGCGTCTGTCGTGCATCGAGATGGTGCATGGGTCGGCCGGTTCGACCGCGATCGGTCTCCAGAAGAACATGTGGTCGCCGGCCGCTGTGGGCACCGCGTTCGATCTGAGTCCGGGCTCGCTCAGCCCGCTCGAGCCGTTCCGCGAGTACCTGACGATTGTCAGCAACACCGACGTGCGGAACGCCGAAGCGTTCGAACTGCCGGAGATCGGTGGCGACCACTTCCGCTCGAGCGCGGTGTTCCTCACGCAAGCGCATCCGAAGAAGACCCAGGGCTCGGACGTGTACGTCGGGCCGTCCATGGATCAGCTC
>JBOGIV010000230.1:0-25816 GCA_050747925.1 Vicinamibacterales bacterium
AGTCAGACCGGCAATAGCCAGCGATGCGGAGAGGACGATCGTTTGTGCGCGCATGGTCCGAACCACGAGAAAGATCAACCACGAGAAAGATTAACCACGAGAAAGATCAACCACGAGGAAGATCAACCACGAGGAAGATCAACCACGAGGGACAATCAACCACGAGGACGATCAACCACGAGGACGATCAACCACGAGAACGATCAACCACGAAGAAGATCAACCACGAGGGACAATCAACCACGAGAGAGATCAACCACGAGAGGAGAGTAACCACGAGGAGGATAAACCACGAGGACGATCAACCACGAGAAAGATGAACTCCTCCGTTGCCCATGTCAATGTGATCATCACGGCGCCCTTGACAGGAGCCTGCGGGAGTGTTGACCTATGCGACATGCGCACAACCACAACTCGCGCGGTCGCGATCGTGAGCGTGTTGGCGGTCGTCTTCATGCTTCCCCTCGCCGCGTCTGGACAGCGGGGTAGGGGTGGTCAGGGCACCCCCGCGGCGGCCGAGGCGCCTAAGCCGACCGGCGAACGCGTGCGCGTGAAAACTGGTCATGCCAACATTCACACCGGCCCTACATCGGGGAATGAAGTGCTGGTGCTCGCGGCCAAGGGGACCGTCCTGCCGGTCCTCGCGCGCCGGGGAGAGTGGCTCCAGGTGGGTCTCTCACCCGAGCTCAGGAAGACCGGCATGGTGATGCGCTGGTACAAGAACGAAAGCAACGGATGGATCCACGACTCAATGCTCGAGGTCGTGAAGCCCGGCGAGAAGTAGATCTAGCCGCCCGGCGTACGTCCTCGCGGCAGCAGGCGCGGCACGAACTTTGTGACCCCGGTAATGCTCCCGACCTCGCCGCCGTACACGTTGCCGGCCGCGTCCACCGTGACGCCTTCACCCATGGCGCCAAAGCCGCCCCCTCCTGACGGCACCGCCGCATCGTGCTGTGGCACGTAGTACCAAACCTCGCCCGTCCTGGCGCTGCCGATCCGCAGCCCCTTCCGCCAACCCGGATTCCTTTCGGGACTCGACTCTGAGTCGATGGCGTAAAGCGTGTCGTCGGCCGCGATATGCATCCCGCTGATGCGGCTGAACTGCTTCCACTCGGTGATGAACTTGCCCTCCTGATCGAAGATCTGAAGGCGGTTGTTGCCGCGATCGGCCACAAACAGCCGTCCCTGTGAGTCGAAGGCGAGCGCGTGCGGCGTCTTGAACTCACCTTGCCCTGTGCCAAAGCGACCCCAGCTCTTGATCAACTTCCCATCGCGCGCGTACTTCACAATGCGCGCAACGCCGTGCGTCGGCTTGTCGAGGCCCTGTCCGGTGTGCGCCTCGGCGACGAAGATGTCGCCGTTCGGCGAGGTAATCACATCGTTCGGCTCGGTCAGGTTGTTCGGAGGATCGCCGGCGACCCCTGGCGCGCCAATCCGCAGCAGCACCTTGCCCTGGGGACTGAACTTATAGACCGTGTGCCCCTTGCCCTTGGCGTCGGGGAATTTTTCGAGCTCCGCGGGAGTGGCGGCGCGCGCATCGGTGACCCATACGTTGCCCTCGCGGTCAACGTGCATCCCATGAGGAAAGATGAACATGTCCGCCCCGAAGCTGGCGACAACGTTGCCTTGGGGATCCAGCTTCAGGACAGAATCAACCTTCGAACCGGCACAGGAATTGGCGCCGCACCGCTCCGCAACCCAGATATAGCGGCCATCGCGATCGACCTGCAGCGCGCTCAGCGAGCCCCACTTCCGACCGGATGGGAGCGACCCGAAGTTCCTCACGGTCTCGTACGGGTTCGGCAGGTGATTGACCGGCTGCACTTCGCTGGCAGCGGGCATGGGTCGCTGGGCGTTCGGGCGATCGGCGAACAGCACGAGCAACGGGACCAACAAGGCGAGCCGTGCGAGCGAACGGGCGTTCGTGTATCTCGGAGCTGACATCGGAGTCCCTCCTTGTGAAAGGGAGAATATATCCCGCGATGCGCATCTCAGAGATCGTTGTCGTCAGCTATTTCATCTATCTCGCGATAGTCAGTGGGCTCCGGCCCATCGCGCCAGCGCGTCGCCGGCTCGTGATGACCTGTGCCGCGCTCCCGATTGTCATCGTCCTGGCGCTGGCGAGCGTGCCGTCCACCCCCGTGGTCGTCGGCGTGCGCGACTGGATGTCCGGCATCTACGCTCTGGCAGGCTATTGGTTGGCAGGGATGCTCGCTGGGCCTGTCAACACGCCATTGGAAGCGCAGCTGCTCGCCGTTGATCGGCGAGTCTTTCCGGTGTCGTGGCTTGATGCGTGGACCGCGCGCGCTCCGCGGGTAGTCCTGGAATACTTCGAGCTCGCCTACCTGTTCTGCTACCCGACCGTGCCGGCGGGCTTCCTCTGGCTCTACCTGTCCGGATTTCCGGAGGCGGCCGACCTGTATTGGACCAACGTTCTCATCGCGCTCTACGTCTGCTATGGCCTTGTGCCATGGGCGCCCACACGGCCGCCGCGCACGATCGAAGGCGCCACGGCGATCGATCGACGACACGTGCTCGTTCGCACGATCAACCTGAAGCTGCTGCAGCACGGCAGCATCCAGCTGAATACCTTTCCGAGCGGCCATGCCGCTGGCGCGGTGGCGACCGCGCTCGCGGTAGCTGGCCTCGCACCCGAGGCCGGACTGGTGTTCATGCTGCTGGCGCTCAGCATCATGGCCGGCAGTGTACTTGGCCGATACCACTACCTTGCGGATGCCATCGCCGGGATCGCAGTCGCGATTATCTCGAGTGCTCTGTCGCGTGCGATGGTCTCCGGACCGTAGAGGCATTCCGGCCAGGAGCCTTCAGAGGTACTTGACGAAGACCACCTCGTTCCGCTTTTCGTTGTAGAGCAGCTCGTCGACCTTGGCGCGGACCATCAAGAGTCCGAAGCCACCGGGCCGAATCCCTTTTTCTTCGCGCACCAGCATGTGCTGAATTGGAGTGTCAGCGGGTTGGCCGATGGCGGCGTGAGGAAGATTGTCGATTTCGAACCCAGAACCCGGGTCGGCAATGCGATACATCAGCATGCGGCGCGCCCGCAGGTACGAAATGCGCACTTTTCGTTTCGGATCGAGGCGGCCACCCCACTCGATGGCATTGAGCAGCAGCTCGCGAAACGCATACGCGATCGACTCGCGCAGGTCTGAGGCGAGATCGGTATCGAGCTGGGTCATGACACCCGTCAGGCGTTCCACAGCCTCGCGTGTGCAGGGCACCACCAGCTCGACCCACTCCGGGCGTGCTGAAATCACTTCGATCGCCGGAGCCTTGGGAGCGTCCAGGACTTCGCGGACCGTCTGGAGCAAGACGGTCGCGTCCACCGGCTTGTGCACATACTTGAAGGCCTGCGCCCGCACGGCTTTCAACAGTGTTTCCGGCGCGTCATCCGACGTCATCACGACGACGCGGGGGCGCGCTTTGCGAGTGCGTAGCTGAGCAAGCAGATCCAGGCCATTCATCCGGGGCATCCAGACGTCCAGTAGCAGCAGGTCGAAGGTCTTGGCCTGCAGCGTCTTCAGCGCCTGCACGCCGTCCTTCGCCACGCTCGTGGTGAAGCCGGCGCTCTTCAGGAGTGTGGTGATCAGATGACGCGTCGCAGCGTCATCGTCGACGACGAGGATTCGGCTCATGGTGACCTCGTTTGGACGTCCCGCCGCGAGAGGCTCGCGCGGAGCGTTTGTGGCGGCGCGCGCCGGACAGGCCGGCGGCTGCGAATGCCTTTTCCAGTTGACGAAGATGATCGCTGAGGCGCTGATACGCCGCCGAGCTCTGTTCGAACCGGCGGAAACGTCCCATCAGCTCCAATTCGGCGGCGACCTCGCGCCCTATCGTTGATCCAACCGTCGCAATCGGTCCCTTGATGGCATGGGCCGCTTCGCGAAGCGCCTCGCCGTCACGGCGGCGGATTGCCGCGCCGATTCGTCGAAGCGACGCCCCACGGGTCGATCGGAACACGGCGATGACTTCTTTCAGCAGGCGACGGCTGCCCCCCGTATAGGCGAGCGCGGCCGCCTCATTGAAGAGGGGGTCGCCGGCTCCAGTCGCCGGTCTCTTGTCCACGTGTGCCAGGCTCGCGTCTGGCCGAGCCTTCGCGCCGGTGTCTCCGAATCTCTCAACCGTGATGATGAGCTCGTCGGCATCGATCGGCTTCGAGACATAGCCGTCCATGCCCGCGGCGAGGCACCGCTCGCGATCTCCCTGCATGGCACGGGCAGTGAGCGCGACGATGGGCACGTGCGCGCCGGTGACCTTTTCATGATCCCGGATCGCCTGCGTGGCCTCGAGCCCGCCCAACTCGGGCATTTGTAGATCCATCAGGATGGTGTCGAACACCTTGCCCGCAGGACGCGTGATCGACTCCACGGCGGCACGGCCGTTCTCCACGGCCTTCACTTTGTGTCCGCGCTTCTGCAGAATCTTCGTGACCAGTTTGCGGTTCACTGGATTGTCCTCGGCGACCAGGACTCGCAGCTGGCGTCGCGGCGCCGCCTTTGCGCTCGGTGTCGACACTCGACTGGCAACCCCGAAAAGGCTCGCGAGCGCATCCAGCAGGTCCGAGTGATTCACAGGCTTGGTCAAATACCCGTTGACGCCGAGCCGCTGGCAGCGCCCGACGTCTCCGCCGCTGGCCATCGACGTCAGCATGACGATGCGCGTCTTCGCGAGCCGCTTGTCCTCTCTGATCCGGCGCGCGAGCATGAAGCCATCGACGTCGGGCATCTGGCCGTCGGAGATCACGACATCGAACCGTTGTCCGTCCTTCACCGCCTGCCGAAGCGTCGACAGCGCCGACGCGGCATCGCGGACGGCTGCCGGTTTCATGTGCCAGCTCCGAAGCAGCTCCTCCAAGATGCGACGGTTCGTGGCGTTGTCGTCCACGACGAGAATGCGCAGGCCGGATAGGCTTTCCAGAGCTTTGGGACCCCTCGACGCCCGGGCCGTCTCAGCGGTTGGCATGCCGAACACTGCAGTGAAGTAGAACGTGCTGCCGCGGCCGGGCTCGCTCTCGACCCACATCCGGCCGCCCATCAGCTCAACCAGGCGGAGGGCTATCGCCAGACCCAGCCCCGTGCCGCCATAGCGCCGCGTGGTCGAGCTGTCGGCTTGCGTGAACGATTGGAAAATCTGCTGTTGTTTGTCGGGCGGGATGCCGATGCCGGTGTCGGTGACAGCGAAATCCAGCGCCGCAGCCCCGCTGCCGATCGCCGCCACACTGACCCGAAGCACGACCTCGCCCTCGCTGGTGAACTTGATGGCATTCCCCATGACGTTGAGCAGCACCTGACGAAGGCGCCCCTCGTCGCCGAGCAGCAGCTCGGGCACATCGGCGGCAATGTCGCACGCCAGCTCGAGGCTCTTCTCGGCGGCGCGCACGCCCAGAAGCTTTGCCGCGCTCCCAACCGTTTCGCGCAGATTGAACTCCACGCGATCGAGCTCGAGCCGGCGCGCTTCGATCTTCGAGAAATCGAGTACGTCGTTGATGATCTGGAGCAGTGATTCGCCGGACGATTTGACGGTGACCAGGTGGTCCCGCTGAACGGCCGAGAGCCTGGTCCGCAGAGCGAGCGCCGTCATGCCGAGGATGGCGTTGAGGGGTGTGCGGATCTCATGGCTCATGTTGGCGAGGAACTCGCTTTTGGCCTCGGTCGCCTCTTCCGCGCGCCGCTTGGCGAGTTCGAGCTCTTTGACCAGCTGCGCGAGGCGCGCCGCCTGATCTTCCAGGTCGCGAGCGTAGTGCGCCATCGTCTCTTCGGCGGCTTTGCGCTCGGTGATGTCGCGCGCGGCGGCGTACACGACCTGGCGTTCCGGGAACGGCGTCGAGGTCCAGAGCAGCCATCGGAGCGTGCCGTCTTTGTGAAGGTAACGGTTCTCGAAATGGATGACGTCGTGTGCTTCCGCCTTCGAGCTCTCGGCGGCGGTCGCCTGGCGATCGTCGGGATGGACGAGCTCGATATACGGCGTGGACAGTAACTCGGCTTCGGTGTAGCCCAGGACCCGCTGCCAGGCGGGATTCACGCGCTTGAAAAAGCCGTCGTATCCGGCGATGCACAGCAGATCGAGCGAGAGCATGAAGAACCGATCGAGCTCCTCCTGCGCGCGGTGTCGATCGACGAACAGGCCGATCTGATTCCCGACGCCGGTGAGCATCGACAGCAGCTCGTCGTCGGGTGGCCGAATCTCGCGGCTGAAGAATTCCATGACGCCCACGGCTTCGCCGTGGAGCAGGATCGGGAAGCCAAACGCGGCATGGAGTCCCTCGCGTGCCGCGATCGGTGCGCGTGGAAAATTCGAGTCCCTGACCACGTCTGGAATCCACGCAGGGTGACGGGTGGCCCAGACGCGTCCCGGCAGACCGATGCCGCGCCGGAAGGTCGTGCGCCGGCTGATCGCATCGAACTCCGGGAAGCTGTTGGACGGAGGATGCCAGGTCTCGACGCACTGCAGCACGTCCGCTTCCTGGTCGACCGTCCAGAACGCGCCATGCTCCCAGCCGAGGTCGCTGCAGATCGCCTCCAGGATTCTGGGCGCCGCCTCGTCGAAGGTTGCGGCCTCCAACAGGGCGCGAGCGCTCACATGTTCCGCAGTCAGGCGACGATCGGTCCGGTTCGGCGCTGTGACCCGGTTCGCTTCCGGCTCCATGGAGGCCTCAGTTGGCGAGGTGGACCGTCTGACTTCACCGGCTCAAGCGGCTCAGGACTGCGACACGTGGCCGTCGGAGGCCGATCGCCTCGCTCTCTGACGAACGAGCACGATACCCCGTCAATCTACGCTGAAGTCGAACCGGAAGGAAGCAGCCGCCTCACCGCCAATCGCCCGCGGCGACAAAGGCGCCCCAGTAGAACGGATGACTGCTCTGGCCGCGTGCGCGCCGATCACGTAGCACGCGCAGTCCGGCGGCGCGAACCGCGTCGGCGGTGGACAGGTTCTGCTGAAGCCGACCCTCGTACAGCGTTCGCATCCACAGCCGCGTCGTGTGATCCTCGACCGACCACAGGCTGGTGATGACGGTCCGTACACCCGCGATCTGAAACGCTCGACGCAAACCGAAGACGCCTTCACCCGCTTTGATCTGACCGAGTCCCGTGTCGCACGCGGACAGGACCGCCCATTCCGTTCCCTACAGACTGAGCGCAACGATCTCTTCCGCCGTCAAGATGCCGTTGTCGGAACCCGGCCGTGTCGATGGTTGGTTTGCGCCTGCGAATGCGAGGCCGGACAAGAGTAGCGGGTTTTCTTCCACGTTCTTTGATTGAACTGGTACCAGTCCGCCAATGCCGCGAGTGTTCACGGAGCCTGACGCGCGTGGCGACCCGAGAAAGAATCCGTGTGTCGCTAGATGCACGACTCGTCGGCCGGTCGCCAGTTTCGTCACGGCGGCCTTGTTCGCTGCACGGCCACTCAGCACCGTGGGCGTTGGCTCATCAATTGACGACTGCGTAGGGCCCCACAAACGCGCGATGTCCTGGACCTCGGCCCTCGATCCCGGCAGATCTTCGAACACGAGACGACCGCCACCGCTGGAAGCCGCGCCCGTTGTTGGCGTCGGCGCCGGAGTCTGACCGTATGCAGGACCGCCGACCGCTAGCAGACCTCGTCCGGTTGCCTCATCGTCGTTGCGAATCAGATCGCGTTCGGTCGCCAGGTAATGGATGACGGGCGCGGACTCGATCAGGTATTTGCCACTCCCAGTCGGGAGCGCTGAAAAACTGATGGTGTTCACAGCGCCATCGGGAACGATGAACACGCGATCAATCTCTCGAAGGTGTGCGGCCAGCGGATCCCAAATCCGCGCGCGCAAGCGCCCACCGGCGATCCGGTACGCGCGCTCGGCATCCGCAGGCGACGCGGCCGACACCAGCGTCCGGCCATCGACTTCGGCCCGCCACCTCGCGATTGCATCCTGGACCGCAACCGCGGATCCCAGCGGGACGATCGCGATCCCGTCTTCGCCCGCGCGCGCGACCAAGGCGATGTAGGACGGGACGATGCGCGAGGTGGTTCGTGAGCCGGTGGAGCTGAACGTCGTCCGGTCATAGCGAACGAACGACACGAGGGCCGAGCGCGCCGGCAGCGCACGATGGACATCGGCCAGTCCCGAGCGTGCGCGCGACAGCTCGGCGCGCATCGCCGCGCTCTGTTCGACGAGCGCCTCTTCGGCGTCTTCCTTCTCCTTCTGCGCTTCAGCAAGAACCGCGGCTGGCACGGTGTCGCCGCGCAGACTCCGCACCATCAAGCTCGCGACGCGCTCTCTCGCGCGAGCGAGCGCGGCCAGCCTGGCATCGCCGCTGGTGGTCGACTGCGCCCGGGCCGCAACTTCGTCGAGCACGACGCCGCGGGATTGAATCACCGAGTCGAGAACGGCGGACGTGTTGTTCGCGTGCCCGCCGGCAGCTATCGACAGCACGAGATCCAATCCTCGTGGTCTTGCTGCAGCGAATTCCATCGCGCGCCGCTCTGGCAGCGACCGCACGGTGAACCGGAGCACATCCCGACCCGCCTGCTCGACGCTCAAAGCGGAGGCAAGGGCCACGTCGTACTGCGCCAGGGCAAGATCGGCGGACGCCAGATCGGCACGACTTGTGGCGACGTAGGGGTGGGCGACGCCATAAATGCGCTCCCTTTCGGCGAGCGCTTCGGCCAGGGTCGCGCGGACCGCCTTGTAGTCGCCCTCTCGCTTCTGCAAGAGCGCGCGGACTTCCAATGCCCTCGCCTTCGCGTTGGCGAATCTGGACGGGGCAACCGTAAGGATGTCGATCGCCTCCTGCAGCAGGCCTTCGGCCCCCGCGCGATCACCGATCTCCGCGAGCATGCGGGCATATGGAATCAGCGTCAGAGCGACATCAGGATGCTTCGCACCAAGCGCCTGCCTCCGGATCGCCAGCGAGCGCTCGAACAGAACTCGAGCGCGTGCATACCGCTTACGAGAAGCCTCGAACGTCGCGACCTGGTAGGACCCGAACGCGACGAACGGATGATTCGGACCGAGCGCCTCGGACCACAGTTTGATGGCTCGATTGCCAAGCGCTTCGGCTTCCGCGAACGCACCCATCTCGCGTGCGGCGTCGAACTGGTTGTACACGGTCGTCGCCATGGCGTCGTTGACAGGGCCAAAGCACTTTTCGACGTTGGACGCTTTGCGACGGTACAGCGCCCGTGCCGCGGCGAAGTCACCCTCGTCCATTCGCGCGCGCCCGAGCTCATTTAGCGCCGACGACACCTCCGGATCGCAGGTGGGCAAGAACTGTTCGGCGAGGCGCATGCCGTCCTCCCGAAGACGGCGAGACTCGGCCGTGTTGCCGACCGCGTCTTCGCCTACCGCCAGACTTCTCTGCACCCAGGCCATCATGGGGTGGTCAGGACGGAGCACTTCGCGCGCAAGTCGTGCCGCGTCGCCCGAAATCCGTCGCGCCCCAAGAACGTCGCCGCCCAAATAGGCCACTGAGGACCTCAATAGGAGCACGGACACCTTGCCCGGATGGGCAGGCGCGTGTTGTTCCCACAGCGTCAGTGCACTCGCGACAGAGGCCTCAGCCTCGCGGTATCGACCAAGGCGGAGGTGCGTGAGTCCGATGAGCTCCAACGTACGCGCGACCCCGAGTGGCGCTTCCGGCGATCGGCGTTGACGGATCGCCAGCGCTTCCTCCAGAAGAGGCAGCGCCATCTGAAAGCGCTCGAGCTGAATCAGCACGAAGGCGACCAAGTCCAAACTGTCGGCGATGGCCACCACCGGCTCACCACCGACGCGCCGCCTGAGCGCGAGCGCACGTTCATGAATGGAAAGAGCGCGGGGGAAATCACCGCGCGACGCATGGAGCGATCCGAGATTATGAAGAGAAGGTGCGAGGTCGATGTGATCAGCGCCGAGACGTTGTTCCTTGACGCGAACGGCACGCTCTGCGACGTCGAGTATCGTGGCTGACGCGCTCTTGCCGTTCTCGAGCAGCGCCTCGACCAGCACATCCGCCGCGCGGGCCAACTCGAGCGACTCTGGCCCGTACGCCTGCTCAGTCTCGGTGTACCAAGAAGTCGCTCGCCGCTCGGCGTCTTCATAGTCGCCGCGATCGAGCGCCTGACGGATCGAGACGTCCTGCTGAAAGGTGGTCACTCGCGGCTCCCCGGTGAGCTGAGGAGCCGCGAGCACTGCAGCGAGAATGAGCCACTTTAGACGACGCATCGCCCACCTCGATGCGGACTGGCAGCGTTGCCTAGCGCTTCTTGGCCGCCTTCTTCTTCTTGCCCTTCCGTTTCCCGCCCTCATTCGGGCCCTTCCCGTTCCCGTTTGCCTTTGCCACATTGCCTCCTTGTTGGTTACCGATCAATTGCGCCCACCAGCCTTGCTTGTTCCCCAACCCGCCCTACTTGCCCTACCCGCCCCACTGGCCCCGGCCCACCTGGCTCACCCGGCCTACCTGGCCTACCCGGCCCAACTACGGCTTGAGCGGATTCTGCGCGATCCGATCCCAGCCGGTTTCTTGACTCAAGGCGAGTGTCTTGTAGTAGCGGGCATCGCTTCGAATGTCCTCTTCATCGCTTGCCTCGATGAACGACCGATTGAAATCCGCTTTCGTAACCGGCTTGCAATAGATGTTCAGCCCCCGGAAACGCGCCGACCGTGAATGGTATTCCATGATGACTTGCGTGTTCACGACGTGGCCCAATCGCTTTGCAGCCCGCGCCACTGGATCCCTCCCCAGCTCCTGCAGGTTCTGACACATCGTCGTGATGTCGACCAGTGCAGGGTCGCCCAGCTTCGCCGGATTATGCCCGACCCTGGCGAGATCGATCGCCCTGGCGCACGCGGCATTGCGCGCTGGATTGCGTCGTGCCGTCTCGAGGGCGTCCGCAAGGTTCCTGAGCGGGACCGTCACAGCGCCCGCCGCTTCGATATTGGTCAATGACACCGGAACGGCCTCATCGCCCCCCCGGTTCGCCTTGACATCGAAGAAGCTTCCGAGTTGCGTGGCAATCGCGCGCGACACGTCCGACGATGAGGCGCTTGGCATCAGCGTGGACTGCATCGACGGCCAGGGCCACGCGCCGGCGATTGGCACACCCGATTGGGACGCGATCATGAACCTGGCCGCGCCGCGGAGCTGATAGACCATCTCCAGCGTGTCGACGAAGCAGTCGCGGAACATAACGAGGTCCACCGGGCCTGAAGCCGACCGCAGTGCGGAGGCCAGCTTGGTCAATCGCAGCGTCTTGGGTGTGCCGCTGGGTTTTCGCGAGTCGTAAAACAGACCCATCGGGCCGAAGCTGTGACCATAGAAGAAGACGGCGTAACGATCCGCCGGGCACTGACGCCGCCCGAACCTGAAGAAGTCGGTGACGACCTTGCGCGACGCGGCATCGAGGTGTTTCGGATGCTCCTCGAACCGTACGTCCGACCCTTCGAGGTCGTGGAGGAGCTGTCGCCAGAATCTCAATCGAGGCGCTTTGGTCGATCCACGACGACCCGCGCCAGGGCGGAGCACCTCGCGGTAAACCTCTGGCCGGTTCCCGAAATCGGTCTGCAGCACCACGTGCATGTGGTCCAGGTCTGCCGCTTCGCAGATGGCCCTGATCTCCCTCTCTTCGGCGCGGTTCAGCGGATGCATTCCGGCTCCGCCCGCCGCGACCGTATACCCAAGTAGTGCCCACGGTTTCCTGGGTCCAGACGCCATTAGCCCCCCACACGGCCAAAGTCCAAGGACCGACCGATTGCGTCGTCAAGAACGGACGAGCTTATCTCACTTCAACGACGACGCGCGCCGATCCTCACAACTGAACCCGCGGACGTTGTTAGTTCTTGGGCCGGCCGTCGTTATTACAAGGTGTGGAAGGGCTCACAGCTATGATAGGGGCGCCGTCGCCGACAATTGGAAGCCGTCATCTGATGACCGCCCCCGACTCTTCCATGGTCCTGGTGCTGCGCGCGCGCCAAGGCGATCAAGCCGCCCTGGACGATCTCTGCGCGCGATACCTGCCCCGCCTTCGCCGCTGGGCTCATGGACGCCTGCCCGGCTGGGCTCGCGACGCCGTCGACACCCAGGATCTCGTGCAAGCGACGCTGACGCAGGTGGTCCAGCATCTCGAGGGCTTCGAGCCGCGGCACGAAGGGGCCTTCCAAGCGTATGTGCGACAGGCGCTGCTCAATCGCATCCGCGACGTGATCCGACGAGCGCAGCGGGTGCCAGCTCCCGACCCACTGTCGGCCGAGCGGCCGGCGTCCGATCCATCGCCGCTGGAACAGGCCATCGGGACCGAGCTCCTGGATCGCTACGAAGGCGCGCTGCTCCGGCTCAAAGCCGACGACCACGAAGCCATCGTCGCGCGCATCGAGATGGGGCTCTCGTGGAATGAAGTCGCGGAAGTGCTTGGCAAGAACAGCGCCGCCTCGGCGCAGATGACGGTCAATCGCGCCCTCGTGCGGTTGGCAAAGGAGATGGCGCATGGCTCGCGGGCATGACGATGACCGGTTCGAGTCGATCGCGAGCGCCATTGCCGACGGCGATCCCGTCGAGTGGGCGCGCGAGGAGGCCGAGGTTTCCGCCGAGCACACCCAGATTCTGCGCGAGCTGCAGTCGCTCGAGGCGATCGCCGCCGCTCACTCGCAGCTCAGGCTGACGTTTGGCGACGCGGAGGTCACGACCGATCTTCCCGGCTTTGCCCCGACATCGCTGCGCAGCTGGGGACACCTGACGATCATCGCGAAGATCGACGAGGGCGCGTTCGGCAGCGTCTACAAAGCTCACGACAATCGCCTCGCCAAAGACGTCGCGCTGAAGCTGCTCCCCTCCCGCGGCACGGATCCGGCGCGGATGCTGAAGGAAGCGCGCCTGCTCGCCAAGGTGAATCATCCGAACGTCGTGAGAGTGTACGGCGCGGACGACACTCAGGAACGGGTCGGCCTCTGGATGGAGCTCATCAAAGGCCGTACGCTCGAAAGCCTCCTCAAGACGCAGGGTGCCTTTGGCGCTCGCGAAGCCGCGTTGATTGGTCTCGACGTCTGCCACGCCGTCGCGGCGGTTCACCACGCTGGCCTCGTGCATGGCGACATCAAGGCGCACAACGTGATGCGCGAAGAGGGCGGACGAACAGTCCTGATGGACTTTGGCGCGAGCCACGATCCGACGATGCGCGCACGCGAGCAGAAGATCGTCGGCACACCGGTCTACCTCGCGCCGGAGGTGTTGAGTGGACAGCCGCAGAGCCGCGCGTCGGACATCTATGCCATCGGAGTCCTGCTGTATCACCTCGTGACCGACACGTATCCGGTCGGCGGACAAAGTTGGACGGACGTCGTCAGCAAGCACGAACGCGGCGAGTCGATGCGGCTGCGCGATGCCAGGCCCGATCTGCCGGAGGAATTCGTTCGCGCGGTCGAGCAAGCCATCGCCGCCAATCCGGCGATGCGCTATGAAAGCGCTGGCACCTTTGCCGCGGCGCTCTCTCACTTCATCGAGCCGTCATCGCGGCACATTGCGGCGCGGCGGCCATCGAGGACGATCGTCGTTGGTCTGGTCGCAGGGATCGCGTTCGCGGCGATCGCATCCTGGCTGTGGCGCGCGGCACCGGCGACCTCGCCCGAGCCCGCGTCGCGCGTCTCCGCTCCCACCGCTGCGCCGTCATCGGCGAGCGCGCCCGCCGGCGCCTCCTACGAGATCGACGCCGGCTTCTACCGCGTCACCGACGCGGCTGCCGAGCCACTCGGCCCTGAAACCAGGCTCGCCATCGGCGATCGCCTGTTCTTCACGGTGCAGGCGACGGTACCGACGTTTCTGTACATCGTCAACGAGCCGGAGCAAGGCGAGCCGTTCCTGCTGTTCCCGCTGCCCGGTTCACGCGTTCAGAATCCGTTGCCGGCCAATCAGCGGGTGCGAGTGCCAGGCGATCTGTATTGGCAAGTCACCAGCGCGGGCGGACGCGAACACTTCGTCGTTTTTGCCAGCCCCGATCGCGTGCCCGCGTTCGAAGAGGCGTTCGCGGCCCTCGCGACGCCGAGCGCCGGCCGCGCGCCACGCGACGCGGCCCCATTGCCGTCGGCGACGGCCGAGCGGCTGCGAGGGGTCGGTGGCCTCGTGTCGACCGTGCCCCCTGGTCAAGCGGGGGCCCGATTCTCATCGCTGTTCACGACACCGATGTCGGGTAGGCGAGAAGCGGCGAACGGTCTCTGGGTCCGCCGTCTCACGGTTGAGAATCCCGCGCGCTAAACGGGACCGCTGGTTCTCGTCACGGGAACGAGAACCCTCCGGGATTCAGAATGAGCGTGCGGCGGTTGGCCGGTCCGCCGGCATTGGCGCTGGCGATGACCGGAGTCAAGGCCAGCAGAAAAGTGAGCACTGCTACAGGTCTCGAACGGATAGTGGCCGCCTCATCTGGTAACGCGTCAATTGATAGGACAGCGGACCACCGCGGCGATTCCGCGAACCTTCGCGTCAGGCTAAAGCGATCACGCAGGCCGCGGCTGCGCACCCGCCAGACGGCGGAGCTTACGAGTTCGAACCGGTGAGGACAAGCCTCAATCGGTCAGGCGCCGGAATGACCGTCGGATCGTAAGATTCGAAGGGCGAGACCTGCCACGACTGCGGTGATCAACGAGAGGGACGCACTGACGGCGCATGTGAGCTGCAGTGAATCGGTGAACGCACGTTGCGCGACCGAGAGCAGCTCCACACCGACCGCGTCGGGAAGACGCGCGGCCACCGCGTTAGCGCCGCCAAGCGTCGCGCGCGCGGCGTCCATGTCCCCCGGCGGAATGTTGGCGAGCGAGACGTTCGCCATTGCCGCGCGATAGATCGCGGTTCCGGCGCTGCCGAGAATCGCGATGCCGAGCGCTCCGCCGAGCTCGGATCCGCTCTCGGAGATCGCTGACGCAGCGCCGGCTCTCTCGGGCGGCGCGGCGCCGATGATCAGGTCGTTGGCCAACGTGAACACGGGGGCGAGGCCGGTTGAGTACACGACAAACCCTGTGATCACGAGGGCCAGGCCCCTCGATTGATCCACGAGCGCGAGCATCAAGAAACCGAGCGCCGCGACGACCAGACCTCCGACCATCACTGGCCCAGGCTGGAACCGTCGCACGATCGCTGGCGTCAGCAATGAGCCAACGATGAAGGTGACGGCAAATGGAATCATGACGAGACCGGCGCGAAGCGGCGACAGCCCCATCACCAGTTGCAGGTACTGTCCAACGAAGACGTAGGGGCCGAACGCGACGAACGTGGCGATCGTGTAGGCGCCCAAAGCGGCGGCAAAGGCCGGCGCTCGAAACAGACGGAGATCGATCAGGGGATCGTCGAGCTGTTGCTGCCGGCGGACGAAGATCGCCCCCACGGCCACGCCTGCGGCAATCACAAGCAGAGGCAGCCATGCCAGCCCGTCCTGAGCGATCTGCTTGAGGCCGTAGATCACCGACAACATGGCCGCGAGCGAGAGTGCCGCACTCAAGACGTCCAGACGACCGGCGTTGGGATCTCGATACTCTGGCAACAGTAGCGGGCCCACAATGAGCAGCAGCAGCATCACCGGCACGCCGATCAGGAACACGGAACCCCACCAGTAGTGCTCGAGAAGGACACCGCCGACGAGGGGACCGATCGCCGCTCCCGCCGAATAGCTGGAAATCCACACGCCGATGGCCAGCGCCCGCTGCTCGGGGTCGAGGAACATGTTGCGGATGAGCGACAGCGTCGAAGGCGCAAGTGTCGCTCCGGCCAGGCCGAGCACGGCACGCGCGGCGATCAACATGCGGGCGCTGGTCGACAACGCGGCCAGGATCGAGGCTGCGCCAAACGCCGCCGCGCCAATGAGCAGCAGCCGCCGGCGGCCGATGCGATCGCCGAGCGTGCCCATCGTGATCAGCGAACCAGCGACCAGAAAGCCGTAGACATCGATAATCCACAGCAGCTCGGCGCTGCTGGGCGCCAGGTCGGCACTGAGCGACGGCACGGCAAGGTTCAGCACCGTCAGGTCCATCGAATAGAGCAGGCAGGGCAGTGCGATGACGCCAAGCCCGATCCACTCCCGACGGTCGGCTCGCGGCGGCGTATCGATGGTCATCTCACGCGCTTCCACAACACCAACATTCTCAGCGATCGTGCCGCCCTGATGAGCACATCGATCGAGATGTGTGTGGAACGCAAAGGGTCGAGCCAGGAATCCGGGTCGGCGTGCGCCGGCGCCGTGCTCGAATTTCCTCATGAAGAAATTCACGCGCGAGCGTGAGTCAGGCCGACAGAGTCATCACGCGCCAAAACCACGCGAACAGGACGAAGGAGAGCAGCGCACACGCCACGAGCGTGTGCCCGAGTCTCGCCCCTCGTGACGTTCGCCGGTCCCGCCACATACCGACAACCGCGATCAATGCGCCGACGCTCAACAGCGCGGTGACAGGCGGAATGCTCAACAGCGCAGCGGACATTGCCGGCACGCCGTAAAGGAACTCCGGGACTCCACCCTCCATGCGCCCAAGAAACGACACGGGGAAGCCGACCAGGAACAGGACGTTCAGAGCGCTGGCGACGCCCCCAGCCACGTGGACCACCGCTTCGAATCCCAGACGGTCGCATGAGATCTCTGAAGGAAACCGGCGATCGGCCGCCACAGTGCGGCGTAGAGAAACACCAGCACCATGGCAGAGACCCAAATCACCTGAGCCCGCAGCGTCAAAATCAAAGGGATTCGTTCGTAGACGGCGGGAAACCCGCTGTCGGTGATCGCGACAAGCCGATCTGGCCTCCCCGCAACGACGGCATCGAAGGCCACCACGCCACGGCCGTCTGCGCGCTGGAAGAGCCGCGGTCCGATCTGGGTCAGCGGAACCGGCGCATCAGAGGCTCTCGCCATTGTCAGCGTGCCGTTGTCGCCTCGTCTGACACGCACACGGTTGACAACCGCGATCATTTTCTCCAACGTCGTTCGGGAGCGACGGACGTAGAGGAAGTCTCCAGCGAATCGTTCGGTAGACGGCGGCTCAACGATTCGCGCGCCGATTGTCGGCTGTTCGGGAACAAACCGCCGTCGAAACTGAGTGATCAGCACTTCCAGGAGCTCGCCATCGTCATGTCGATCAGCGAGGTTGTAGGCTAGGAAGCAGCCGGCGTCCTGTTGCGGAAGCAGGTACAACAGCGCCCGAAACCCTTTGCCACCGCCGTTGTGCAGGAGCGCACGCTGCCCACCCCTTGCATCTTCCCAAAGCCCGTACGCCCATCCCGACGTATCCGGCGTCTGAGTGAAGTGCTGCGCGTGCATCAGTGCCACCGTTTCGGGTTGAAGGATGCGTCGATCACGATACGCCCCTCCTCGCAGGTGCGCGATGAGAAAGCGCCCCATGTCCGTTCCCGTGGTGTAGAACGCGCCGGCGGATGCAACCTGGAGGTAATCCGGCGTGAGAGCCCGAGGCCCTCCGCGGACAAAGTCGTACGCGACCGCAAAATCTTCCGGAATGCGTCCTGTCAACGAGCCGCTGCGCAGCATCCCAAGAGGCTCGAACACTTCCTCTCGCAAAGAGTCGGCGAACGGGCGGCCCGAGATTTCCTCGACGAGATGACCCACCAGTGCGAAGCCGTGGTTCGAGTAGCTGATCACTCGTCCAGGCTCGACAAACGTTGGCGGCATCGCTCGCGCGAGGTAGCGCGACGACGGCTGCATGTCCTGAGCGGAGCGAACGGCAGCGCCGGTCAACCGTTCATCGAAGCCGGCGGTGTGGGTCAGCAGATGATGCAGCGTGATCGGGCGATGCTCAGCCGCAACCTGAAACGACTTGAGGTACGTGTTCACATCGGCGTGGAGATCGATTCGCCCTCTTTCTACGAGTTGGAGCGCGGCCGTCGCCGTGATGGTCTTTGAGACCGACGCCAGGAAAAACCCAGAGCGGTCCGGGTCAACGGGACGCCTGGGATCCAGCTGAGCGGCTCCAAAGCCACGCGCGACCGCGATCTCGCCGCCGGCGACAAAGACAAACACCGCACCAGGGATTTGCCGTCGCGCCATTTCGGCCGGAATGAACTCCTCGGCAAACGGGGCCACGGCGCGCGGATCGATTGGGTTGGCCGGACTCGCCCCTTGAGCGAAGACCCGTACCGAGAGGCACAGCGCGACCGCCAGAACAGCTGCGAACCGCATCTACACAGTCGACGGAAGTGGCGGGTGGTTGGTTCAGCGCCGCAGAGCGCGGTCGGCAGTTCGCGGCGATCGAAGTGATAACCTACTCGAGTGACTCGACTTCTGATCGCCGCTCTGACTTGTGCAATGCTCGCTACGGCGTGTACGGATCCGTTGGCGTTGAGCACCATTCAGCTGGGTCGATCGATCAACAGCAGCGACAACACCGTCGCTGCGCCGACCACCGATTTCAAGCCTCACGACACCGTCTACGTGTCGATCCAGACAACGGCGAGGGGCAGCGGCACGATCGGCGTGCGATGGAAATATCGTGACCGCGTCATCGATGAGCCCAGCAAGCGCGTGTCGACAGACGGCACCAGGGCCACGGAGTTTCATCTCGTGAACGCCGGAGGCTTTCCGATCGGCGACTACAGCGTCGATGTCCTCATCGACGGCCAGCTCGTCGGCACTCGCACCTTCAAGGTTGAGCAGTAACTGCCACATTTTGATCATTGTCCAATCTCGGGACTATATTCCTGGGCGATGAATGTGAGCACATTGCCGGGAATACTTCGACGGTTCGGGGGTACATCGATCGCTTCCGCGGCCATGAGCACATTGCTGCTGGCGACTCCAGTTCGCGCACAAGTGGCGACCGGCACCATTCTGGGGACCGTGACCGACTCTTCGGGCGCCGCGGTTCCGGGCGCTCAAGTGACGGCGACCAACTTGGACACCCAGTTTTCACGCAGCGCGACAACCGATCTCTCTGGTCAGTACTCGCTCCAACTCATGCCGGTCGGCCGCTACAAAGTTGACGTCGCGTTGGACGGGTTCAAAAACCTGTCACGGACGGGGATTCTCCTTGAAGTGGGCCGCAACGCTCGCATCGATGTCAGCATCGAGCCCGGGAATGTCGCCGAGACCATCTCCGTGGTTGGCGCCTCCCCTCTGGTCGAGACCACGTCGACAGCGGTGTCACGCTCGGTCAGCCAGAACGAGGTCTTGAACCTGCCGCTCGTCAATCGCGATCTCTATTCGCTGTTGAGCATCACCGGCGGCGTCACCAGCAACGACAGCTCCAACTCACTCGGCGGACCGGAACAGACCACGACCATCAACGGATCGCAGAAAGCTCAGATCGGCACGGTCAACTTTCAACTCGATGGCGGCAACAACACCGCCGGCTTGCGCGGCACCGGCAATCCCGCGCCGAATCCAGAAGCGATTCAAGAGTTCCGGGTGATCACGAGCAGCTACGCCGCCGAGTACGGTCGCTATCCGGCTGGCGTCGTCGATGTCGTCACCAAATCGGGAACCAATCAGTTTCACGGCGCCGCGTTCGAGTTTTTTCGAAATGAGGCGCTGAACGCGAAGCGCTGGGCGCCTCCAGGCGGGATCTCCGCGAAGGACCCGCTCGATCGGAATCAGTATGGTGCTGCCTTGGGTGGTCGCCTCACACGCGACAAGACCTTCTTCTTCACCAGCTTCTCCGGCCTGCGACAAGAAGAAACCTTTTATCGAAACACCGCAGTTGTCCCCACCGCGCTCGAGCGGGTCGGTGACTTCTCGCAGTCGAGCCAGA
The DNA here is from genome assembly GCA_050747925.1 of Vicinamibacterales bacterium. GTDB lineage: Bacteria > Acidobacteriota > Vicinamibacteria > Vicinamibacterales > UBA2999 > 12-FULL-67-14b. The sequence goes on from JBOGIV010000230.1 coordinate 19,697, forward strand.
AGCCGAACGATCCGCTGACGGGATCACCATTCCCGGGAAATCTGATCCCGGGCGCACGCGTTGATGCCGCAGCGAGAACGATTCAGGAACGATTTGTTCCGCGGTCGAATCTGCCCAACAACTTCTTCGAGGTGAGCGCGCCCGATCCACTGAGCACCGACGAAGTCACATTCAAGCTGGATCATCACTTCTCTTCCAATCGTTCGCTCGCGGTCAGCTATTTCTACCTGACCGGCAAAGACACGCAGCCGCTTTCCGGGTCTGCCAGCACGACAGGGAGCGGCGGCAATATCCCATGGGTCGATCGGGACTTCAAATGGAAGCAGACCAACCTCAACGTCGCCGACACGTGGACGCTGAGCTCGACGATGATCAACCAGCTGCGCTTCACGTATACGCGGCAGTACGGCGGGCGCGTCAACAACCCGACCACGTCGCTCGGGGATCTGGGCTCGAATTTCAGAATTCAGGGCAACCCCACACTTCCACGTCTTACCGTCACTGGTTACTTCAATGGACATACGTCGATCGCCGGACCTGATGAGGGGAGTGACTATTACTCGATTCGCGACAGCGTGACGATCAGCCGCCGGGATCACACCATCAAGATCGGCGGCGAGTACTCATACGAGAAAATCGTTCACGACACGCTGCTCGACAACTACGGCGTGTTTACCTTCAACGGCAGCAAAACCGGGAATGCCTATGCCGACTTTCTGCTCGGCCTTCCCGCCACGATGTCGCAGGATGCACCGGTGCGAAAGACCGACAACGGTGGGTACTTCAGCTTCTTCGTTCAGGACGACTATCGCATTCACTCGCGAGTGACGCTCAATCTTGGTCTCCGCTACGACCTGCAGCAGCCATTGACCGATCCGCTGAACCGGAAGCTCGCCTTCGTTCCAGGCGCGAAGTCACAAGTCTCCGCGAATGCCCCAGAGGGCCTGCTGTTTCCCGGCGACCCGGGAATCAGCCGCGGGATCGTCAGGACCGACAAGAACAACTTTGCACCGAGGCTCGGCATTGCCTGGGATCCGACCGGCAACGGTCTGATGTCGGTTCGCGCCGCGGGCGGCGTCTTCTATGGCAGCATCACCGGCAACGAGTGGAACACGACAGCTGACAACCAACCCTTTACGGTCCGCCAATCGATCCCGACCGTGTTCACACTGTCCGACCCCTATCGCAACCTGCCAGGCGGTGTGGGTCCGTTTCCGTTCGAGTACAACCCGGCCAGCCCGCGGTTCACGTTTCCGGCTCAGGTGTTTGGCCCTTCGCTCAACTTCGTCTGGCCGAAGACCTACCAGATGAACGTGACGGTCGAGAAACAATTCCTTCGTGATTTCAGCGTGACCGCCTCCTACGTCGGCGCGCTCGGCCGAAATCTCCCCGCGAGCATCGATCGCAACTATCCAGTCTTCGGGCCAGGAGCGACCGCGGCCAACGTCAACTCTCGCCGGCCGTACCAGCCAGGCGTGCTGGGCGCCGCGCGCGTGCTCGAATCGGTTTTCGAGAGCGACTATCACGCGCTGCAGATGAGCGCCGAGAAGCGGGGCGCGCGGTTCTCGGCGAAGGCCTACTATTCGTTCGGAAAGGCGATGGAGGATCTCGACTACCAGGGCGGCGGGCTGCCGGCCGTGCAGAACTCGAACAAGCCTGAACTCGAGCGCGGGCGCACGTCGGCCGACCGAACCCACAGCTTCACCTTCTCGGGCATCTTCGTCGTCGATCACTTCGCCAATTCCGGTGCCACCACACGGGCGCTCCTGAACGGCTGGACCGTTTCGGCGATCGTTACCCTGCAAAGCGGGACGCCACTGACTGTCTCGTCGGGACTCGACCGTAATTTCGACGGCCTGACCAACGATCGCGCCGACATCCTGGGCGATCCCATACTGGACGCTGGGCGTCCACGCGCTGTGCTCATCGAACAATGGTTCGACACCACGAAATTCGCGCAGCCGGCGATCGGCGCCGACGGCAACTCGCGCCGCAGCATCATCGACGGCCCGGGTTATCGCAACGTCGATCTGGGTGTGTTCCGAGACATGAAACTGGTGGGCAGCACCAGGCTTCAGATTCGAGTGGAGGCGACCAATGTGTTCAACATCGTCAACCTCTCGAACCCGGGCGTGAATTTGAACGCGCCCGCCACATTCGGCAGGATTCGCTCCGCTCGGGACATGCGGAGAATTCAGTTGGGCGCCCGCGTGTCGTTCTAGTAGGAGCCACCAGTCGGGCTACATTTGCAAGACTTTCGTTCGGCTACGTTTGCAAGACTCAGGAGGGTGACATGACTGGACATCTTCTAAGGCCTGCATGGCGACAGTTGAAGCAAGTTTCTGGCAGGCCGCAGAAGATGTCCGCCCCGCGGAGCGGGGCAAGAAGACACTGCCCCCTAGCGAAGCGGAGCTCACGTGTTTTTCTGGGCGGTTTGAGGCGAAGCTTCGCTAGGAACCTCGCCGCGGCCCGGCTCGGCGGCGCACTCTGGGTGTTGGTCATCTGCTTCGCCGTCCCTGCGATCGGGCAGGATTTCCGCGGCGCGATCACCGGACGCATCAGCGATACGTCGAACGCGGTGTTGCCAGGAACCACGGTCAGCGCGACAAGTGACGCCACCAACCAGGTGACCTCGACCGTCGCCAACAGCGACGGCGTTTATCGGCTCCTCTATCTGACGCCGGGACTGTACTCGGTGACCGCCGAACTCTCCGGCTTCAAGAAGCTGGTGCGGCAGGGGATTGAAGTCCGCATCGGTGAGCGCCTCACTCTCGACCTGCATCTCGAGCTCGGACGGATTGAAGAGACCATTTCCGTTGTCGGCGAAAGTCCTCTCCTCGATCTCAGCGGGGGCTCCTCGGGTCAGGTCATCGACGAGAAACGGATTGCCTTGCTGCCGCTCTCGGACGGCAACCCGTTCGTGTTGACGCGGCTGGTGCCGGGCGTCGCGTACACCGGCGATCTCAAATTCTCGCGGCCCTTCGACAACGCGGGCACGTCCGCCATCAATGCGGATGGCTCGTCGGGCGGCAACGAGTTCTCGCTCGATGGATCGCCCAACATGGCCAATGGGCGGCGCGTCGCTTTCGTGCCGCCCGCCGGCGCCGTCCAGGAGTTCAGGGTGGCCACGGCCAGCTTCGATGCCGGCGATGGCCACACCGCCGGCGCGATCGTCAACGTGACGCTCAAGAGCGGGACGAACGCACTGAAGGGCCAAAGCTATTTTTATACGCGTGATGAAAAGCTGTCGGCGACCGACTTCTTCGTCAACAAGACTGGCGGGGCGAAGCCGGAGCTGATGTACAAGCGCTTCGGCGGATCGGCCGGTGGCCCCGTGCGACTGCCGGGCTACAACGGGCGCGATCGCACGTTCGTCTTCGGTGCCGTCGAATGGCTCTATGACGAGTTCCCCGAGCCGGGGCCGCAGACCGTGCCCACGCAGGCGATGCGTAACGGTGACTTTTCCGCGCTGCTGGGCCAGAACATCGCCATCTACGATCCGCTGACCGCGCGAATCGACGGCGGATTCGTGACGCGCTCACCGTTCCCTGGGAACATCATTCCGCCGAGTCGGCTCAGTCCTGTGGCGCAGAAGATCATCTCGTACTATCCGATGCCCAACCAGGCCGGCGACGCCCAGGGACGGAACAACTTCTTCTCGATCAACCCGCGCACGGACGACTTCTATTCCGTGTCCACGAGGGTCGATCACCGTCTGACGCCGAAGCAGCAGGTGATGGCGCGCTATGTCCGCAACAGCCGGGTGGAATCACGCAACGCGTTCTTTGGCGAGGTCAATGGCATCCGGCCGGTCGGCAATTTCCTGTATCGCAAGAACGACGGCGTCACCGTCGATCACGTCTACGCCGTCACCAACTCGACGGTCGTGAACGTGCGTGGCGGATGGTCGCGATTCCAGGAGCCCAACATCCGCCAGCACCAAGGGGCCTTCGACCCGGCCTCGCTGGGGTTCTCGTCGACGACGGCTGGCTTTTTCAGAGGCGCGCGATACATGCCGCGCTTTGACTTCGATTCGCTGACTGACCTTGGCGACAACATGGGTGCGACGGTGACGCACAGCATTTATTCGTTCCAGCCCACCGTGACGCGGGCGTTTGGCAACCATTCCGTGCGTGGCGGCTACGACCTGAGGCTCTATCGTGAGTTCGGTTCAGAGTCCGGGCGCGCCGCGGGTCAGTACGATTTCCGCTCGAACTACACGCGAGAGCGCGACAACTCGGGCGCGCTCTTCGGACAGGACGTGGCCACGTTCATGCTGGGCATTCCCACCGGGGGCTCGCTCGATCGGAATGCGGAGCGGCTGAACGACACCTGGTATCAGGGCGTGTACCTGCAGGATGACTGGAAGATCACGAACCGGCTGACGATCAACCTGGGTCTCCGCTTTGAGTACGAAACGGCGACCACGGACTCGCGAAACCGCAACGTGCGAGGGTTCGATCCGACGGCGGCCGTGAGCATTGAAGCGGCCGCGCGCGCGGCGTATACCGCCAACCCGATTCCGGAAATAGCGGCGTCGGCCTTTAATGCCCGCGGCGGGCTGCAGTTTGCATCGGACAGTAACGCCGGCTTTTACGAGCCCGACAAGAACAACTTTCAGCCGCGCCTGGGCTTTGCCTACGCCCTTTCCGACAAGACCGTGATGCGCGGCGGGTGGGGCGTCTACACCGTGCCCAACATCATCTTTGGGTTCTATCAACCGGGGTACTCCGCGTCACAGGCGATTGTCCCAACGCTCGACAACGGGCTGACATTCCGGGCCAATCTGACCAATCCGTTCCCAGACGGCGTGCAGGATCCAGTTGGTGATCGGCTCGGCGCGGATACGTTCCTCGGCCGTGAGCTCACGACCAGCACGACGGGCGTTCGCCTGGCGCCGCTGGAGTTTGCCAGCGCGCAGAACATGCGCTACCTCCTCAGCGTGCAGCGCGAGCTGCCAGGCCAGTGGCTGTTCGAAGCCGCATATGCCGGCAGCCGCGGATGGGATCTGACCACAGGCGGTGGCGGCCAGGCCGGAGAGATCGAGTTGAACGGGGTACCGGCGCGGTACTTGTCGACGAGCCGCGAGCGCGATCAGGCCGCCATCAACTTCCTGACCGTGCAAGTGCCCAATCCGTTCCGAGGCCTTCTTCCGGGCACGTCGTTCAACGGCGCCACCATCGCGCGACAGCAGCTGCTGCGCCCATTCCCGCAATTCGACAACATCCGAACCCGCGGGTCCGACGGCACGAGCCGGTACAACTCGGCGCAGTTCAAACTGGAGAAGCGATTCACGACCGGCTACAGCCTGCTTGCGGCTTACACGTGGTCGAAGTTCACCGAGCGCGTGTTCCGGATGAATCCCACCGACACGGAGTATGAGCATCGGCTCTCGGAGTTCGACGTGCCGCATCGGGTCGTGATGAGCGGCATCTACGAAATCCCGTTCGGCCGCGATCGGCGCTGGGGAAGTGACTCATCCGCCGTGGTGGACGCCCTCGCGGGCGGCTGGAGCATTCAGGCCATCGGCCAGCTCCAGAGCGGCCGGCCGATCAGCTTCCACGATCGAAACATCTACTTCAGGGGTGACCTGAAGAGTCTGAAGACTGACTATTCGGGTGATACGAATCTGCCCGTCTTCGACATCAGCGGCTTCTTTTTCAACGATGCGGCTGTGCAGACCAATGGCCAGCTCGATCCAGCCAAACAGCGCGCCGATCAGCGAATTCGGCTTGCCAACCACCTTCGCTACTTCCCGTCGCGCGTGCCAGGACTGCGAGGCCACGGTCTCCACCTGTGGGACATCTCGTTGGTAAAGCAACTGCGCTTCTCGAATCGCCTCCGCGGGCAGTTCCACGTGGAATTCCTGAACGCCTTCAACGAGGCCGTGTTCAACAACCCCAACACCGACCCGCTGAACGCAGAGTTCGGGAAGGTCACGAGCCAGGCCAACCTGCCTCGCGACATCCAGCTGGCGGTGAAGCTGACCTTCTAGACATCTCCTAAGGCCATTATCGTGACGCCCGTCAGCGGCGAGACACCGCGCCTGTCTCGCCGCCTTTTGACCACGAGGACACGAGGAGGATCAACCACGAGGGAGATCAACCACGAGAAAAATCA